>DASVXQ010000552.1:0-4189 GCA_036392615.1 Actinomycetes bacterium | reverse complement strand
GGGGGTCCAGGCCGTTCTCGACCATCGAGGGGGTGGCCCACTCCGAGGTGATCACGGTGTCGTGGTGCAGGTGCCACCAGCCGTCGTAGCCAAACCACTGGTCGCCGCGGTCCAGCTCCCACGCCCCGATGACCTCGAAGGTGTCGTGGTCCAGCAGCGCCACACCGCCCGGCCCGTCGTTGCCATTGGCGCCGCCGAGCGAGAACAGGAAGATCCCGCCAGGTCCACAGTGCACTGTGTGCGGGCGGGAGTAGCCGGCCTTTTGGGCCAGCTCGTCGGCCTCGATGGTCTGCACCACGGTCGGGTTGCGCGGGTCGGGCTTGGTGTCCATGACGTAGGTGTTGGAGGAGCGCAGGCCAGGGACGATCAGGTAGCGCCGCTCCAGGGGGCCGGCGTGGTCGTGGCCGTTGCCGTGGTGGCACAGCGCGCTGGCGCAGGCGTTCCAGCCGAAGTGGTGCAGCTCGTTGCCCGCGGTGGGCAGCTCGCTCCAGCCGACCACCTGCCCATAGGTCGACGACGCCGGATCGGCGTCGAGCACGGTCATGACGTCGTTGGCCTGGCCGGTCGGGTCGAACGCGGCCACATACGCCAGCCGCTCGGGCGGTGCGGCGATCGCCGCGCCAGGACTGCGATAGAAGGTCGGATCGGTCGTCTGGGACATGACACACACCTCCGGGCCACGGGCGCTCCGCCCATCCGCAATTCATTCGATCGTTCGACCGAACAGATGCATTCTTTGCAGCAGATGGGGTATTGTCAAGACCGGTCGATCGACCGATTGCCCGGGCAGGGGTAAAGGACGGCAACCAGGCCCACACCGAGGCCAGCAACCCGGGCCACCCGGAAGGGACCCGCACCAAGGGCCCACACCAGACCTCACATGCAAGGCCAGCACGAAGGTGATGCCGTGGACACCCGCACGCTGATCATCGAGGCCGCACGCGACCGGCTGCTCGCCGACGGCTACGCCGGCCTGTCGACCCGGAAGGTCGCCGCCGAGGCCGGCGTGCCGCTCAGCCAACTCCACTACCACTTCGGCTCCAAGGGCGGCCTGATCCTGGCCGTGCTCGAAGAGGAGAACCGCCGCCGCCTCGACCGGCAGACCCGCATGTACGCCCAGGGCAACGTCCCGCTCTGGAAGCGCTACGAGCAGGCCTGCGACTACCTCGAGGACGACCTCGAGTCCGGCTACGTGCGCGTGCTGCAGGAGATGATCGCGGCGGGATGGTCCAACCAGCAGGTCCGCGAGGCCGTCCGCGACCTGCTCGACGGCTGGCACGCGCTGCTGGTCACCGTGGCCCGCGAGGCCGAGGAGCGCTACGGGCCGCTCGGCCCGTTCACCCCGGAGGAGGCGGCCGCGCTCATCGGCAGCAGCTTCATCGGCGCCGAGGCACTGCTCCTGCTGGGCTTCGACCGGCAGGCCTACCCGATCCGCTCGGCGTTGCGGCGGATCGGCTTGATCATCAGGCAGCTCGAGGAGGAGCGACCCGCTCCGGGGGGATGAGGGCGATGCGCGCGTGCCAACCGACCGAAGACGGCTTCGTCGAGCGCGACGGCGTCAAGCTGCACTACGAGGTGTTCGGCGCCGGCGAGCCGACGGTGCTGCTGCTGCCGACCTGGTCGATCATCCACTCGCGCCACTGGAAGCTCCAGGTCCCCGACCTGGCGCGCCGCCACCGGGTGGTGACCTTCGACGGCCGCGGCAACGGCCGCTCCGACCGTCCCGTGGGCGCCGAGGCGTACCGGACGAGCGAGTTCGCGGCCGACGCCCTGGCGGTGATGGACGCCACCGGGACCGGCCGGGCGGTGCTGGTGGCGCTGTCGGCCGGCTCGTTCTGGGCGCTGGAGCTGGGCGCCTTCCACCCCGACCGGGTGGCCGGGATCGTCTTCGTCGGCGCCGCGCTGCCGCTGGCCACCCTGCCCGAGCGCGAGGTGCACTCGTTCACCGGCCGGCTGGACACCACCGAGGGATGGGCCAAGTTCAACCAGCACTACTGGCGCGAGCGGTACCGCGAGTTCCTGGAGTTCTTCTTCGCCAAGGTGTTCAGCGAGCCGCACTCGACCAAGCCGATCGAGGACGCGGTCGCCTGGGGGCTGGAGACCGACGCCGAGACGCTGATCGCCACCCAGCTGGCCCGGGTCCGGCTCGGCGGCCCGGTGTCGGATCCCGAGGCCGCCGCCGACGCGGCCCGCCGGCTGCGCTGCCCCGTGCTGGTGGTCCACGGCGACGCGGACGCCGTCCGGCCGCATGCCGCCGGGGCCACGCTGGCGGAGCTCTCCGCCGGCCAGCTGGTGACCTTCGAAGGCAGCGGCCACGCGCCGCACGTCCGCGACCCGGTCCGCTTCAACCTGCTGCTGCGCGAGTTCATCGCCTCGCTCGGCCCGCCCGCCGCCCGGCCGGCCAGCCGCCGCTGGACCCACGCGCTGGCTCGCCGATGCCCCAAGGCGCTGTACGTCTCCTCCCCCATCGGGCTCGGCCATGCCCGCCGTGACGTGGCCATCGCCAAGCAGCTGCGGGGGCTGCGTCCCGAGCTGGAGATCGACTGGCTGGCGCAGGACCCGGTCACCCGCGTGCTCGAGACCGAGGGCGAGCGGGTCCACCCCGCCTCCGCGCTGCTGGCCAACGAGTCGGCCCACATCGAGTCCGAGGCCACCGGGCACGACCTGCACGCCTTCCAGGCGATCCGGCGCATGGACGAGATCCTGCTGAGCAACTTCATGGTGTTCCACGACGCCGTCGCCGACGGCGGCTACGACCTGGTGGTCGGCGACGAGGCCTGGGACGTCGACCGGCTCCTGCACGAGAACCCCGAGCTGAAGCGGACCGCCTTCACCTGGATGACCGACTTCGTCGGCTGGCTGCCGATGCCCGACGGCGGCGACCACGAGGCCGCCGTCACCGCCGACTACAACGCCGAGATGATCGAGCACATCGCCCGCTTCCCGCGGGTGCGCGACCGCGCCATCTTCGTCGGCAACCCCGAGGACGTGGTGCCCGAGCGCTTCGGGCCGGGCCTCCCGGCGATCCGCGACTGGACCGCCGCGCACTACGACTTCTGCGGCTACATCACCGGCTACGACGCCGCCGAGCTGGCCGACACCGAGGCGCTGCGGGCCGGGCTGGGCTACCGCCCCGGCGAGCGCGTCTGCCTGGTCACCGTGGGCGGCTCCGGCGTCGGCGGCCCGCTGCTGCGCAAGGTGATCGCCGCCTTCCCGCTGGCCAAGCGGGCGGTCCCCGAGCTGCGCATGATCGTGGTGGCCGGCCCGCGCATCGACCCCGCCAGCCTGCCGTCCAGCCCGGGCCTGGAGGTGCGGGCGTTCGTCCCCGACCTGTACCGGCACCTGGCCGCCTGCGACCTCGCGGTGGTCCAGGGGGGCCTGGCGACCTGCATGGAGCTGACCGCCAACCGCCGGCCCTTCCTCTACTTCCCGCTCGCCCACCACTTCGAGCAGCGCTTCCACGTGGCCTGGCGGCTCGACCGCCACCGGGCCGGCAGGCGGATGGACTACGAGACGAGCGATCCCGACGCCATCGCCGCGGCGATCGCGGCGGAGATCGGCCGGCCGGTGGACTACCTGCCGGTCGAGACCGACGGCGCCGCACGCGCCGCTCGCGCCATCGCCGAGCTGCTCTGACCGGCCCTGGCCGGGGCGGCCCCGGCAGGTTCCAGGTGCGCCTCGGCCATGGTGGTGTGGTTCACTCTGGGCCATGGCCGGCACGTCGGCGGACGGGAACGGAGCGATGCCCTGGTGAATGAGTGGCTGGTGGCGGCCCTGGCGCTGCTGGCCGGCTTGGTCCCCTGCGGGGTCGTCTGCCTGCGCGGCGAGCCGACCGAGCGGCTGGTGGGGCTGTCGATGGCCGGCACCATCGACGCGCTGGTGCTGCTGCTGCTGGCGGTCGGCTACCGCCGGGGCATCTACCTCGACCTGGCGCTCGCGCTGGCGCTGCTGACCTTCGCCGGCGGCCTGGTGTTCGCCCGCTTCCTGGAGCGCTGGGGATGACCCCCCGGGAGGTCGTCGCAACCGCGCTGCTGGTCTTCGGCGTGGGCGTCGAGCTGGCCTGCTGCCTCGGCGTGCTGGTGATGCGCGGCGTCTACGACAAGCTGCACTACACCTCGCCGGCCACCACCATCGGCGCGGTCGCCATCGCCGCCGCGGTGGTGCTGCGCGAGTCGGTGGTCACCTACGG
>DASVXQ010000551.1:0-3094 GCA_036392615.1 Actinomycetes bacterium | reverse complement strand
GCCGATCCGCGGCTCGGCGACGTCCCGCTGCTGCAGGACGTCCGCGCGGCCGTAGGCGTCCTGGACGATTGCCCGCATGGTGGCCTCCCCGGTCCCCTCGGTGACTCCGCCCTGGCGGAGCCTTACGACGTAAGGTAACCTCCGCCACCACGACGCGGTCCTCGGGATCCTCCGGGGCGCGGGCTTCCCGGTCGAGCTGGCCGCCCACGCGTACTCCCTGCTGGACAGCTACATCTACGGCTTCGCGCTGCAGGAGGCCAGCCTGCCGTTCGGCACCGCGGAGGAGGCCGCGGCGGTGGCGGAGGACATCCTGCGGCAGCGCCCGGCCGAAGAGCTCCCCCATCTCACCGAGATCGCCGTCGAGCACGTCCTGCGGCCCGGCTACGACTACGGGAACGAGTTCCTCTGGGGGCTCGACCTGATCCTCGACGGCCTCGAGCGGGCCCACCAGGCGGCCCGGTCCGGCACGACGCCGACGCGGAGCGGGCCGAACCGGTAGCCGGCCGAACCGGTCGCCGCCGTCCCGGCCGGTTCGCGGCCGCCGGCGCCGGAGCCGGCGCTAGTCG
Source organism: Actinomycetes bacterium (assembly GCA_036392615.1). Taxonomy (GTDB): domain Bacteria; phylum Actinomycetota; class CALGFH01; order CALGFH01; family CALGFH01; genus DASVXQ01. The sequence continues at coordinate 2,528 of DASVXQ010000551.1, read as the reverse complement.
AGCGCCAGCGCCGAGGCGACCTCGCCCGCCAGCTCGGCGTTGGCCTCCAGCAGGGCGAGGTTGGCGGTCAGGCTGCGCCCGCCGGTGCGCCGGTGCAGCCAGTCCAGCTCGAAGGGTGTTCGCGCCTTGCCGACCACGCCGGCGTTGCGGGCTGCCGAGGCGCCCTCGGCGGCCAGCTCGGCGAGCTCGTCGGCGTCCATTGCGGCCGACGCGGGCGGGTTCTGGACCAGCACCAGCGCGCCGGTGGACTCGAGCGCCCGCCGGACGCGCAGCAGCTCGACCACCTCGTCGACGTTGTTGACCACGTGCTCCAGGGGCAGCCTGCCGCGAGCCAGGAAGCCGGGGAGGCGGTCGGTGCGGTAGCCGACCACCAGCACCCCCCAGGTCTCGAGCCATTCGAGCGTGGCGGCCGCGTCGGCCACGTGCTTGGGGCCGGAGCAGACCACCACCAGCTTGGAGCGGGCGAGCTGCGGCAGATCGGCGGACACGTCGGCGGTGCCGAAGTGGATCCCGCCGATCCCGCCGGTGGCCATCACCTCGATGCCGACGCGCTCGGCGGCGAACGCGGTGGCCGACACGGTGGTCGCGCCGTCGAGCTTGCGGGTCACCACGTAAGGCAGGTCGCGGACGGTGACCTTCCAGGTGCCCCGGCGCGAGGCGAGCGCGTGGACCTGGTCGGTGTCCGCGCCGACCACGATGCGGCCGCCGATGACGCCCACCACCGCCGGCTCGGCGCCCGATTTGGACACGGCCAGGGACTGGGCCTCGGCGGATTCGAGGTTGGCCGGTGACGGCAGGCCCTGGGCGAGCACGCTGGACTCCAGGGCGACGACGGCGCTGGCGGTGACGATCCGGTCGGCGACGACGATGGGTCGATCCATTTGACGCAATTGCTCCCAAACTCGGTTGCCAGGGACCCGGAGAGACGAATCGGCAGCTCCCTGCCTGCCACCAAGAGTATCCCGTCGCCCGCCGCCCGGGGACTCGCACAAGGAAGGTTGTGGACACCAGGCCGGGAGCAGGCCGGGGCGCCCGGCGGGGCCCGACCCGGCCCTACCCCCGCTCCCCCCAGAACCGGGTCATGACGACGCGGCGGGCGCGGCGGGTGGCGCGGCGATAGGCCTCCAGGAGGCGCTGGCGGCCGCCGACCGGCTCCCCCATCGCCTCGGCGAGCCGCTCGAGCACGGCGCGGTCGGTCGGCAGCGAGTCCACCGGCCGCCCGGTGACCAGGAAGCCGAGGTTGCGGAGCCGCAGGCAGAGCCGGTAGGCGTCGGCCAGCCAGCCGGCCTCGACCTGGCTGAGCGCAGCGGCATCCCGCAGCGCGGCGATGCCCGCCAGGGTGCCGGGCGAGCGCACCTGTGGCCGGGCGCCGCCGAGCTGCAGCTGGAGGAGCTGCACGGTCCACTCGACGTCGGCCAGCCCACCGGGCCCGAGCTTGAGGTGCAGGCGCGGGTCGGCCCCGGCGGGCAGCCGCTCCGACTCGACCCTGGCCTTCATGCGGCGCACGGCGGCGACCATCCCGGCGTCCGGCCGCTGCGGGAACACCCGCCGCCCGGCCTCGGCGAGGAAGCGCTCGCCCAGCTCGCGGCTGCCGGCCACCGGGCGCAGGCGCAGCATCGCCTGACGCTCCCAGGGCTCCGCCCAGCGGTCCCAGTAGGCGGCGTAGCTGGGCAGGGTGCGTGACAGCGGCCCGTTGCGGCCCTCCGGCCGCAGGCCGAGGTCGACCCGGAAGGCGGTGCCCTCCGGGGTGACCGAGCCGAGGCCGGCGACCAGCTCGCGGACCACGCCCTCGGCGAGCCGCGCCGCCTTGTCCGGCGCCAGCTCACCGACCGGCGCGTGGCAGACCATCACGTCGAGGTCGGAGACGTAGTTCAGCTCCGCCCCGCCGAGCTTGCCCAGGCCGAGCACCGCCAGCTCGACCTTCGGTCCGGGCGCCGCCGCCCGCGTGGCGACCTCGAGCGCCGCCTCCAGGCACGCCTCGGCCACGGCGGTCAGCTCGGCGCCGACGCGCTCCACCGGCACCTCGCCCTCCAGGTCGCGCACGGCCACCCGGAGCAGCTCCCGCCGGCGGAAGCGCCGCAACGCGTCGAAGGCCGCCGCCGGCGCCTCGTGGTGCGCCACCACCGCCAGCGCCTCCTGGCGCAGCTCGCCGGGGTCGCGCGCCGGGCCGGGGCCGCCCTCGTGGGCCATGGCGGTGAGCAGCTCCGGGTGCCGGGCGAGCAGGTCGCCGAGCAGCCGCGAGGTGCCGAGCACCCGGCAGACCAGCTCGGCCACCGAGGGGTTGTCGCGCAGCGTGCCGAAGAAGGCGTCGCGGTGGCCGAGCCGCTCGGCGAGCACCCGCAGCGCGGCCAGCCCGCCGTCCGGGTCGGGCGTGTCGGCCAGCCAGGTGAGCATCACCGGCAGCATCGCGCGCAGCAGGGTCGCCCGGCGGGTCAGCCCGGCGGTGAGCGCGTGCAGGTGGGCGAGCGCCCGCTCGGGGTTGGCGAAGCCGAGCGCGGCCAGCCGCTCGGCCGCGTTGGCCGGGTCGA
>DASVXQ010000550.1:0-5092 GCA_036392615.1 Actinomycetes bacterium | reverse complement strand
TGCGCCCGCTCACTCAGTCCTCAGTCCTCAGCCCTCAGTCCTGCCTAGATGGCGATGAGGCTGGTCCGGTGCATCGCGTCGTAGAAGCGCCGCCAGGTGGTGCTGCTGGGATCGGCGCCGGCGAAGGCGCTGGCGAGCGTCCAGGGGTCGTGCGGCGTCAGCGCGATGGTCGCGCGACGGCGCGCGGTGCGCTCGGTGGCCGTCTCGCTGAGGACGAGGGTCTCGTGGAACTGCGAGGGGTGGATGTTGCTGAGGACGACGAGGTCGGCGTGCTTGAGGTGGAAGGAGGTCGCGGTCGCCACGCTGGTGGCGATGGTGTACTCGCGGCGGCGCGGGCTGTCCTCCTCGTCCTGCTCCAGCAGCGGCACGTCCTTGGGCAGTTCGACCGTGCTGAGGTAGGCGTGGAGCGCGAAGTCGCGCCAGGGCAGATGGTAGTAGGAGAAGTACGGGCGGTATTGGTTGAGGCGGCCGAGGATGAAGGCGACGATGCGCGCGCCGCGGTCGCTGCCCGAGTTGAAGATCAGCCAGCCCTGGCCTTGCCTCAGCCGGTCATCGAGCGTGTCGAAGTAGGCCGTCAGCCGCCCGAGCAGGTCGGCATCCTGAGTAGGGAGGTCACCGAGGAGTATCCGCTCTCGCATGCGAGTCCTCCTGCCGCGCCGGGATTCCGGGGATGGTCTGGGACTGTGCCGACCAGCACCGCGCAGCCCATGCGCTGGCGCCGTCCTCCGTATAGTACTAGATTCTGGTGCGAAACCCTACTGGGAGGCTCGTCCCGGCGTGGTGCGCCGGCTCGTGGTGGGGCAGCGAGTTCAGGGGGCAGGTACGTGCTCGGTGCGACCACATCAGCGGGCGGTCGCCTGGGCGATGACCCGCAGGTCGTGGGCGAGGATCCCCCAGCCGACCCACCGCTCCATGCCCTCGTCGCCGTGATAGCGGCACCGGTCCAGCTTGTGCCGGCGCTTGAGGCCGCTGATCCGCCCTTCCATGCCCGACCGCCAGTCGTGGCCCCGCCGGAACCAGCGCTGCCGCTCGTGCGCGAGGCGCTTGGCCGACTTCGCGCCCGGCTTGGGCAGCACCACCCGCCTGACGCCCTGCGCCGCGGCCTCGCGCTCGTTCGCCGGGGAGTGGACGCCGCGATCCCCGGCGAGCAAGTGGGGTGGGTGCGTGAACACCCGCCGATGGTGCGCCAGGCTGTGGGGGAGTTGGTCGGCTTCGGGGGGATTGCCCTCCAGCACCGCGTACCGGGTGATGAGCCCGCCCTCCACCTCGTCCAGCCAGAGGACCCGGCCGAACTCGGTGGGCCGGCCCGGCTTGCCCTTGCGCACGATCGCGGTGTGCGGCTCGAAGAGGCTGACGAGCTTCTCCGCGGCCGGCACCGCCTCGCCGCAGAGCACCCGCCGCGTGGTCTGCGCGATGACGCGCTCCACCAGCGGCACATAGCGGTCCAAGGTGTCGGCCACCCGCTGCGACCCGTCCGTCGCCCGCTCGCGCAACGCCGCGCCCACCCGCCGGGCCTGGTCCCGCACGGTCTCGGCGATGTCGAGCAGCCGGCGATAGGCGCCCTGCATGGCCGGCTCGGCCGGCTCGCCGCGCTGGCGCGCGGCCTCCATGATCCGTTTCATCTGCCGCTTGGCGCTGCGGGTGCGATCGCGGAAGGCGCCGCGGGCGAGCCCGGCGGTATCCTGCAAGACCACCCTGGCCTTGGTGAGCGTCCGACTCAGCACACGCACGCCGTCATGGAGCAAGGTGCTATCGGTCGGGTGGTGGATATTCGTCTCGACCACGGTCCCGTCGAGCCGCAGCTTGCGCCCGCGGGTCACCTTGAGTTGCTGGGCGAGGCCGACGAGGTGGTCGAGCAGGGCGTGGAGGGTGGCCGGCTGGATGCGGTTGGCCCAGCGGATGAGCGTGGTGTCGTCGGGCACCCGTTCGGCGTAGACGCGGCAGAACTGGCGCAAGACCAAGCTGTCGGCGACCCACTGCTCGGTCTGCTCGTAACTCCAGCCATAGAGGTGCTTGATGACGAGCATCCGCAGCACGACCTCGACCGGCGTCGACGGCCGCCCGTCGATCGGGGTGCGCGGACGCCGCCGCGCGAGATCGGCCTTGACCGCCTGGAAGAGGGTATCGTCGTCGAGCAGGGTGTCGAGCTGGGCGAGGACCGGCTCCATCGCCATGCTCAACGTCGGCACCAGCTCGAAGAGGTTGAGCGGCGTGTAGCGGTCACGCAACATGCGGCACCTCCAGCGGCGAGTCATCTCCTGCCGCTGGCCTTCGCAAGCCACAGGCCGCTGCCGTACTGCAGTCCTCCGCAGCGCCGTGGGGTTTCGCACCGGAATCTAGTACTAGTTCGCGGTGCGAAATGGGCCCCATTTTTGGCTTAGTGGCAAGGAATCTGCTGCTGGTGGCGTGACGGTGTGAGCTGGCCCGCCCGGAGGTGGCCCATGTTGCGCGACCGCTACGCCCCGCAGGACCTCTTCGCCCTGGTGCCCAAGCTCCAGCTGCAACTCGACCCCGAACTCGCGCAGCTCGACCAATTGTTGGACGACGACGCGTTGTTCCAGCGCGTGCGCGCCGACTTGGTGCGGCGCCGCCCGCACACCGCCACGCGCGGGCGCCACTCCACCCCGGTCGAGGTCATCCTGCGCCTCCTCGTCGTCAAGCGCCTCTACAATTGGAGCTATGAGCAGACCGAGCGCCTCGTCGGCGACAGCCTGGTGCTGCGCCAGTTCTGCCGGGTGTATCTGGAGCCGGTGCCCGACGACACCACGCTGCTGCGCTGGGCCAATCTCATCGGCCCGGAGACCGTCGCCGCGCTCAACGACCGCGTGGTCGAGCTGGCCCGGTCGCTCCAGGTCACCCGGGGCCGCAAGCTGCGCATCGATGCGACGGTGGTGGCGACCGACATCCATCACCCGACCGACAGTCGGATCCTCGGCGATGGGGTCCGCGTCCTCAGCCGGCTGCTGCGCCGGGCCAAGACCGTGCTGGGCGAGCAGGTCGAGCTAGGCAAGGAGGCGTTCCGCACCCGCACGCGCAGCGTGCGGCGGTTGGCTCAGCAGCTGCATCGGGTGGCGCGCCGCCACGGCGAGCAGGCCGCCGAGGAGCTGCGGCAGGCCTACGCGCGCCTCGTCGACATCGCCCGGGCCAGCCGGGCGCAAGCCGCGCGGGTGCGGACGGCGTTGCAGGGGCAGGCCGACGCGGCAGCCCAGCGGCTGGTCGAGCGCCTCGACCACGTCGTGCCCCTCCTCGAGCAGGCGATCGAGCAAGCCACCCGCCGCGTCTTACAGGGCGAGGCGGTGCCCAGTGAGGAGAAGCTCCTCAGCCTCTTCGAGCCGCACACCCAGGTCATCCGGCGCCACAAAGCGGGCCAGCCGACCGAGTTCGGGCGCAAGCTGCTACTCGACGAGGTCGAGGGCGGCATCATCAGCCGCTACGAGCTCCTCGACGACGTCGGCCTGGAACATCCCCACCTGCCGCGCAGCCTCGAGGCCCATCGGCAGCGGTTCGCGCGGGCGCCCGACGTGCTGGCCGGGGACCGGGGGCTCTACTCGCCGGAGAATGAAGCGCTGGCGCGCCAGGCGGGGGTCAAGCGCGTCGTCTTGCCCAAGACCGGCCGGCTCTCGCGGGAGCGGCAGCAGCACGAGCGCCAGCGCTGGTTCAAGCGCGGGTTCCGGTTCCGGGCGGGCATCGAGGGGCGGATCCACGTCTTGCAGCGGGATTACGGGCTGGAGAGGTGCCGCGACCATGGAGCGGTGGGGATGGGGCGCTGGGTCGGCTGGGGCGTCGTCGCCCACAACCTGGCGCAGATCGCCCGGAGCCAGGCGCGGCGGCCGGCCCGGGCCAACCGGCGGGCGGCGTAGGCAGCCAGCACCTCGCTGGGGCAGCCGCGCCGGGGGCGGCCCCGAGGCACCACCCGGCGGTGCGAAATGGCCGTTTTGCCGCATCAGCGCTAGGAAATCGGGCATTTCGCACCGGGAACTAGTACTAGAAGTGCGGCCGAAAAGCCTCGGGGGAGCGGTAACCTTCGGTACACTCCTCGCGAAGGAGCGAGGGGGTGCGTGCGATGCTGGGGAAGCGCTCGGCCCAATCTGAGTCGTCTGGAGCCGATCATCCGTATCTGGAGCACGTCGGTCGGGACTCGTTCTCCGGCCTGCTGGCTTGCCAGCGTGAGCACCTGTTCCGGGACGAGGACTTCGCCGCCCGCTATTGTGTCAACAATGGGCGCCCGAGCGTCCCGCCGAGCCTGTTGGCCACGGCGTTGCTGCTCCAGACGTACGACGGCGTCTCGGATGAGGAGGCCAAAGCGCGGGCGGACTTCGACCTGCGCTGGAAGGTGGCGCTGGGCATCGGCCTGGAGGAGCGGCCCTGCGCCAAGAGCACGCTGCAGCTGTTCCGCGCCCAGCTGATCCTGCACGACCAGGTGCGGGCGGTCTTCCAGCGCAGCCTGGCCTTCGCCCGCCAGACGGGCTACTTCCGCCAGCGCAAGGTCAAGGCGGTGCTGGACACCAGCACTATCCTGGGTCGCGGTGCGGTCAAGGACACCGACACCCTGTTGGCCGACGGGATCGGCCAACTCGTGCGGGCGCTGGCCGCCCAGGCCGGGCGCCCCGCCGAGGACTGGGCGGCGGAGCAGGGCCTGGCCCGGTACTGCGGCACCAGCCTGAAGGGCGCGGCGGCGATCGACTGGGACGACCCGCCGGCGCGGGACGCCTTCCTGGGTCGCGTCGTCGCCGATGCCGACCGCCTGCTCGAGCTGGCCCGGCACGCTCGCGCCGGCCTGCCGCCCGCAGCGCCCGCGCACGCGCGCCTGCGGCAAGCGGCGGACCTGCTGCTGCAGCTGCTGGTGCAGGACATCGAGCGCCGGCCGGACGGGGCCGCCATCCGGTCCGGCGTCAGCCCGGACCGGGTCGTGTCGGTGCACGACCCGGAGATGCGCCATGGCCGCAAGAGCGCGACGCGCCGCTTCGAGGGCCACAAGGGCGCCATTGCGGTCGACCCCGACAGCCAGCTCATCACGGCCGCGCTGGTGCTGCCGGGCAACGCCCAGGACCATGAGCAGGCCCTGGAATTGGTGGAGCAGACGGAAGCGAAC
>DASVXQ010000549.1:0-3207 GCA_036392615.1 Actinomycetes bacterium | reverse complement strand
CAGGCCTGGGTCCCGGAGTAGTCGAACTCGGCCGCCTGGCCGATCACGATCGGCCCCGACCCGATGACCAGGATGGAGCGCAGGTCCTCGCGCAGCGGCACTAGCCGTCCTCTCCGCCCGTGGCGCCGTGGGCGTAGGCGGACTGGCCGGCGTCCCAGCCGTCGAACAGGCCCCTGGCCATCGCCTCGACCCACAGGGCGCGCACCTGGCCGGGGCTCAGCAGGCCGAGCTTGATGGCGAAGCGGCTGGCGCCCTCGACGCTGGCGACCAGGGTGCGCAGCTTGGCCTCGTCGCTGGCGGTGGTGCGCCGGCCGGTGGGCGAGACGCCCGCCTCGGCCTCGCCGCGCAGGCTGCCCTTGAGCGCCAGCACGCGGTCGAACTCCTGCCGGAGCGCCTCGGCCGCGGCGGCGCCGTCGGGCGCCCGCTCGCCCCTGTCGACCCCGCCGAGGGCGCGGAAGGTGCGCTGCTCTGCCATGCCGTCCTCCTCCCCGCCGGTTAGCGGCGGCGTTGACCCGTCATCAGCGCGGCGAAGCGCTCGAACAGCGGGTGGGCGTCGTGGGGGCCGGGGGCGGCCTCCGGGTGGTACTGCACCGAGAACGCCGGCACGTCGAGGCATTCGAGCCCCTCGACCACGCCGTCGTTGGCGTTGCGGTGGGTCACCCTGGCGCTGGCCGGCAGGCTGTCGGCGTCGACCGCGAAGCCGTGGTTGTGGCTGGTGACCGCGACCCGGCCGCTGGCCACCTCGACCACCGGCTGGTTCACCCCGCGGTGCCCGAACTTGAGCCGCACGGTGCGGCCGCCGACCGCCTGGCCGAGCAGCTGGTGACCGAGGCAGATGCCGAACACCGGCACCTGGCCGAGCAGCTCCGCGCTGGCGCGCACGCCGTGGCCCACGGTCGCCGGGTCGCCCGGGCCGTTGGAGAGCATCACGCCGTCGGGCTCCCAGGCCAGCACCTGCTCCGCCGGGGTGGCGGCCGGCACCACCAGCACCCGGGTGCCGAGCCGGCGCAGCCGCCGGGAGATGTTGCGCTTGGCGCCGAAGTCGTACAGAGCGACCCGGAAGCGCTCCTCGCCGTCGGGCTCCAGCTCCAGCGGCGCCTCGCGGGTGACCTCGTCGACCAGGGCCAGGCCGTTGGGGTCGGGCGCCTGCAGCGCGACCCGCCGCAGCTCGGCCTGGTCGAGCACCTCGGTGGAGAGCGCGCCGCGCATCGCGCCGGCGTCGCGCAGGTGGCGCACCAGCCGGCGGGTGTCGAGCCCCTCGACCCCTGGGACGCCGGCGGCCTCCAGCTCCTCGGCCAGGCTCCGCCGGGCGCGCCAGTTCGACGGCCGCCGGGCGGCCTCGCGCACCAGGAAGGCGGTCACCTGGATGCGGTCGGACTCGGCGTCCTCCGGGTTGGTGCCGTAGTTGCCCACCTCCGGCGCGGCCATGCAGACGATCTGCCGGCGGTAGGACGGGTCGGTGAGGACCTCCTGGTAGCCGCTCATGGCGGTGTTGAAGACCACCTCGGCGGCCACGGTGAACGGCGCCGGGGTGAAGGCCGTGCCGCGGAAGGCGGTGCCGTCCTCCAGGGCGAGCAGCGCGGGGACCGGCTTCACCGCAGCACCTCCCCGCCGGCGGCCACCGCACCCAGGCGCTCCGCGAAGGCGTGCGCCGCCGGCTCGTCGTCGAGCACGAAGCCGGAGCGCAGCACGACCTCGCCGAGCTGCCAGTCGACCACCAGCACGCGCCGCGCGTAGACGACCTTGCCGGCGTGATGGCTGGTCACCTCGACGCCCCGCAGGTCGGCGGCCGGCACGCCCCAGTCGCCCGGTCGGCCGCCGGCGACCCGCAGCCCGCGCCGGTCGAGCGTCAGGTCGACCACGCCGCGGCCGAGCAGCCCGCGGCCGGAGAAGCGCCGCACCGGCGAGGGCGCGTAGGTGGTGCCGAGGTAGCGGGCGACCCTGGCCTCCAGCAGCGGGCGGTCGGACGCGTCCCAGTGGGGCAGCTCCGGCAGGCCGGCCTGCTGACGCCGGGCGGTGCGGCGCATGGCGCCGAGCACCAGGACCGCCGCGGCCGCCGCCACGACCGCCACCGCCAGCACCCCGTACAGCCAGCTCACCGGGGCACCCCCTCGGGGTTCCCCGGACCCCTCCCGACCGACCGGGGCACCCCCTCGGGGTTCCCCGGACCCCTCCGTCTCACCGGACCGCCTTCCCGCCGCGGACCGTGAAGTCGCCCCGCAGCAGCGTGTGCACCACCCGCCCTCGCACCTGGCGGCCATGGTACGGCGTGTTCCGCGCGCGGCTGGCCAGCTTCGGCCCCTCGACCGTCCAGGCCGCCGCCGGGTCGAACACGGTGAGGTTGGCGGGCGCCCCGGCCACCACCGGGCCGCCGTGGCCGGGCAGCCGGCGGCAGCGCGCCGGGCCGGCGGCCAGACGCTCGACCGCCTGGTCGAGCCGCAGCCAGCCGGGCTCGACCAGCTCGGTGACGGTCAGCGCCAGGGCGGTCTCGAGCCCCAGCATGCCGGGCGGCGCGCTGGCCCACTCGACCTCCTTGTCCTCGCGGGCGTGCGGCGCGTGGTCGGTGGCGATGGCGTCGATCGTGCCGTCGGCCAGCCCCTCGCGGATCGCCTCGACGTCGGCCTTGGAGCGCAGCGGCGGGTTGACCTTGTAGACCGGGTCGAAGCTGCGCGCCGCCTCGTCGGTGAGGCTGAAGTGGTGCGGCGCGGCCTCGGCGGTGACCTGCACCCCGCGGGCCTTGGCGGCGCGCACCAGCGTCACCGAGCCGGCGGTGGACAGATGGCAGAGGTGCAGCCGCCCGCCGGTCAGCTCGGCCAGCAGCAGGTCGCGGGCGACCACCATCTCCTCCGCGGCGGCCGGCCAGCCCTGCAGGCCGAGGATCGCGGAGACCTCGCCCTCGTGCATCTGAGCCCCGTCGGTCAGCGAGGCGTCCTCGGCGTGGTCGGCGATCACCGCGTCGAACGCCTGGGCGTAGTCGAGCGCCAGCCGCAGCAGGCGCGCCTCGCGGATGGGGTGGCCGTCGTCGGAGAAGCAGTCGACCCGCGCGGCCGAGTGCGCCATGGCGCCGAGCTCGGCCAGCTCCTCGCCGCGCTGGCCGAGGGTCACCGCGCCGACCGGGAAGACGTCGACCAGGCCGACCTCGCGCCCGCGGGCGGCGACCATCTCGACCACGCCGGCGTTGTCGGCCACCGGGTCGGTGTTGGGCAT
>DASVXQ010000548.1:0-4772 GCA_036392615.1 Actinomycetes bacterium | reverse complement strand
CTCGTGGACGTCCGGCGTTCCCCGGCCGGGCGGCGGCGCGGGGCGGCCTTCGATCCGTTCGGTCACGCGGGCCACCAGGTCGTCGACCAGGCGGGCCTTCCAGGGCGTCCAGGCGGTCGGGCCGGTCGCGCGCGCGTCCGCCTCGGTGAGGGCGTGGAGCAGCGCGAGCGTGCCGGGATCGCCGACCGCCTCGGCGATCGCCCGCACGGTGGCGGGATCGTCGAGGTCCCGGCGGGTGGCGGTGTCGACCAGCAGCAGATGGTGGCGGACCAGCTCGGACAGCACGGCGCGGTCTCCGGCCGGCAGGCCGAGCCGGCCGCCGATCTCGGCCGCCAGGCGGGCGCCGGTCGCCGAGTGGTCGCCTGGCCAGCCCTTGCCGATGTCGTGCAGCAGCGCGGCCAGCAGCAGCAGGTCGGGGCGGCGCACCCGCCGTACCAGCGCGGCCGCCTGCACGCTGGTCTCCACCAGGTGCCGGTCGACCGTCCAGCGGTGGAACGGGTTGCGCTGCGGCTTGCAGCGCACCCGCTCCCACTCCGGCAACAGCGCGGCCATCACGCCCGCCTGGTCAAGCGCCTCGATCACGCCGACCGAGCTGGGGCCGGCGCCAATCAGGGCGACCAGCGACTCGCGCGCCCGCGCCGGCCAGCGGGCGGCCAGCTCCAGCGGCCGCGCCTCGAGCCGCCGCACGGTCGGCGCCGCCAGCGGCATGCCGGCGCTGGCCGCCGCCGCCGCGACCTCCAGCGCGAGCCAGGGGTCGGCGGCCAGGTCGGCGCCCGCGGCCAGCAGCACCTCGCCGTCGTAGGCGACCACCTCGGCGCCGAGCTGCCGCCGCACCGGCCGGCGCCAGCGTCGCACGGCCGGTCCGGCGTAGCGGGCGTCCACCCGCCGCCAGCTCTGGTCGAGCGCCCGCGCCAGCGTCCGGCCCGCCTCGTGGACCGCGCGCATCAGCGGTTCCGCGCCGGGCTGACCCATCCGTGCCGCGACGGCGTCCTGCTCCTGGAGGCTGAGCCGGTCGGTGGCGACGCGAGCGCGCCCGGCCTGCGCGCCGTCGCGCGCCAGCAGCTCCAGGTGCAGCGCCTGCCGGGTGTCCAGCAGCAGGCCGTAGGCGGCCTGGCCGCGCCGGTCCAGGCCGGCCGCCACCCAGGTCGCCGAGATGGCCCGCACCGCGTGCCCGTCCCGCAGCCCGCCGCGCGCCTCCTTGAGGTCCGGCTCCAGCAGGTAGGCCAGCTCGCCGTGGCGCTCCGCCCGGCGGCGGCAGGCCTCCCGCAGCTGCTCCAGCCGCTCGCGGGCGCCGGCGCGCCAGCGTTCCAGCGCCCGCTCGCGCAGCGCGGCGACCAGCTCGGTGTCGCCGGCGACGTACCTGGCGTCGAGCAGGCCCAGGGCGGTCTTCAGGTCGCCGGCGGCGACGTTGACCGCCTCCTCCACCGTGCGGACGCTGTGGTCCAGCCGCATGCCCGCGTCCCAGATGGGCCGCCAGAGCCGCTCGGCCAGCGGCCCGATCTCCTCCTCGCGGTCGCCGGCGTGCAGCAGCATCAGGTCGAGGTCGCTGGAGGGCGCCGGCTCGCGTCGCCCGTAGGCGCCGGTCGCCACCAGCGCGACGCCTGGGCCGGCGTCTCCGAGCAACCGCTCCAGCCAGCCGTCGACCGCCTCGACCAGCGCGGCGCGCAGGGCCGGCCCCTCCTGGGACCGGCCCTCCAGCACAGCTGTCAGCTCGAACGCGCCCGCTTCCGCGGTACCGGGGTGCGTCGCCCGGGCTGGGCGGACGTGCCCCTGCGGGCGCTCGGCCGTGCGGTCGGCCGTGGTCGGATCAGAGCGCGTCGGGGCCACGCTCCCCGGTCCGCACGCGCACCACGTCCTCGACCGGCACCGCCCAGACCTTGCCGTCGCCGATCTGGCCGGTCCTGGCGGCCTTCACCAGCGCCTCGATCACGTCCCGTGCCAGCTCGTCCTCGACCAGGACCTCCACGCGCACCTTGGGGACGAAGTCCACGGTGTACTCGGCGCCCCGGTAGACCTCGGTGTGGCCGCCCTGCCGGCCGAAGCCCTGGGCCTCGCTCACCGTCATGCCGACCACGCCGACGTCCTTGAGCGCCTCCTTGACGTCCTCGACCTTGAAGGGTTTGACGATCGCGGTGATGAGCTTCACGAGTCAGCTCCCAGTGCCGGTCTCCGAAGTTCGGTCGAGCCGTCGGATCTCGCGTGGGCGGGGGCGTCGAGCGGCTCCGGGGTGCTGGTGATGCGCCCGCGCGACAGCACCAGGCCCAGCTCGTAGGCCGTCTCGGCGTGCTGGCTGGTGTCCAGGCCCTGGTACTCGGCCGACTCGTCGACCCGCAGGCCGATGGTCGCGCCGACCAGCTTGCCAATCAGGAAGGTGACCGCGAACGAGAACGCGCCGACCGCCAGGATGGCCACCGCCTGCCTGCCGAGCAGGCCGAAGCCGCCGCCGTAGAACAGGCCGTCGGCGCCGCCGACCGACGAGGTCCCGAAGAAGCCGATCAGCAGCGCGCCGGTGGCGCCGCCGACCAGGTGCACCGCGCCGACGTCCAGCGAGTCGTCCAGCTTCAGGCGGAACTTCAGGCTGGTGGCGAGCGCGCAGACGCAGCCGGCGATCAGCCCGATCGCGATCGAGCCGAGCGCGTTCACGTAGCCGCACGCCGGGGTGATCGCCACCAGGCCCGCGACCGCTCCCGAGGCCGCGCCCAGCGTGGTCGACTTGCCGTTGCGCAGCTTCTCGGTCGCGATCCAGGCGAGCAGCGCCGCGGCGGTGGCGGTGTTGGTGTTGATGAAGGCCTGGGCGGCGAGCTGGTTGGCGCCGAGCGCCGAGCCGGCGTTGAAGCCGAACCAGCCGAACCACAGCATGCCGGCGCCGAGCAGCGTCAGCGGCAGCGAGTGCGGCGGCATCGGCTCCTTCGGCCAGTTGCGGCGGCGGCCGACCACCATCGCCAGCGCGACGCCCGCGATGCCGGCGTTGAGGTGCACCACCGTGCCGCCGGCGAAGTCCTCGGCGCCGAGCTTGAACAGCCAGCCGTTCGGCGAGAACACCCAGTGCGCCACCGGCGCGTACACCAGGATCGCCCACAGCGCGATCGCCAGCACGAAGCCGCCGAACTTCAGCCGGTCGGCGGTGGAGCCGGTGATCAGCGCCGGGGTGATGATCGCGAACATCAGCTGGAAGCTGACGAACACCAGCGGGGGGATGCTCTGCGCGAGCGGGCCGGTGTACCCGGGGACCGCCTCGGTGGGGTGGGCCAGGCCCGCGAAATGGAACGTGCCGATGACGCCGTGGCCGCCCCAGTCGACGCCGAAGGCGAGGCTGTAGGTGAACAGCACCCAGAGCACGCTGATGACGCCCATCGCGACGTAGTTCTGCATCAGCATGCCGAGCACGTTCTTGGTGCGGACCATGCCGCCGTAGAAGAAGGCCAGGCCGGGGGTCATGAACAGCACCAGTGCGCTGCTCGCGAGCACCCACGCGGTATTTCCAGTGTCGATCTGCATGGCGCTCCTCGCCAATCGGAGGTCACCTGAACCTGACCCAATGAGGATGAGAGAGCGCCATTTCCGCGCGGCTACACCACCGTTACCACCTCGTGAGCCCGTGTTACGAGCTGGTGAATCCTGCTTTCACGGCTGACTTTCACGGCTGACTCCGAGCCCTGGAGCCCGACTGCCGCCCAGGTTGGCGCCGGCTCGCCCGCCGCCGCTGAACCGCGTCCGCCAGCGCCATCACGTCGTCGTCCGACCCCCCGGACGCCGACGTCCCCGTCGCCGCCGCGGACGGCCGCCCGGTCGGCGCCGTCCTGGCCCCGCGGGCTGCCGTTGCTCCGGACGCCCGTGCCGTCGACGGTCCGGACCCCCGCGCAGGTGTCGCCTCACGCCGCCCCCCGCGCCGCGACCGGCGCCGTTCCTGGAGCACGTCCGCGATCGCCATGAAGTCGGCGTCCGGCGCGGGTCCGGTCTCCGACGCCCCCAACGGCTGCGCGATCAGCGACTCCTCCGCGACGTCCCGCGCGGATTCCTTCCCACTCCGCGCGGACGTTTGCGAGGCCGTGGAATCCGCCGCGGCCGGCGGCGGGGGAGCGGCGGCAGCCGGCTGCCGCCGCGCCGGGCTCGACGGCACCGGATTCCGGAGGGGAGCGGCGGGAGCCGGGTCCCGTGGCGGGGAGCTCGGCGGTGTCGGCGTCCGTGGAGGCGTGCCCGCAGGCGCCGTCTCCCGGGCCGAGCTCTCCGGCGCGGCGGGAGCGGGGTCCAGCGGCGCCGCGGTCCGCTCGCGACCGGCCCGGTCGGGTGTTCGGACCGACTGCCGTTCCGCGGCAGCGTCCCGGGACGGCGTCCATGTGGGCGGTGGCCATTGGGCGCGGTTCTGGGGATTGCCGGCGAGGTGCGCGGCGAGCGCGTCGAGCATCGGCACGACGAAGGTCGCCCGCACGGCGTCCTCGCCGTGACGCCGGTCCGCGCCGGTGAAGGTCGACAACCCGCGCCGCACCCGGCGCTCCTCCAGGCCCCGCCCGATCAGCGCCACCGCGACCGCCTCGACCAGCGGGTCCGCGAATGGCCGGAACCGCGGCCCCGGGCCGGACCCGGCCGGCGGCGAGGGGGCCCCGGCGGGCGCCTGCTCCTGCCCCGATCGGTTGCGCCACATGAGCCGCCCGGGCCTGAGGGATCGATCGGGGGGAGGACCTGGCTGAGGCTGCGGCGACGGTGATCGTGCGGTGCCCGACGCGGTCGCCGGTCCCGGGCTCGGCGCCGTCGTGGAGCCATGCGCCGGCCGG
>DASVXQ010000547.1:0-3975 GCA_036392615.1 Actinomycetes bacterium | reverse complement strand
CCGGGCCGCCAGAGGAACCTGGGCCGCCAGGGGAACCTGGGCCGCCAGGGGAGCCTGGATGGAGGCGGGTGGGGCAAAGGGTCTAATACGGGCGCCACCGTAGTTCGGGATTCCTCGTATATTGAGATTGCTATGGCTACTGAATCGGCGCACGTCGTACGGGGGTGCGTCAACCATCCTGAGGTCGAGACGCGGCTGACCTGCTCGAGCTGCGGCGACCCGATCTGCGCGCGCTGCATGGTGAGCACGGTCGTGGGGCAGAAATGCCCGCGTTGTGCCAAGCAATCCGCCCGGGCGCGGGGCACACCGGACTCGCTGCTCACCTTTCGGGCATTTGGCGCCGGCGTCGCGGTGGCGGCACTCGGCGCGCTGCTGCTGCTCAAGGTCGTCCTCTTCGGCGGGATCCTGCTGGCTGCCGGCTACGGCTTCCTGGTCGGCGAAGCCGTGCGGCAGGCCGCGCGCAAGCGGGTGCACCCACGGCTCGGGGGGATCGCGGTGCTGGCGATCCTGATCGGGCTCGGTGGCCTTGCGCTGCTCTTCGGCGTGCCGCCGCTGGCGCCCAAGGTCCTGCTGCCCCTCCTGGTCGGCGGCGGTGTCGCGTTCGCCCGCGCCAGCGGCGTGTTCTGATCGGCAAGCGCGCCGCTACGGCGGTGTGATCTTGACCAGCTCGTGGGCGAACGGCGGCGAGGAGCAGTTGCCCCGCGGGAAGGCCCACAGGTCCGCCTGGCCTCTCGCGGCCGGCCGGACGGTGACCAGCACGGTCGCCGGCCGTCCCTGGTAGACGGTGTCCACGAAGAAGGCTGGCCGCAGACCCTGGTCCCCCGCCTGGTTGCGGGCGTTCGCCACGCAGACGCCCTGCTGAAGGCCGGCTGGCCCAGGGGCGACCGGTCGAGGTCGAGATGCGCCTCCGGAGGTGGCGCTGTCTCCGGCCGGGCCGGCGGAGGTGGTCGACTTCGCCTCGGCGCCGCCGCCGCTGAGCTGCGGGCCGACCGCCCGGGGACTGCCGGACTCCGCCTGGGCGCCGGCGGCCCGCTGGTAGGCGGCGCGGGCCTGAGGGTCGCCGGCGAGCGCGGACTCGAGCGCGCTGCCGGAGTAGCCGTCGGGCGCCGAGAACACCGGCAGGGGCCCGGGCGCCCCGCCGGCCGCGGCGCTCGGAGCGGCGCTGCCGCCGCCTTCGGCGCTGGTCGTGGCCTGCCCTCCGGTGTGCCGCAGCAGCGGGACCAGCCCTGCGACCAGCAGGATCATGGCGGCGGCAGCGCTCAGCAGCGCGGCCACGCGGCGATCCCGAGGTCGCGACCGGCGCCGGCGCCGCCCGGCGAGCGGGACCGGCTCCGCGACCTCCCCGTGCCCGTCCGGCTCCGTGACCGGAGCGGCCCCCCTCGGCCCGTCCGCGTCGGCGACCGGGTCCACCACGTCCGGCTCGGTGACGGGAGCTGCCTCCCCCAGGGCGTCCGCGTCGGCGGCGGCCGCGGCCAGCCGGCGCTCCTGCTGGCCGTTCCCGCCGGCGAGGCCCTGGTGGGCGCGGATGCCGTCGCCTACCTCCAGCTCGCGCTCCAGCGCGGCGGCCAGCCGCTGGTGCAGGCCGGCGGGCGGCTCCACCTGCGGCAGACCGGTCAGCGCCGAGCGTCCCCGCTCCGCCACGGCCAGCACCCTGGCGCACTCCGCGCAGCCGGCGACGTGCGCGGCGACCTGGGCGCCGTCGGCTCCGGCCAGCTCCCCCGCCTGCAAGGCGGCGAGCTGCTCGGGGTCTGGATGGGTGGGATCGAAGGGCACGCTGGAGCTACTCCTCGCTGTGGTGACGCTCGGCTTCCGCTGATTCGGACGTTGCGATGGCCGCCTGGGTTCCCGCGGTACCTCCCTGCTCCTGTTCGGCCAGTTGGGCGCCGAGCGCGAGCCGACCCCGGAAGACGCGGCTCTTGACCGTGCCGACCGGCACGCCGAGGATCTCGGCGGCCTGGGCGTAGGCGAACCCGTACAGGTCGCACAGGACCAGGGCGATCCGGAAGTCCTCCGGCACCGCGCGCAGGGCGGCCTGCACGGTGAGCGAGGTCGCCACCGCGCCGCTCGGGTCGCCAATGGCGGCGAGCTCCCGATGGGTCTCCTCGGTCTCGAGCGGCACCGTACGGGAGCGGCCGCGCCGCCGGGCCTGGTCGGTGGCAGCGTTGACCGCGATCCGGTACAGCCAGGTCGAGAAGGCCGCCTCCCCGCGGAACGAGGCGGCGCGGCGCAGCGCCCCGATGAAGGCCTCCTGGGCGGCGTCCTCGGCGTCCTCCCGGTTGCCCAGCACCCGGAAGCACAACCCGTAGATGCGGCGCTCGTGCCTGGCCATCAGCGCGGCGAAGGCGGTCCGGTCGCCCTGGAGATGAGCGGCCAGGAGCTCTTCGTCGCTGGCGCCGTTCACGACCTCAGTGTGGCCTCGGCGATGCCGTCCTGGAAGCCGCCATCCGGGTCGCTGGGCAGCCGCGTGAACCACACCAGGTAGTACCGGTAGCTCCTCGCATCCCCGGTGAAGTCCAGGGTCGCGTCCCGCGACGCGTCGGGCAGGCTGGCCAGCCGGTGTTGCGTCCCCCCGTCGAAGCTGTCCGGCACCGAGTCGGAGCCGTAGACCTCGATGCTGGAGCCGCCGTTGGCGAGCTGGAGCTTGAGCTGGCGTGCCTGCTTCGGGCTGCCGAGGTCGAGCACGATGCCGACGCCCGGCTTGAGGCTGCCGAAGTCCGACGTCCGGTAGCGCTCGGTCTCCCAGGTGGTCTGCGGGTCGCCGTCGACCGCCTTGGGGGCGTCCGCGTTGTGCTCGTCGCGCGGGCTGCCGAACGGGTCGTACGCCTGCGCGTTGACGATCTTCAGCGAAGCCGCCGCGCGCGTGGTCGTCTCGGGCGACTTCTTCTGCGGCGTCTGGTGGGTGCCGGGGAAGTTGATCACGCCGGTGCTGTTGAGGCTCGCGCCGACCACCACCAGCGCGGCCACCAGGCCGACCACCACCAGCGTCCAGCCGAGCCAGCGCCCCTCGTGGCGCAGGAAGCCGGGCGCCTGCTGGGTGTCGTCGGGCAGCGGCACCTCCTCCAGCGGCCGCGGCGTCACCAGGGAGGTGCGGTCGCCGTCCCGGGCGGCGGTGCTGGCCAGGTCCGAGCCCATCGCCGCGGCGGTCTGGTAGCGGTCGCGAGGGTCGACCATGGTGGCCTTGAGCACCACGCTGTCGAGCTCGCGGGGCACGCCGGCGAGGACCGCCCGGGGCGACAGGGCGCCGTTGCCGCCGCGGTGCTGCATGGTCGCGGGCGACCGGCCGGTGAGCATCTCGAACAGGCAGGCGCCCAGCCCGTAGACGTCCGCGCGGCCGTCGGGCTCGGCGCCGTCGTGCGCCTCGGGCGCGAGGTAGCCGCCGGCGGCGAGCAGCTCCCCGGTGCGGCCGGCGTCCTCGCCGGTCCCGGCCCTGGCGATCGAGAAGTCGGCCACCTTCACGCTGCCGTCGTCGCACAGCAGGATGTTGGTCGGCTTGAGGTTGCGGTGCACCACGCCGGCCTGGTGGGCGTACTCGAGCGCCTGGACGACCTCGCTGGCCAGCCGCGCCGCCTTGGCCGGCGGCAGCGGGCCGTAGCGGCCTAGCACCTCGCGCAGGGTCGGGCCGTCGACCATTTCCATGACGAGGTAGTTCACGCCCTCCTGCTCGCCGGTGTCGTACAGCGCGACGATGTTGGGGTGCGTGAGGCGGGCCGCGTTGACGGCCTCCTGGTGGAAGCTGCTCCGGAGGTCGGGGTGGGCGGCCAAGTGGGGATGCAGCACCTTGACGACCACGTCCCGGCCGAGGACGCGGTCGTGACCGCGCCATACGCTGGTGATGCTCCCCGAGGCGAGTTGCTCGAGAAGCTCGTAGCGCTCAGCGAGGAGACGGGGCAGACCGGAGCCGACCTGCGACATGCTCATTTGGAGGGCAGCGGGACACCGGATCCCTGGACTCGTTGACGCTGGAAGTCTAGCAGG
>DASVXQ010000546.1:0-2735 GCA_036392615.1 Actinomycetes bacterium | reverse complement strand
GTGCTCTGGCTCGAGCTCCTCCCCGCCGAAGCGGTAGGCGACCCACGCCTTGCCGTCGAGCAGGTCCTCCAGCGGCAGGTTGGTGGTGTAGCCGCCGTAGGACTCGGCCAGCGCGAACCCGGCGCTGGTGTCGACGTCCTCTATGAGCGTGTCGACTGGCACGCCCTCCCAGTCGGTGCCGAGCTTGGACCATTTGGTGACGCAATGGATGTCGACCGTGAAGCGCTCGCTGGGCAGCGCCCGGAACTCCTCCCAGCTCCAGCTGCGCCGGTCGCCGCTCTCGTTGGTGATGGCGAACTCCCACTGGCCGAGGTCGATCCGCGGCGTCGGCCCGGCGGACAGCACCGGGAAGTCCTCGACCAGGTACTGACCCGGTGGCAGGTCGGGGCCCTCGCGCCCTCTCCTGCCTCGGAACCCGCGTGAAACGATGCCCATGGCCTCCCCCTTCCGAACCTGCTCAGCAGGATCCCCGCGCCGGCCGGGCTTCGCAACCACGCCGCTCAGATCTCCAGCCGCGAGTCCTCCAGGTCGAGGTCGCGCTCGATCCGGTGCATCACGTCGACGCTGATATCGCCCTGGTCGCGGAGCTGCACGATCGCCAGCCGCTGCGCGTCGAGCAGCTCGCGGACCAGGCGCTGGTAGGCCAGCGAACGGTCCTGGTAGCCGTCGTCCTCGACATAGCCGGCGCGGGCCTTGAGTCGCCGGCGGCGGAACTGGTACAGCCCGCGCAGCCGCTCGACGGTGTCCTCGCGGGTCCAGTCGGCCTCGGCGAGCTGGTCCAGCCTGGCCAGCGCCGCGTCGGTGGCGCGCAGGCGCCCGCGCAGCTCCTCGGACTCCTCGTCGCCGTCCGCGTGGACTCCCAGCCGGCGGATCAGGGCCGGCAGGGTCAGGCCCTGGAGCACCAGGGTCACCAGGATCACCGCAAAGGTCACGAAGACGATCAGGCCGCGCTCGGGGAACGGCCGGCCGCCGCTGGTCTCCAGCGGCAGCGCCAGCGCGGCCGCCAGCGAGACCGCCCCGCGCATGCCGCTCCAGCCCATTACCAGGCGCGGCCTGGCGCCGACCCGTCTGACCCGCTGCGCCGCCCGCCGGTCGACCGCCCTGACGAGGTACGGGACGGTGAACCCCCAGGCGATCCGCACGGCGATCACCACCACGCTGACCAGCGCCGCCACGCCGATGACCAGCGCCGCCGAGCGCTCCCCCAGGCGCCCGAGGATGGGATGGAGCTGGAGCCCGACCAGCACGAACAGCACCGCGTTGAGCAGGTAGACCAGCACCTCCCAGAAGGAGAAGCCGAGCAGCCGGGTGGTCGCGCTGGCGATCCGCGGCGCCCGCCAGCCGACGTAGAGGCCGGCGGTCACGGCGGCCAGCACGCCGGAGCCGCCAGCCAGCTCCGCCGGCAGGTAGGCGGCGTAGCCGGTGACCACCGAGAGGATGATCTCGGTGACCGGGTCGTCCAGCCGGCGGCGCGCCTCGGTGATCAGCCAGCCGACCGCCAGGCCGATGGCGATCCCGCCGAGCCCGCCGGCCACGAACCGCACGCCGGCCTCCCAGAGGGTGAAGCTGCCGGTGACCACCGCGGCGACCGCCAGGCGGTAGGCGACCAGCGCGGTGGCGTCGTTCACCAGGCTCTCGCCCTCCAGCACGGTGACCAGGCGGCGCGGCACGCCCAGCCGGCGGGCGATGGTGGTGGCCGCCAGGGGGTCGGTCGGCGAGACGATCGCGCCCAGCGCGAACGCCGCCGACCAGGGCATGCCGTCGACCAGCGCGTGCACAGCCGCGGCCACGGCGACCATGGTGGCCAGCACCAGCCCGACGGCCAGCAGCGAGATCGTCCTGGTGTCGGCGCGCAGCTCCCGCGGCGAGACGAAGAAGGCCGCCTGGTACAGCAGCGGCGGCAGGAACAGCACCAGCACCAGGTCGGGCGGCAGCTCGGCCGCCGGCACGCCCGGCACGAACCCGAGCAGCAGGCCGCCGATCACGAGCAGGATCGGGTACGGCACCCCGGCGACCACCGCCAGGATGCTCAACGCCCCCACGGCGAGCATGAGGACCAGCAGTAGGAGCTCGGCGTCGTGCATACGCCCTCACCTCGGACCCTCCGGCGACGGTCGATGATAGCGGCAGGCCGGCCAGGTCGGGCGCTGCGGCCGGACCGGTGGATCGCGGCTGTTACCCTGGCAGGCGATGGCCGTCTGCCCAGTCAGTCCTGGAAGCGCGAAGCGCTCCTGCTCCCCGCCCGCCGGTGGCCCGCTGGCGATGTCCGGGTGAGCGCGCTCCGGCTGCTGCTGCTCGGCGCCATCGGGCTGGTGACCGGCGTGATCAACACCGTGGCCGGCGGCGGCTCGCTGCTGTCGTTCCCCGCGCTGCTGGCGCTCGGCTACTCCCCGCTGGTCGCCAACGTCACCAACACCTTCGGGGTGTTCCCCAGCTCGGCCGGCGGCGCGCTCGGCTACCGGCGCGAGCTGGCCGGGCAGCGACGCACCTGGCTGCTGCTGGCCGCGGTCTGCACCGCCGGCAGCCTGATCGGCGCGTGGCTGCTGCTGGTCCTGCCGGCCTCCAGCTTCGAGGCGGCCGTGCCGGCGCTGATCGCCACCGCGGCCCTGCTCACCCTGGCGCAGCCCTGGCTCGCCAGGCGCATGCGCGCCCGCAGCCAGCGGCCGGCGGCGGTGCCTGCCGGCGCGGGGACCGCGGCGACGGCCGAGGCGGCGGGGACGGCCGAGGCGGCGGAA
>DASVXQ010000545.1:0-33149 GCA_036392615.1 Actinomycetes bacterium | reverse complement strand
CCCCGGGTCACCACCCCGTGGCGCTCGAGCAACTGCTCCGCGGCGGCGTGCAGGCGCCGGGTGCCGGCGGCCGAGCGCTCGGGCGCCAGGCTCCACCGGCCCGCACCGGCCGGCGGGCCAAGGCGGCTGGGCAGCGCCGGTCGCCGTGGCCGGCCGGTCCGGCGGCTGCGTGCCCGGCCGGTGGAGCGGACCCCGCCGGACAGCAGGCCCCGGAGCGGCGCCATGGTGTCGTTGGTGACCAGCCCGGCCCAGACCAGCTCCCAGATCGCCAGCAGCAGGTCGGTGTCGTTGGCCGCGCCGACGGTGTCGGACAGCTGCCGGAAGAACATCGCCCCGTGCCGCTCGAGGGCGTCCCGGACCGCTTCCGCGAGCGGCGACAGCTCGACCGGCATCGGTTCGGGCAGCAGCAGCGGCGCCTGGTCGGCGAGGTAGAGGCTGACCCAGCCGTCGTCGGACCCGAGCGGCCCCGCCCCGACCCAGACCACCTCACCGGCCGAGCAGAGCTGGTCGAGCAGTCCGGGGTTGTAGTCGGGCAGGCGGGCGGGCAGGATCTGCCGTTCCAGCGCGGAGGCCGGCACGGCCGCTCCCTGGAGCTGCTCGATGACCCGGTAGAGCGCGTCGAGGTCGGCGCGCCGCGGACCGGCGGCCCCGATCCCCTGCCAGGCCAGCAGGAAGCGCGCCAGGGCGTCCTGGCCAACGGGCTCGACCTCCTTGCGGAGCGCGGCGAGCGAGCGGCGCCGCAGCCGGCGCAGCACCTCGGCGTCCAGCCACTCCCGGCCCGAGCCGCCCGGGCGGAACTCGCCCTCGACCACGCGGCCGGCGACCTCGAGCCGGGCGAGCGTGGTGGACACCACCGCGACGCCGAGCCCGAGCCGCCGCGCCGGCTCGTCGGGCAGGAACGGCCCGTGGGTCCTGGCCCAGCGACCAACGAGATCGCCCACCGGGTCCTCGACCGGCTCGAGGAACGCCTTTGGGACGCCGGGCGGCATGGCCACACCGAGGGCGTCGCGGAACCTGGCGGCATCCTCGATGGCGACCCAGCGCTCCTGCCCGGCGACCCGCAGCCGCAGGGCGCGTCGGGAGGCCTCCAGCTCGGCCAGCCAGCCGCCGACCGCCTCGGGGTCGACCGACCGCGCGCCCGCCTCCTCGACCGACAGGTCCCCCAGCCCGCGCAAGGCGTCGTGCAGCGCGTCCGGACCGGCGATCTTGCGGTCGGGGGTCAGCAGCTGCAGCTCCAGCTCCAGGTCGGCGAGCGCGGCCGGGTCGATGAGGTCGCGCAGCTCCTCCCGGCCCAGCAGCTCGGCCAGGATGGACCGGTCGAGCGAGAGCGCCTGCGCGCGCCGCTCGGCCAGCGGGGCGTCGCCCTCGTACATGAAGGCGGCGACGTAGCCGAACTGGAGCGAGCTGGCGAACGGGGAGGGAAACGGCGTGTCGACCTCGACGACCCGGACCTCCCGGCGGGCCACCGAGGCCATCAGCTCGGCGAGCCCGGGCACGTCGAAGACGTCCTGGAGGCACTCCCGGACGGTCTCGAGCACGATCGGGAAGGAGCCGAACCGCGAGGCCACCTGGAGCAGGCCCGCGCTGCGCTGGCGCTGCTGCCACAGCGGGGTGCGCTGTCCGGGCCGGCGCCTCGGCAGCAGCAGGGCCCTGGCCGCGGACTCGCGGAACCGGCTGGCGAACAGCGCCGAGCCGCTCACCTGGCTGACCACCAGCTCCTCGACGTCCTCGGGGTCGAACAGCAGCGACTCGGATGGCGGCGCCTCGTCCGCCTCGGGCAGGCGGACCACGATGCCGTCGTCGGTGTACATCGTCTGCACGTCGAGCCCGAGGCGCTCGCGCACCCGCGCCTCGATCGCCTGCGCCCAGGGGGCGTGGACCTGGGCGCCGAACGGCGAGTGCAGGCAGACGCGCCAGTCCCCCAGCTCGTCGCGGAACCGCTCGACCACGATGGTGCGGTCGTCCGGCACCGTGCCGGTGGCATCGAGCTGCTCGCCGAGGTACTGGAGCAGGTTGGAGGCCGCGTTGTCGTCCAGCCCCGCGTCGGTCAGCCTACGGGTGCGCGCCTCCGGCTCGAGCGTCAGCAGCTCGCGGACGAAGGCGCCGAGCGCTTTGCCCAGCTCCACCGGCCGCCCGAGCGTGTCCCCGTGCCAGAACGGCAGCTTGCCGGGCTGCCCGGGGGCCGGGCTCACCAGCACCCGGTCGTGGGTGATGTTCTCGATGCGCCAGCTCGAGGCGCCCAGCGTGAAGACCTCGCCGACCCGCGACTCGTAGACCATCTCCTCGTCGAGCTCGCCCACGCGGGTGGCGTGCTCGCCGACCAGGTAGACGCCGAACAGACCACGGTCGGGAATGGTGCCGCCGGAGGTCACCGCCAGCCGCTGCGCCCCGGGCCGTCCGCTCAGGCGGCCCTCGATCCGGTCCCAGTTGAGGCGCGGGCGCAGCTCGGCGAACTCGTCCGACGGGTAGCGCCCGGAGAGCATGTCCAGCACGCTCTCGAGGGCGCTGCGCGGCAGCTCGGCGAAGGGCGCGGCGCGGCGGGCGAGCGCCTCGAGGTCCTCGACCGTCCATTCGTCCATCGCCACCATGGCGACGATCTGCTGGGCGAGCACGTCGAGCGGGTTGCGCGGGTAGTGCATCTCCTCGATCGCGCCGGCGCGCATCCGCTCGACCACCACGGCGGCCTCGACCAGGTCGCCGCGGAACTTCGGGAAGACCACGCCGTGGCTGACCGCGCCCACCTGGTGGCCGGCACGGCCGATGCGCTGCAGGCCCTGGGCCACCGAGTTCGGCGACTCGACCTGCACGACCAGCTCGACCGCGCCCATGTCGATGCCGAGCTCCAGCGAGCTGGTGGCCACCACCGCGCGGAGCCTGCCCGCCTTGAGGTCCTCCTCGATCTGGAAGCGCTGCTCGCGGCTGACCGAGCCGTGGTGCGCCCGGGCGATGTCCTCCCCTGCCAGCTCGTTCAGCTTGGCGCAGAGCCGTTCGGCCAGCCGCCGCGAGTTGGCGAACACGATCGTCGAGCGGTGGGCGCGGATCAGGTCGAGCAGCCGCTCCTCGATGTGCGGCCAGATGCTGCGCCGCTCGGGGTCGTCGCCGAGGTCGACGGCGCCCAGCTCGGCGAGCACGGGCAGACCCTCGGCCCGAACCGGCGGCGGCACGTTCGGCGGGGGTGCCACGCCCGGCGGCCGCGCGGCCTCCGATGCGCCCGGCTGCGGCGGCGCGGGCAGCTCGCCCGGGGCGGCCATGTCCTCGACTGGGACGACCACCTCGAGGTCGAACGACTTCTGGCTGGGCGGGGCGACCACGGTCACCGGCTGCGGGCCGCCGAGGAAGCGGGCGACCTCGTCCAGCGGCCGGACCGTGGCGGACAGGCCGATCCGCTGCGCCGGGCGCGGCAGCAGCGCGTCCAGACGCTCGAGGCTGAGGGCGAGGTGGGCGCCGCGCTTGGTGCCGACGACGGAGTGGACCTCGTCCACGATCACCGTCTCGACCTGCCGCAGCGCCTCGCGCGCCTGCGAGGTCAGCAGCAGGAACAGCGACTCCGGGGTGGTGATCAGGATGTCGGGCGGCCTGGTGAGGAAGCGCCGGCGCGCGTCGGCGGGCGTGTCGCCGGTACGCATGTCGACGCTGATCTGCGGCAGCGGCAGGCCGAGGCGGGCGGCGACCGCTCGCAGGCCGGCCAGGGGCGCGCGGAGGTTCCGCTCGATGTCGGCGGCCAGCGCCTTCAGCGGCGACACATAGAGGACGCGGAGCCGCCGCTTGGGATCCGCCGGCGGCTCGGCGGCCAGGCGGTCCAGGGCATGGAGGAACGCCGCCAGGGTCTTGCCGGAACCGGTTGGTGCGACCACCAGCGCGTTGCCGCCGTCGGCGATCGCCCCCCAAGCGCCCGCCTGGGCCGGGGTCGGCTCGGCGAAGGCGTCCTCGAACCAGGTCCGGGTGGGCGTGGAGAAGCGCCCGAGCGGCTGCTCGGCTGGCTGGGGATTTGCTGTGACTGCCATGCCAGACATGCTAGACCGCGCCCGCGACAGTTACCGATCACTGTCCCCAACCCCTGAGCAGCGACGATTCGCCGGGTTTATCAAGCTGCGGTGAAGCATTCCGAGGCTGCTATGTGCTGTCAAGTTCGGATCTGGCTCATTTCTCGTGATGGACACGACCTGTGCTCAGACAGCGTCGGCGGGGTGGTTGCCTGGCCGTGACACAGCCGCGAGGTACGGTGCCGACGGATGGCAGTTCCAGACCTTGAGGAAGGCCCGCCATGGCCAAGCTGCTCTATGTGATGAATGCGTCCCTTGACGGCTACATCGCCGACGAGGACGGCAAGTTCGACTGGGGGGAACCAGGCGAGGAGTACTACTCCTTCATCAACGACCTGGTGCGGCCGGTCGGCACCTACCTGTACGGGCGCCGGCTGTACGAGCTGATGGCCGTCTGGGAGACCGACCCCGCCGCTGCGGCCCAGTCGCCCGGCACGCGGGAGTTCGCACAGATCTGGCAGGCGGCCGACAAGGTCGTGTACTCCAGGACCCTGTCGGCGGCCTCCACCACCAGGACGCGGATCGAGCGGGACTTCGACCCCGAAGCGGTCCGGCAGCTGAAGGCGGCGGCCGGGCGTGACCTCACCGTGGGCGGTCCCACCCTCGGCGCCCAGGCGATCACGGCCGGGCTGGTGGACGAGTACCAGCTGTTCGTCTGGCCCGTGGTGGTGGGCGGGGGCAAGCGCTTCCTCCCCGACCGGGCCCGGCTTCAGCTGGAGCTGCTGGATGAGCGCCGGTTCGGCAGCGGCGTGGTGTACCTGCGCTACCGCACCCAGACATGAGCCAGCCGGCGGCGGCGCCCACGTCGCCCCCTAGCGGTTGGAGGAGCGCTGTCGTTGTCGGCCATACCTGAGTTGCCTACCGGACGGCGGCGCTCACGTGATCGAGGCCTGCCGGGAAGCCGATGGAGCGTTGCACTGGCGACCCGGGGCCATCTACGCCCTTGCCCCGCGGTGACCAGGCGCTATGCGCGGATGACCTCGACCGCAGGGCGGTCGTGACGTTCAAGGAGCTTGAACAGCTGCCGGGCAACCGCCCGCTTCAAGCATCGCCGGATCTCGCGGCTGCTCTTCCCCTCGGCCGTGCGCCGGGCGGCGTACGCGCGGGTGGCTGGATCATCACGGAGCCGAGCCACCACGACGGTGTGCAGCGCCCGGTTGAGCTGCCGGTCACCTGAACGATTCAGCCGATGCCTGGTCACCTGCCCAGACGACGCCGGGATCGGGTTGGCCCCGGCCAGGGCCGCGAACGCGGCCTCCGAACGCAGCCGGCCGGCATACGACCAGCTGACCAGGACCTGGGCGGCGCTGATCGGCCCCACCCCGGGCAGCTCCAGCAGCCACGGCGCCACCGCGGCCACCAGCCGCTCCAGCTCGGCCCGCAGCCCGGCGGCCTCGGCGGCCAGCCGTCGGATGCGCTGGGCGGTCGAGCGCAGTGCCCGCACAGTCATGCGGTGCTCCAGCGATCTGGAGGGCCGGTCCCGGGGCCCTGCGCAGCGGGTGATCTGGCGTTTGGTGGCCAGCCCACGAAGTTCGACCCGCAGCTCCTCGGGAGCCCCGACGATCAGCGCCTTGAGCTGGTTGATGGCACTGACGTTGGCCGCACAGGCGTTGCGGCGGGTGGCCAGCAGCACTCGCAACGCTTCCCGGTCGCCACGACGGCGAGGGGCAAGCGGATGATCCTGGGTGAGCGCCTCCCGTGCGGCGCGGACGGCGTCCAGGGCGTCGCTCTTGGCGCCGCTGCGCCGCGGCGGCCGCTTGGGCCGACTGACCTCCACCACCCACTCGCTGTGCGCCTGCAGGAAGGAGGTCAGGCCGGCGCCGTAGCTGCCGGCACCCTCCACCGCCCAGCAGCGCTGACCCGGCACCTGGGCTTGGGCGAAGTCGAGCAGGCGACGATACCCGCCCGCATCGGCCCGTACCGAGGTCTGGGCAAGCAGGCCGCCCACCGGGTCGATGGCGGCGGCGGCGAGGGTGTCTCGGTGGGGGTCGACGCCGATCACGCCGTCGACCGCGCCGGTCAGCCTGGTCATCGCCATGGCTCCTTCCTGCTCGTTGGTCTGGTCGAGTCGGCCTGGAGGGCACCGCGCGGCGCTTCTGTGAAGGGTCACAACCAAGGGTTGGACAGGCTGCTCATCAGGCCAGCAGGCGGTGGGTCAGGTCGACGCCGACACCACGGCAGACAACTCGTCACCAAGGCAACCCAAGTGGGTGCCTGAACCGTTGTGGGTCATGGCGGGGTGCCGGACGCCGAAGCCTGACAGCGATCCCCATAGACCGCGCTGGAAGACTCACAGAACCGTTGGGATCGTCGCCGCGCCGCTGTTCGGTTGTCGCGCACCACGTCCGGTTGCCGGCCGCGGCACCGGGGAATCCCACCGTGACCGACGGCACGAGGTCTCCGGCGGTCCGCGGGCCGGCCCTCCGAGGAGGTTGTCCACAGATTTGCCAAACCTCCTCGGAGTGCTTGGCGCGAGGTGGCACACTGGTCTGGAGATGCCATTCGTGCTGGTAGGTCGGGATATGAGCTCGACCGGCCGAGGGCGTCCGAGTGCTTGACCGAGGGGTGTGGCAACGACATGGGATGGTTCGACCGGCCGGAATTCGGCCCCAACGTGGGGCTGATCGACGATGTCTACCGGCAGTACCTGGACGACCCCACCTCGGTGAGCGAAGCCTGGCGAGAGTTCTTCGCGGAGCACGAGCCCGACGAGCCAGAGGACGAGGACACCACCGCCGCGGGCCCGTCGGAGACTCCGGCAACCCAGGCGCGTGCGCCGCAGCCGCCCGCCAGCGAACGCCGGGCCGACCGGTCCGATCAGGCCGATCAGGCCGACCGATCGGACGGCAAGGCGACCGCGGCGCCCGCTCGGGAGGCGCCCGCGACCGCCACGGGTGACGGCGGCGCCGCGCGTGGCGAGGAGCGGCCCGAGGCCAACGGCGCGGGCGCGCGCACCCGGGCTCGGACCGAGCCCCAGCCGAGCGACAAGGGTCCGGCGACGACGGAGGGGACCGGCGGCAGGGACCAGGCCGCCAGCGACGGCGCCGAGCCGCTGCGCGGCGCGGCGGCACGGATCGTGCAGGCGATGGAGGCCAGCCGCGAGGTCCCGACCGCGACCTCGTTCCGGGTCGTGCCGGCGCGGCTGCTCGAGGTCAACCGCGACGTGCTCAACAGCCATCTGCGACGGCGGCGTGGCGGCAAGGTGAGCTTCACCCACCTCATCGGCTTCTCCGTGGTCAAGGCGATCCAGGCCATGCCGGTGATGAACTCGATCTACGTCGAGCAGGACGGCAGGCCCCACGTGCGGCACCCCGAGCACGTCAACCTCGGCCTGGCGGTGGACACCAAGCGGCCGGACGGCAACCGGACGCTGCTGGTGCCGAACATCAAGGCCGCCGAGACGCTCGACTTCACCGCCTTCGTGAGCGCCTACGAGCAGCTCATCGGCAAGGTCAGGGCCAACAAGCTGACCGTGGAGGACTTCGCCGGCACGACCGTGACCATCACCAACCCCGGCACGGTGGGCACGGTGATGTCGGTCCCGAGGCTGCTGGCCGGTCAGGCGGCGATCATCGGCGTCGGCGCGATCGACTACCCGGCGGAGTACCGCGGCGCCGACCCGGCGACACTGGCCGACCTGGCGGTCGGCAAGACCGTGACGCTCACCTCGACCTATGACCACCGCGTGATCCAGGGCGCCGAGAGCGGCGAGTTCCTGGCCAAGGTGCAGTCGCTGCTGCTGGGCGACGACGACTTCTACGGCGAGGTGTTCCGCAGCGTCGGCGTGCCGTACGTGCCGGTGCCCTGGCACACCGACCGCCGCGCCGCCCCCGACTCGCTCGACCTGGCCTCCAAGCAGGCGCGGATCTACCAGCTCGTCAACATGTACCGGGTGCGCGGCCACCTGATCGCCAACCTCGATCCGCTGGGGACCAAGTCGCCCACGATGCACGCCGAGCTCGACCCGGCGAGCTACGGGCTGACCATCTGGGACCTGGAGCGCTCGTTCCTGACCGGCGGGGTCTCCAAGGAGCGCGAGCTGCCGCTGCGGGAGATCCTCCGGATCCTGCGCGACGCCTACTGCCGCACCGCGGGCATCGAGTACATGCACATCTCGCAGCCCGACGAGAAGGCCTGGATCCAGGAGCGGGTCGAGGTGCCGCCGCCGGTGGCGTCACCTGAGGACCAGCTCCAGATCGTGCACAAGCTGATCGAGGCCGAGGTGTTCGAACGCTTCCTGCACAACAAGTACGTGGGCCAGAAGCGCTTCAGCCTCGAGGGCGCCGAGAGCCTCATCCCGATGCTGGACGCGGTGCTGGACCGGGCGGCCGACGACGGCATGGAGAGCGTGGTCATCGGCATGGCGCACCGCGGGCGGCTCAACGTGCTGGCCAACACCGTCGGCAAGAGCTACAGCGAGATCTTCCACGAGTTCGAGGGGCACCTCGACCCCGCCCTGTCGCAGGGCTCGGGTGACGTGAAGTACCACCTCGGGGCCAGCGGCAAGCACACCGCCCGCTCCGGCAGCGAGGTCCGCGTGGAGGTCGCCTCCAACCCGAGCCATCTGGAGGCCGTCAACCCGGTGGTCGAGGGCCTGGTCCGCGCCAAGCAGGACCTGCTCGACCGGGGCGAGGAGGCGCCCGTGCTGCCGCTGCTGATCCACGGCGACGCCGCCTTCGCCGGGCAGGGCGTGGTGGCCGAGACACTGAACCTGTCGCAGCTGCGCGGCTACCGCACCGGCGGGACGGTGCACGTGATCGTCAACAACCAGCTCGGCTTCACGACCAGCCCGGACTACGGCCGCTCGTCGACCTATGCCAGCGACGTGGCCAAGATGATCCAGGCGCCGATCTTCCACGTGAACGGCGACGACCCCGAGGCGTGCGTGCGGATCGCCCGGCTCGCCTTCGGCTACCGGCAGACGTTCAAGAAGGACGTCGTCATCGACATGTGGTGCTACCGGCGCTTCGGCCACAACGAGGGCGACGACCCCTCGTTCACCCAGCCGCAGATGTACGCGCGGATCAAGTCGCGGCCGAGCGTCCGCAAGCTCTACACCGAGGCGCTGGTCAACCGCGGCGACTTCAGCCTCGAGGACGCGGAGCAGTCGCTGGAGGCGTTCCGCTCGCGGCTGCAGCAGGCATTCGACGACTTCCGCGAGGACGGCGACACGCCAGAGGTCGAGCTGGAGCGTCCCACGCCGATCGAGTCCGCGCCCGAGGTCGACACCGCGGTCGACCGTCGCCGCCTGGAGCACATCCTGCGGCGCATCACCACGGTGCCGGAGGGCTTCGCCGTCCACCCCAAGCTCACCAAGTGGCTCCAGGACCGCAGCGGCGCGCTGGAGCGCGACGCGGTGGACTGGTCGCTCGGCGAGGCGCTGGCGCTCGGCTCGCTGCTCGAGGAGGGCCGGCTCGTCCGGCTCACCGGGCAGGACACCCGCCGGGGCACCTTCAGCCAGCGGCACTCCGTGCTGGTGGACCAGCAGACCGGGGAGCAGTACACGCCGCTGTCGAACCTGGGGACCGAGCAGGGTCGCTTCTTCGTCTACGACAGCCTGCTCAGCGAGTTCGCCGCGCTCGGCTTCGAGTACGGCTACTCGGTGACCAACCCGGAGGCGCTGGTGCTGTGGGAGGCGCAGTACGGCGACTTCATCAACGGCGGCCAGATCATCGTCGACCAGTTCATCGTCGCGGCCGAGGAGAAGTGGAGCCAGCGCTCGGGGCTGGCGCTGTTGCTCCCCCACGGCTTCGAGGGCCAGGGCGCCGAGCACTCCAGCGCCAGGGTCGAGCGCTTCCTGCAACTGGCGGCCGAGGACAACATCCAGGTCACCTGGCCCTCCACCGCGGGGCAGTACTTCCACCTGCTGCGGCGGCAGGCGCTGCGCGGCATCCACAAGCCGCTGGTGGTGCTGACACCCAAGTCGCTGCTGCGCCTGGCGGGGACGCGCTCGACCGTCGAGGAGCTGACCGACGGACGCTTCCAGGAGGTGCTGCCGGACGCGGCACGGCCCGACCCCGACGCGGTCCGGCGGGTGCTGCTTGCGAGCGGCAAGGTGTACTACGACCTCGCCAAGCGCCGGGACGACGACGGGCTCGACAACGTCGCGCTGGTGCGGGTGGAGCAGCTCTACCCGTTCCCCGCGGAGCAGATCCGCGCGCAGCTCGACGCGTACCCGAAGGCCGAGCGGATCGTGTGGGTGCAGGAGGAGCCGGCGAACATGGGGGCGTGGAGCTGCCTGTCCGGCCGGTTCGAGCGGACGCTGGAGCGGCGGGTCGAGGTGGTCAGCCGCGACGAGGCCGCGGCGCCCGCGACCGGGAGCCCGTCGATCCACCAGCGCCAGCAGCAACGTCTACTCGACCAGGCTCTGGCGGACATTTAAGGTAGGCGCCTGAACACCGGCAGCCGCTACCGAGGGAGGGATGCGCCATGAAGGTCCGGGAGGTGGCGAGCAGCGCGGTAGTGACGGTGGGTCCGATGCAGACCTTGCGCGAGGCGGCGCGGCTGATGGCCACGCACCGGGTCGGCTCGGCGGTGGTCCAGGACGCCGAGCATCTCGCCGGGATCCTCACCGAGCGCGACGTGCTGAAGGCGGTGGCGAGCGGCAAGGAGCCGGAGGCCGTCACCGTCCAGGAGCTGATGACCGCGGACGTGGTGACGGTCGGCCCCGAGTGGGACCTGATCGAGGCGGCTGGTGAGATGGCCCGACGGCGGATCCGGCACCTGGTGGTCTACGACGGCGGGCAGCTCCTGGGCGTGCTCTCGGTCCGCGACGTGCTGCCGGCCCTGCTTCCTGCCCAGCAGTCGCGCTGACCCGTGGTCGCGGGCGGTCGACCGCCCGGTCCCGCTCCCCCCACACCACAGTCCCGGAGGCACGCGGATGGAGCTCGAGGAGGTCCTGTCGAGGATCGCCGCCGACGGCATCGAGTTCGTACGCTTCGAGCAGACGGATCTCCACGGCATCTCGCGCTCGAAGACGGTCCCGGCCAAGCACGTCGAGTCCTTCGCCCGCGGCGGTCTCAACTTCCTGCTTGGCCAGCTCGGCTTCGACGCCCAGGCGGGCGTGGCGCCCGGCACCGGCTACCTCGAGGACCGGGGCTTCCCCGATTCGAAGCTGTTCCCCGACCCGGACACCTATGCCGTGGTGCCCTGGGCCGACTCGACCGCCCGCCTGCTGTGCACCCCGCACTTCTTCGACGGCACGCCCGCGCCCGCCTCCCCGCGGCTGGCGATGGCGCGGATGTGCGAGGCGCTCGCCGACGAGGGCTACCAGCACCTGTCGGGCTACGAGTACGAGCTGTACCTGGTGCGCGCGGACGACCGGCAGCCGCCGTTCACGGGCATCCAGATCTTCGCGACCCTGCGCAACGGCTTCGACGAGGCCTTCATGACCGAGGTGCTGCGGGCGATGCCGCGGGTCGGCGTCGACGTCATCACCTCCAACGCCGAGTACGGGCCCGGCCAGATGGAGATCAACTTCGCCCCCGCGCTCGGGGTGGCCGCCGCCGACCAGGCGTTCACCTTCAAGAACGGCATCAAGGAGATCGCCCGCCGCCACGGCTACATGGCCTCGTTCATGACCAAGCCGTACGCCGACCAGAGCGCCTGCGGCTGCCATCTGCACGAGAGCCTGATCGAAAGCTCCAGCGGTCGCAACGTGTTCGCCGCAGACGACACCACGCCCGGCGCCATCTCCGACGTGGCCCGCTGGTGGATCGGCGGGCAGCTCGCCCACCTGCCGGCGCTGACCGCGTTCTTCGCGCCGACCGTCAACTGCGGCAAGCGCTTCAAGCTGTGGTCGTTCGCGCCGACCAACGCGACCTGGGGTCTGGAGAACCGCACCACCGCGATCCGTGTGAAGGGATTGGCGGGCGCCGGGCTGCACCTGGAGAACCGCGCCCCCTGCGGCGCCTCCAACCCGTACCTGGTCGGGGCCGCCGCGATCGCCGCCGGCCTGGACGGCATCCGCAACCACATCGAGCCGCCGGCTGCGGTCGACGGGCTCGCCTACGGCATGGACGGTCCGACGCTGATCCCGACACGGCTGGAGACGGCCCTGGACGCGCTGGAGAAGGACGGCCCGCTGCGCGAGCTGCTCGGCGAGGACCTGATCCGGGTGTTCCTCGCCGTCAAGCGCCACGAGGTCCAGAAGGCCACCGACCAGGCCCTCGACTACGTCGCCGCCGACTGGGTCGACCGCGTCGACGACTACGAGGTCCGGGAGTTCTTCGAGTTCCTGTAGGGAGCCGGGTGGGCGCTGCGAGAGTGGCCGGCTGAGGGCGCTGCGCGAGGCGGCGGGCCGGACGGCGGGACCGGCGCTCGCGTGCGGCGACGCGTTCGGGGACACTGATCGTGGACCGGCAAGGCATGCGCAACCCGTTGCGGCAGGACCGGCGAAGGGGCGTGGCCGATGGCGA
The DNA here is from genome assembly GCA_036392615.1 of Actinomycetes bacterium. Taxonomy (GTDB): domain Bacteria; phylum Actinomycetota; class CALGFH01; order CALGFH01; family CALGFH01; genus DASVXQ01. The sequence goes on along the minus strand of DASVXQ010000545.1, from coordinate 20,689 downwards.
AGAAGAAGGGGCGGGACAGCTCCGCGGAGGTCGAGCGCGCCGGGAGCGCGACGCGCCGGGTGGTCGAGCGGGCCGACGCCGAAGGGCTCGACCTGATCCGGTTCCTCTACGTGGACCACGGCGGCGTGGTGCGGGGCAAGGCGACCTCGCGCTCGCGCCTGGCGGAGCGGCTGGAGACGGGCATCGGCCTGACGCTGGCGATGCAGGCGATGAGCATGCTCGACGAGCTCCAGCAGGTCGACGGCATGGGGCCGGTGGGCGAGATCCGCCTGGCGCCCGACCCGACCTCGTTCGTGGCGCTACCGTACGCGCCGGGCGCCGGCGCGATGGTGGCCGACATGCTGCGGCTCGACGGCCAGCCCTGGGAGGCGTGCCCGCGCAGCTTCCTGAAGGACGCGATCGCGGCTCTGGCGGCCGAGGGCTACGCGCTGGTGGCCGCCTTCGAGCCGGAGTTCACCCTCGGTCGGCGCGAGCCGGGGCCGCCCGACGACCCCGGCGGGCTCGACCGGCTGGTGCCGGTCGACCAGAGCCTGTGCTTCTCGACCACCGGCTTCGGCGCCGCCCATGAGTACGCGCTCGAGCTGGTCCGCGCGCTGGAGGCGCAGGGCATGGTGGTGGAGCAGTACTACCCCGAGCTCGGCCACGGCCAGCAGGAGCTGTCGATCCGGCACGCGCCGGCGCTGCGCGCGGCGGACAACCACGTGCTGTACCGGGAGACGGTCCGCGGCGTCGCCTGGCGCCAGGGCCTGTGGGCGAGCCTCGCGCCCAAGCCGATCGCCGACCAGGCCGGCAACGGCACGCACCTGCACGCCTCGCTCTGGGAGCTGGACGGCAACGGCGGCCTGGGCTCACGCAATGCGCTCTACAACGCGGCCGACCACAATGGCCTGTCGGAGACCGCCTACCACTTCATCGGCGGGCTGCTGGCCCACCTTCCCGGGCTGGTCGCGCTCACCTGCGGCAGCGTGAACAGCTACCGGCGCCTGGCGCCGCAGTCCTGGAGCAGCGCCTACACCTGCTGGGGCATGGACAACCGCGAGGCCGCCGTGCGGGTGCCCTCGCGCATGTGGGGGCTGGACGAGGCCTCGGCCAACCTGGAGCTGAAGCCCTCGGACTCGACCGCCAATCCCTATCTGGCGCTGGGCGCCTACATCCACGCGGGGCTCGACGGGATCCGTAACAAGCTCGACCCGGGCGTGCCGACCAACGTGGATCCCTCGCGGCTGAGCACCTCGACCCGGCGGCGGCGCGGCATCCGGCGGCTGCCCGACTCGCTTGGCGCGGCGCTCGACGCGCTGGAGGCGGACGAGCTGCTGATGGACGCGCTCGGTCCGCTCCGGCGCAGCGCCTACCTGGCGGTCAAGCGCTCGGAGGCGAGCGCGTTCGCGGCCCGGGACGCGGCCTTCGAGTGCTTCCACCACTTCACCAAGTTCTAGAGTGCCGGTCCTGTATCGGCGCCGCATACAGCGCTTGACCGTCCGTGCAGCTCCAAGGCTTGCGCGCCGCCCCATCAGCCACCCAATTCCACAAAGGGGGGAGACATGACCGGTGCTCTAGTCCCTGTCCTGGCGGAGGGCTACGATTCCGGCGGGTCAAGCAAATCGGCCCGTGCCTCCCTGGTATCCGGCTGAGCTGGAGGAGGAACGAGATGGCAGCGGTGGAGCCTCGGCCTGCCCAGAGCGGTGAGCTGCTCTCCGAGCGCGTCGCGGGAGGGATCCTCCCAAAGGTTCTCAACTCGTTCGACATGGTGGCGATCTTCGCGGCCATCGTGCTGTTCATCACCAACGCCGCGGTGATCCAGTCGGCTGGCCCGACGGCGTTCGGCTGGTGGATCCTCGGCTTTCTCGCCTTCCTCATCCCGAGCGCGATCGTCACCGGCCAGCTCGGCGTGATGTTCCCCGGCGAGGGATCGATCTACCTGTGGACCCACAAGGCGTTCGGCACCTTCTGGGGCTTCTTCGCGGGCTTCTGCGCCTGGTGGCCGGGGGTGCTGGTGATGGTGGCCACCGGCACGATCACCTTCGCCTACCTCGGCTACATCTTCCCCGGCACGGTCGGCTCCTGGACCATCCAGGTGCAGGGGCTGCTGATCATCGCCTTCATCGCGCTGTCGGCGGTGCTGGCGATCCTGCGCTTCCGGGTGACGCAGAACATCGTCAACGCGGTGTTCGTGCTGTACGGCGTGGCGATCGCGCTGATGCTGATCGCCGGCGTGGTCCACCTGGCCAGCGGGCACCCGGCAGAGGTCGACCCGGGCGCGCTGTCCGCCTGGTCGCCCTCCAGGGACACCGGCATCAACTTCAGCAACTGGACCTTCTTCGGGCTGGTGATCCTCGCCCTGCTGGGGGTCGAGGTGCCGCTCAACATGGGCGTGGAGGTCCGCAACACCCGCTCGATCACCCGCTACCTGTTCTGGGGATCGCTCACGGTGATGGCCGCCTACCTGATCGCCACCTGGGCGGTCATGGTCACCGTGCCGGCGGCGGACGGGCGCTCCGCGCAGGTCACCGCGGTGGCCGAGGCGGTCAAGATCTCGCTGGGGACCTTCTGGGGCGACCTGGTGGCGCTGATCCTGGCGGGCTTCTTCCTGTTCATCACGGTGGTCTACAACTACTCGTTCGCCAGGCTGATCTTCGTCTCCGGCCTGGACCGCCGCCTGCCCAGGGCGATGAGCCACGTCAACGCCAACAAGGTGCCCGACGTGGGCGTGCTGGCCCAGACGATCGTGGCGATCCTGTTCACCTTGCTGGCCTTCGTGATCCTGCCGTCGGCCTCGGGCGGCGGCAGCCCGGTCGACGTGCAGACCCGCGTCTACGACGTGCTCCAGGCGGCCGTCACGGTGATCTGGTGCGTCTCGATGGTGGTGCTGTTCATCGACGTGCTGATCATCCTACGGCGCTACGCGACGGAGTTCGAGGCCAGCCGGCTGGCCAACCCGGCGGTGTTCTGGGTGTGCTCGGTGATCGGGGCGCTGGCGGCGCTGATCGGCATCGTGTCGACGCTCAGCGGCTCCTGGACGCCGCTGATCTCCAATGACGCCGGCACGGTGTCGCTGTTCGGCGCCAAGATCTCCTACGGCACCTGGTTCTGGTGGGTCGGCGGGATCGCCGTGGCGTCGATGGTGGTCGGCGCACTGCTCTACCTGCTCGGCAGGCGAACAGCGGCGACCGCCGCCCGCGCCGACGCGATCCCGGCGGCCGGGCCGGGCGTCTAGGCGCGGCGCGGAGCGAGGGACGATGCCACCAGCAGCGGCGTTCGTCGACCACCACTGTCACAGCCTGACCACTGCCTGGGCCAAGGCGGACGCGCCACCGTGGCCCCTGTGGCGCCGCTGCTTCACCGAGTCCACCAGCGAGCGCGTGCTGGCGCGCGACGTGCCGGACCTGCTCGGCTACCGGCACTTCCTGCGCGCGCTCGCCGGCGTGGTCGGCGCGGATTCGGGCGACGAGCGCGAGGTGGTGGCCGCGCGCGACCAGCTTGCCGGCGCCGACGCCGACGCCTACCTGCGGCGGCTGCTCGACCACGCCGGCGTCGGCGCGATGCTGGTCGACACCGGCTTCGGCGGCGCCGGCACACTGCCGCCCGCCGAGTTGGAGCGCGGCGCCGGCCGGCCGGTGTGGGAGGTGGTGCGGATCGAGTCGGTCGTCGAGGAGGTGCTGGCCGCCGGCGGCCCGCCGACCGACACCCTCGACGGGCTGATCGACGCCTTCGAGGAGCGCATCGCCGAGGCGATCGAGGGCGGCGCGGTGGCGCTCAAGTCGGTGCTCGCCTACCGCTCCGGCCTGCGCCTGGAGCCGGTCGGAATGGGCGAGCTGCGCGGCGCCTTCGACCGGCTGGACCTCGCGGCGCAGGCCCGTCGCTTCGACGACCCGGTGCTGGGGCCGCTGCTGGCCCGGCGGGCGGCCGAGGTCGCCGCGCTGTGGTCGGTGCCGTTGCAGTTCCACACCGGCTTCGGCGACGAGGACATCCACCTGCCGGGCGCGGACCCGACCCTGCTGCGGCCGCTGCTGCACGACCCCCGCACCGAGGCCTGCCCGATCGTGCTGCTGCACTGCTACCCGTTCATCGGCGGCGCGGCCACGATGGCCGGCACCTACCCGCAGGTCTACCTGGACCTCTCCCTGGCGCTGCCGCTGGCGGAGCCGATCGCCGCCGACCTGGTCCGCGAGGCGCTGGGGCTGTGCCCGATCGGCAAGCTGCTGGCCGCCTCCGACGGCCACTCCTTCCCCGAGATGCACTGGTGGGGGGCGACCGTCTGGCGCCGCGCCCTGGCGAGCGTGCTCGGCGCGGAGGTGGAGCGCGGCGACCTGGACGAGCGCACCGCCGACGAGCTCGCCGCCCGGATCCTCGGCGGCAACGCCCAGCGGCTCTACGGGCTGGACGGACGGCCGTCCAGGTCCCCTCAGGGCGGGACGAACTTGTAGAGCAGCCAGCCCTTGGCCGGGTCCTTGATCAGCGTGCACCAGTAGACCTGGCGATTGCCCTCGACGTCGCGGATCAGCTCGCCCGACTCGAGCTGGAGACGTGCGTCGGAGCGCCCGAGCAGCGCGACCACCGTCCAGCGGCGGCTGTTGGCCGGGGCGGCCTTGAGCACCTGCACCGGCAGTTGCAGGCCCTTCCACAGCTCGTGCTTGTCCCGCAGGGTCCGGATCTCGGTGCGGTCCTTGGACAGCTGCGGCGAGTCGGGCGTGTAGATGTTGTTGAGCAGCCGCATGTTGCGCTGCGAGAGCGCCTGCTCACGGACGGCCATGATCTTCAGCAGGCTGTCGGTGACCGCGGCGCGCTCGCGCGCCAGGGCCGGATCGACCGGAGCGTTCGCCGGCCTGGTCGCCCTGGTGGCCATCACGCCGGCGGCCGCGCCCGAGAACAGCAGCAGCAGAACCAGGCCGACGAAGAACAGGCCAACCGTGCCCCCCGTGTCGCGACGGATGGCGTGTGCGGGGCGTTGGGTGCGGATCAGGCCGGCAACACCCCGCTCCGGCGCGCTTCCCACCGCTGCTCGGCGTCCAGGCGCCCCAGCTCGACGTCGTCGTGGACCACGAACCGCATCGCCTCCGCCAGGCCGCGGTGTCCGGCCCGCTCGGCGACCAGGGTGTGCATCCGCTGGGCCACCGTGCGGTAGGTGGGATGGCCCTGCGGCGAGGAACGCAGCTCCGCGAGGTGCATCAGCTCGCGGGCGTTGAGGGTGATGGCGAAGCGCACCCGGTGCGCCATGCTGACCGCGTAGGGCGCCTGCGCCGGGAAACGCGGCTCCAGCGCCCGGTAGAGCTCGGCCAGCCGCTCCAGGCTCTGGCTGTAGCGGTCGCCGAGCCCGGCGTCGGCCACCTCGGGCGGCACCTCGAAACCGAGGTCGGGGGTGAGCCGCTGCCAGACGATCGTGCAGAGCCGGTGGCGCTGGAGGTCGCGGAAGGCGCCGTAGTCGGTCACCACGTCGAAGGTGTAGACCGACCGCTCGAATGCCCGCCCGGGCCGCTGCCGCCGGTTGGTCCGCTCGCCCACGTAGGCCGACAGCAGCCGGGCCCGCTCGCCCTGGTCGAGCCGGGCGACCCGCCGGGCGACCTCGGCCTCCCCCACGCCGAGCAGCGGGTAGGCGATGGCGGTGAGCACCTTGTCCTCGCCGGCCTGGTCGAACTCGACTAGCCGCACCGACGGGCCCTGCTCGGCGGCCTGGCCGTCGCCGAGCAGGGCGTCGACCACCTTGGCGGTCTCCGCGGCGGTCTCGGCCAGGTAGCTTGTCCAGGCGCCGCCGCGGTCGGGCAGGTCGACCCGCTCGAGGAAGCTCGGGATCACCTGGCGCAGCTCGTGCAGCAGCAGCTCGGCGTAGCTGCGCGCCTCCGGCAGCGGGTTGGCGCGCAGCCGCAGCAGCAGCGCCTCGTAGGCCTGTCCCGAGGCGAAGATGCCGAGGTTTGCGGTGGTGGCCGCCGGCAGCATGCCGCGCAGCGCGTCCAGCGCCCTGGCCTTGACCGCCCGCCGCCAGGCCGCCTCGGCGACGCCCGGCTCTGGCCGCAGGGTCGCCTCGAGATGGCCGACCATCGCCGGCACCAGCTCGGCGTAGGTGGCGAACAGGCCGTCGAGCACCTCGCGGTAGAGCGGGCCCAGCTCGGGGTCGCGGTCCACCTCGGGGTCGAGGTGGTAGCGCCAGCGTCCGCCCGGCCGGTCGGTGTAGGACTGGTAGCGGGTCGACTGCTCCATGTAGGAGGCCAGGCGGCCCCACTCCAGCACCTTGGTGAGCAGGTTCGAGGCCTGCTCGCAGGCGACGTGCGCGCCGGCGAGCTGCGCCACCGAGTCGTCGCCGTACTCGTCGAGCACGCGCCGGTAGAGCCGGGTGGCGCGCGCCTCACCGACGGCCGGGACGGCGGCCGGCAGGTCGCCGGCGACCTGGTCGTGGAACTCGTCGAGGAACAGTCGGCGCAGGCTCTTGGAGCTGCGCGAGTAGCGGGCGAACAGCGCGCCCTTGACGACCTCCGGCAGGTTGCGCAAGGCGAACACCGGCCGGTCGGTGTTGGTGAAGTAGGGGGCCAGGCGCGCGCGCTCGTCCTCGTCGAACGCCTCGACCCAGTACGAGGGCTGCCCCGACATGGTCATTCCAGGTCGAGCACGGGCTCGAGGCCGACGGTGAGGCCGGGCCGGTTGCGGACGGCGCGGACGCACAGCAGCACGCCCGGCATGAAGCTGGAACGGTCGAGCGAGTCGTGCCGCAGCGTGAGCAGCTCGCCCTCGCCGCCGAAGATGATCTCCTGGTGCGCGACCAGGCCGGGCAGGCGGACCGAGTGGACCCGCACGCCGTCGACCTCGCCGCCCCTGGCACCGGCGACCAGCTCGCGGCCCGCCCTGGCCGGCGGAGCGGAGGGCTCGCGCGCCGCGGCGATCGCCCTGGCGACACGGAGCGCGGTACCGCTGGGCGCGTCGGCCTTGCCGGCGTGGTGCAGCTCGATCACCTCGGCGGCCTGGTACCAGCGGGCGGCGATGGTGGCGAAGCGCTGCGCCAGCACGGCGCCGAGGGCGAAGTTCGGCGCCCACACGGCGTTGCCGGCCGCCTCCGCGCCGGCGAGCTCGGCCAGCTCGTCGATCGACTCCTGCGCCAGCCCGGTGGTGCCGGAGACCAGGTGGGTGCCCTGTGGCAGCAGCGTCCTGGCGGCGGCCAGAGTGGCCTCCGCGGCGGAGAAGTCGACCACCGCCTCGGCCTTGGCGTCGAGCAGGTCCTCGACGCCGGCGGCGACCCGCAGGCCGGCGGGCGCCTCGGGCAGCCACTCGCGCAGCTCGCTCCCCACGGCGGCGCGGGCGACCGCGGCCACCAGCTCCAGGTCACCGGCGCCCAGGATGGCACGGCAGCTCGCCAGGCCCATCCGTCCGGTCGCTCCCAGCACTCCGACCCGCATCTGGCGTCCTTGCCTCCCTGATCGCCAACCCAGACGGCGTGTCAGGATACCGTGATCCGCTCCGCGCGGATTGCCGGAGCGAGGATCCTGGCCGGGTCTGGGCAACTTCTTGCCCCGGATTCCCGAATTCGTAACGGGAACGCGTCCCGCGGTCGATGGTTCCGAAACTGATGCCGACGATTTGTCGGAAAAGGACTACACTGCCATCACCGCCGTCCCGCGAGCGTTCACAGATCAGGAGAACGGACCGGCGGAAGCTCGAGGAGAAGGGCCATGGGCAGAAGGCGCACCCGATTCCCCGCGGGGTTCGGCGCACTGTGGGGGTGCGTGCTCCTGGACCTTATCGGATTCGGGATCATCCTGCCCATTCTCCCCTTGTGGGCGGAGCGGTTCGGCGCCAGGCCGGGCGTGATCGGCGCGCTGGTCGCCACCTACTCCGCCTTCCAGCTCGCCTTCGCGCCGCTGTGGGGGCGGCTCTCCGACCGGTTCGGGCGCAAGCCGATCCTGATTCTGGCGCTGCTCGGCACGGCCGCCGGCAGCCTGCTCACCGGCCTGGCCTCCAGCGTGGCGCTGCTGTTCGTCGGTCGGGCGATCGACGGGCTGTCGGGGGCGAGCGTCGCCGTCGCCCAGGCCGCCGTCGCCGACCTCGCCGAGCCCGCCGAGCGGCCGCGCCTGCTGGGACTGATCGGCGCCGCCTTCGGCCTCGGCTTCGTCGCCGGGCCCGCCCTCGGCGCGCTGGCCGCCCTCAGCGGGCCGCGCGCCCCGTTCCTGGTGGCCGCCGCCCTGGCCGCCTGCAACGCCGTGGTCGCGCTGGTGCGCCTCCCCGAGACGAACCGAGGGTGGGGCGCGCGGGCGGCGACACCTCCGGATTGGAACGAGGAAGGGGACGCGGCGGCCGACCCACGGCCGGCGTGGCGGCGGCCGGCGATGGCGCGACTGTTGCTGGTCGCCTTCGCCTCGCTGGTGGCCTTCAGCGCGTTCGAGGCGACCTTCTCGCTGTTCGGGGAGCGGCGCCTCGGGCTGCGGATCGCCTCCACCGGGGCGGTGTTCGCCGGCATCGGCCTGGCGGTGGTGCTCGCCAACGCCGGCCTGGTCGCGCCGGCGGCCCGCCGGCTCGGCGAGCGTGGCGCCCTCCGCCTGGGCCTGGCGCTCAACGGCGCCGGCCTGGTGCTGCTGGCGCTGACCCGCTCCTGGGCCCTGCTGGTCCCTGCGCTGCTGGCGCTGTGCGTCGGGCAGGGCCTGGTGACGCCGACGCTGTCCTCCTCGGTGGCCGGGCAGGCCGGCGCCAGACGGCGCGGCGGCGCGCTCGGCCTCCAGCAGGCCGCCGGCGGGCTCGCGCGGGTGGTCGGCCCGCTCGCCGGCGGCTTCGCGTTTCAGCACATTGGGGTGCCGGTGCCCTATGTGGCCGGCGCGGTGCTCGCTGTCCTGTGCGTGCCACTCGTTCCGGGACGGGCGCATGAGGGCGTTCGCAGGCTACAGTTGCCTCATGCTCGCGCCCGTTGACAACGAAGCCGTCGTCCTGGCGGTGCTCGCCGAACGCTACGGGCTCCCCATGGACCGCCTGGTTCCGGGCGAGATCGCGGTCGCCGAGGTGCAGCACCCGAGCCTCCCGGTGCGGGCGTTCGCCCGCCACGGCGGCGCGGTGCTGGCGGTCGCGCCCGAGGACGCCGAGCTGCTGCGCCGCCACCTGACGGGCCCAGCCTCGCTGCCGGGCGCGCTGGAGCAGACCGCCGTCGAGCTGCACGGGCACCTGTTCTCCGGGGTCGCCCGCACCGGGGTGGCGATCCCGCCGCCCGAGGCCGAGGTCACCGTGCTCGACGCCACCGACCCGCGGCTGCCCGACTGGGTGCTGGGCCACTTCACCGGCGAGGCCTGGGTGGTGCTGGACTCCGACGGCAGCGTGCTCTCGACCGCGGTGCTCAAGCGCTACGACGACCGCGTGCGCGAGATCTCGGTCGGCACCGCGGAGCGCGCCCGCGGCCGCGGCCTGGCCCGTTCGGTGGTCGCGGCCGCCGCTCGCGCGGTGCTGGCGGAGGGCCGCGCGGTGCTCTACAACCATGCGCCCGACAACTACGCCTCGGCCAAGGTCGCCGAGGCCGTCGGCCTGCACGAGTTCGGCCGCTACCACGCGATCGTGCCGGACCGCAGCATCGCCATCGAGTTCGGCGAGGACGACTCCACCTCGTCCTGAGCCGCCGGTCAGCGGCCCCGCCGGCCACCGAAGCGACCAGCGGGAGGAGTCAATGCAAACCGGTGCGGGATGGTCGAGACCGGTTGTGCTACCCTCCGCTGCGCAGGAGGTTCACGTTTGGCTTTGCAAACCCGCGGTCGAGCTTGTCCCTTGCCGCCAGCCGCAGTCCCTGCCCTGGCGTTGTACGACACCTCCGAGTTGAAGGAGGGAGGGACAAGCATCATGACTGTTGGGACCGTCAAGTGGTTCAACGCCGAGAAGGGCTACGGATTCATCCGGCCGCCCGAGGGCGAGGACGTGTTCGTGCACTTCAGCGCGATCCAGACGAGCGGTTACCGCACCCTTGAAGAGGGCCAGACCGTCGAGTTCGAGGTGACGCAGGGCCCGAAGGGGCCGCAGGCCGCCAACGTTCGCCCGGTGACCGGCTGACGCGCCCCGCCGCAGCTCGTGAGCCCACCCCGCCAGGGTGGGCTCTCGCGTTCCCAGGGTCAGGCGGGTTCGGCGGTCCAGTCCTCGGCGAGGGCGTCGGTCGGGGGGGTGCGGGCTGGCGGGACCGTGGGCTGGCCGGCCTCGACCAGGTCGACCGCGTCCTCGGGGGTCTTGGTCACCTCGAACAGGGTGCCCTCCCCCGCCGGCGCGAAGCCGTCGCCGACCATCGCCCTGACCGTCGCCAGGAACGGGTCCCAGAAGCCGGCCACGTTGACCAGCACGATCGGCCGGTTGTGCAGCCGCAGCTGCCGCAGGGTCAGCACCTCCAGCAGCTCCTCCAGGGTGCCGAAGCCGCCCGGCAGCGCCACGAAGGCGTCCGCGCGGGCGTCCATCTCGGCCTTCCGCTCCCGCAGGGTCTCGGTGACCACCAGTTCGTCGGCCGGCCCGTAGACCAGCTCGCGCTCGACCAGCGAGCGCGGGATGGCGCCGAACACATTCCCGCCGGCGGCCTGCACCGAGACCGCGACCTCCCGCATCAGGCCGACGTTGCCGCCCCCGTAGACCAGGCGGTGGCCGCGCCGGCCCATTTCGGCGCCGAGCTGCCTGGCCGCCTCCAGGTACACCTCGGGCAGCCCAGAGGCCGAGGCACAGAACACGCAGATCGACAGCCTCGTGGAGCTCATGTGATGTACCGCTCGAAGCCTTCCTGGTCGAAGGGGCCGATCAGCGCGAGCGAGCGCGGCCCGCCGCCCAGGACCTCCTTGGCCACGGCCTGGACGTCGGCGTCGGTGACCTCGTCGACGCGGCGGACGATCTCGTCGATCGACAGGATCTCGCCGCTGGTCAGCTCCGACTTGCCGAGCCGGCTCATCCGCCCGGAGGTGTCCTCGAGCCCCAGCACCAGCGAGCCCTTGAGGTGGCCCTTGCCGCGCTCCAGCTCCTCCTCGGTGAGGCCGTCGGCCACCACCCGGTCGAGCTCGTCGCGGACGATGGTCAGCACCTCGTGGACGCGCTTGGGCGCCGTGCCGGCGTAGATCGAGAACGAGCCGGTCTCCGAGTACTGCGTCGCGTACGAGTAGATCGAGTACACCAGGCCGCGCTGCTCGCGCACCTCCTGGAACAGGCGGGAGCTCATCCCGCCGCCGAAGGCGATGTTGAGCACGCCGAGTGCGAAGCGGCGCGGGTCGGAGCGCGACAGGCCCCTGGTGCCGAGCACCAGGTGCGCCTGCTCGGTGGGCTTGCGCCGCACCTGCACGCCACCGTAGATGCGCGGCTCGTGCCGCGCCGGGGGCTGCTGGAGCGGTCCGCCCTCAGCCCCCTCGAAGGCCCCGGTGACCAGCTCGACGACCTCGTCGTGGGCGCAGTTGCCGGCCGCGGCGACCACCAGGTTCCCCGGCACGTAGTGCCGCCGCCAGTAGCGCGCCACCGCGTCGCGGCTCATGCCGGTGATCGACTCGACCGTGCCGAGCACCGGCCGGCCGAGCGGGTGGCCGCCCAGCAGGACCTCGGCGAACAGGTCGTGGACGATGTCGTCGGGCGCGTCGTTGTGCATCCCGATCTCTTCCAGGATGACGGTGCGCTCGGCCTCCACGTCCGCCTTGGCGATCTTGGAGAAGCGCAGCATGTCGACCAGGATGTCGACGGCCAGCGGCAGGTCGCGGTCGAGCGTGCGCGCGTAGAAGCAGGTGTACTCCTTGGCGGTGAAGGCGTTGGCCTCGCCGCCGACCGCGTCCATCAGCTCGGCGATGTCCCGAGCCGAGCGGCGCTTGGTGCCCTTGAACAGGAGATGCTCCAGGTAGTGCGAGGCCCCGGCCAGGCGTGGGGTCTCGTCGCGAGACCCCACGCCGGCCCAGATCCCCAGCGCGACCGAGCGCACGCCCGGCATGCGCTCGGTCAGGATCCGCAGGCCGCTGGGCAGCTCGGTTCGATCGAACGTGCCCGCTTCCATCGTGTCAGCGGCTCCCATCGCCGTCGCCGGCCTGGTCCCCGGCGTCGCCGCCGGTGGCGCCGGCCTTGGCGGTCTCGCCCTGGTCCTCCTCGGCCAGCCTCAGCGAGATGCGGCCCTGCCGGTCGACCTCGGTCACCTCGACGAGCAGCTTGTCGCCGACGTTGACCACGTCCTCGACCGCGCGCACCCGCTGGCCCTTCTTGCCGAGCTTGGAGATGTGCAGCAGGCCGTCCTTGCCGGGCGTCAGCGAGATGAACGCCCCGAAGGTGGTGGTCTTGACCACGGTGCCGAGGTAGCGCTCGCCGACCTGCGGCATCACGGGGTTCATCTGCTCGCGGATCATCTTGAGCGCGATCTCGAGCTGGTCGCCGCTGGTGGCGCCGATGAACACCCGGCCGTCGTCCTCGATCGAGATGTCGGCGCCGGAGGCGGCCTGGATCTCGTTGATGCGCTTGCCCTTGGGCCCGATCAGCTCGCCGATCTTGGCGACCGGGATCTGCTCGATGTGGACCCGCGGGGCGAGCATCGAGACCTGGTCGCGCGGCCGCTCGATGGCCGCCTGGATGACGTCGAGGATCACCATGCGCGCGTCGCGCGCCTGGGTGAGCGCGCCGATCAGCACCTCGCTCGGGATGCCCGCGAGCTTGGTGTCGAGCTGGAGCGCGGTGACGAACTCCCGCGTCCCGGCGACCTTGAAGTCCATGTCGCCGTAGGCGTCCTCGGCCCCCAGGATGTCCGTCAGGGTGACGTACTCGCCGCCCTCGGCGACCAGCCCCATGGCGATGCCGCCGACCGGCGCCTTGATCGGCACGCCGGCGTCCATCAGCGAGAGCGTAGAGCCGCAGACCGAGGCCATCGAGGTCGAGCCGTTGGACGACAGCACCTCGCTGACCAGCCGCAGCGCGTAGGGGAACTCCTCCCGCGAGGGGATCACCGGCAGCAGCGCGCGCTCGGCGAGCGCGCCGTGGCCGATCTCGCGACGCTTGGGGCCGCGCATGAACCCGGTCTCGCCGGTAGAGAACGGCGGGAAGTTGTAGTGGTGCATATAGCGCTTGCGGTCCTCGGGGTCGAGCGTGTCGATCATCTGCTCCATGCGGACCATCCCGAGGGTGCAGACGTTCAGCACCTGGGTCTCGCCCCGCTCGAACAGGCCGGAGCCGTGGGCGCGCGGCAGGATGCCGACCTCGGCGGACAGCGGCCGGATGTCACGCGGGCCGCGCCCGTCGATGCGCTTGGCCTCCTTGACGATGCGCTGGCGCACCAGCTCCTTGGTCAGCGAGCGGAACGCCGCGGAGACCTCGCGCTCGCGCCCCGCGAAGGACTCGCCGAGCTGCTCGGCGACCTTCTGGAGGACGTCGGCCTTGATCTCGTCCATGCGCGCCTCGCGCTCGGCCTTGTTGGCGATGGTGATCGCCTCGCGGGTCGCCTCCTCGGCGACCCGCCGCACCGGCTCGGCGACGTCCTCGCCGTACTCGGTGAACAGCGGGAACTCCCGCGGCGACACCTCGGCCTGGCGGAGCAGCTCGCGCTGCAGCTCGCAGGCGGTGGCGATGTGCGACTTGGCGAGCTCGAGCGCCAGGCCGATGGCCTCCTCGGTCGGCTTGGGCGCGCCTTCCTCCATCTGGGGGATGGCGTTCTCGGTCGCCTCGGCCTCGACCATGAGGATGTCGACGCCGCCGCCCTCGTTCTGGCGGCCGGCGACGACCATGTCGAAGGTGCACTCCTCCAGCTCGGCGAAGGTGGGGTTGACCAGCCACTCGCCGCCGCGACGGCCGAGCCGGACCGCGCCCACCGGGCCGGTGAACGGGATCCCGGCCAGCAGCACGGCCATGGACGCGCCGTTGATCGCCGGCACGTCGAAGTTGTTCTCCATGTCGGCCGACAGGATGGTCGCGACGATGTGGATCTCGTTGCGTAGGCCCTTGGGGAAGGACGGGCGCAGCGGACGGTCGACCAGCCGGGCGGTGAGGATGGCCGTCTCGGACGGCCGGCCCTCGCGGCGGAAGAAGCCGCCGGGGATCTTCCCCGCGGCGTACATCCGCTCCTCGACGTCGACCGTCAGCGGGAAGAAGTCGAGCTGCTCCTTGGGGTTCTTCCCCGCGGTCGCGGTCACCAGGACCTGCGTCTCTCCCAGCCCGACGATGGTGGCGCCGCCGGCCTGCCTGGCCAGCTTGCCGGTCTCGAAGAACATCTCCCGACCACCGACTGCGCCTTGTACACGATGAACTGCCATGAAGTCTTCTTTCTCCTTCTGCCGGTTCGCGCGCCAGCTCGGCACGCGAACTCGCCGGCACCCGCTCGAAGCGGGTCTTCGGATGCCACTGGCGGCACCGGGGCGGCGCTTACGGCCTGCCCGCGATGCGCGTGGCGGTGGGCACGGCACGGCGGCGGAGCGGAGCGGCTACGGCGACCGGGTGGCCGCCGCGTGCCAGTTCTCAGTCGAAAGGCCTGGACGACCGAACCTTCGGCGTTCCAGGGCTCACCACTGACAACTGACACGACCGGGCTGGACCGACCGCTCTGCTAGGTGCCGGTCACGACGCCTGCGGCATCACCACCCTTCGCGGGCGCGGGTCGCGATCGCCGCGACCGTCCGCTCGACCCACCTGCTCGAACCTTGCCGTTCAGCGGCGGAGTCCGAGCCGCTCGATCAGCGCCCGGTAGCGGGCGACGTCCGTGCTCTGGAGGTAGCGGAGCAGACGCCGGCGGCGGCCGACCATCTGGAGCAGACCACGCCGCGAGTGGTGGTCGTGCTTGTGCACCTTGAGGTGCTCGTTCAGCCCGTTGATCCGGTGGGTCAGGATCGCCACCTGCACCTCGGGCGAGCCGGTGTCGCCCTGCTTGGTCGCGTACTCCGTGATGATCTTGGCCTTCTCGTCCTTGACCAGCATCCGCTGTCTCGTCCCTTTCGTTCTGCGGATTCGTGCTCGGGGGCACGCGCGGGCGAACACCGCGCTGTCCCGCATCCCGAGCGGCCGCCGGCCAGAGGGGCCGGCCACCCGTGCAAGGTTAGCACTGTCGTGAATTCTGTCGCGATTTCAGGCTTGCCCCTGCCTCCGCCCGGGCGCGCCGAGCAGCCGCCTGGCCTGCCCGACGTCGTCGTTCATGCCCTCCACCAGCGCCTCCACGCTGGGGAACACGACCTCGTCCCGGATCCGGTGCTCGAAGGAGACGCGCACCAGCCGGTCGTAGAGATCGCCGTCGAAATCCAGCACGTAGGTCTCGACGCGCAGCTCGTTGCCGCCGAATTGCGGGCTCGTGCCGACGTTCGAGACCGCCGGCATCGGCGGCGACCCCGCCACCTCCAGACGCCCCGCGTAGACGCCCCTGGCCGGCAGCGCGAGCCTGGCCGGGACGCGCAGGTTGGCGGTCGGGATGCCGAGCAGGCGGCCGCGCTCGGCCCCGTGGATGACGTGCCCCTCGACGGTGAAGGGCCGGCCGAGCAGCCGCCGGACCGTCGCGACCTCGCCGGCGGCCAGGGCGGCGCGCACCCGGGTCGAGGAGACCGGCTCGCCATGGTCGGCGTCGAGCGAGACCGCCACCACGTCGACGCCCCTGGGCCGCGCCAGCTCGGCGATCAGCCGCGCGTCGCCGGCGGCCTTGTGGCCGAAGCGGAAGTTGGCGCCGACCACCACCACCCGCGCGTTCACCGCCTCCAGCAGCACCTTGACGGCGAACTCCTCGGCCGCCATGCGCGACAGCTTGGGGGTGAACGGCAGCACCAGCACGAACTCCATGCCGTGCTGGCAGAGCAGCTCGACCCGCTGGCTGAGCGTGGACAGCAGCGGCGGGTCGCTGCCCGGCCGGACCACCTTCATGGGGTGGCGGTCGAAGGTGATCGCGCCAGGCAGGACGCCCCGGGAACGGGCCTCCTCGACGACCCTGGCGAGCAGGGCCTGGTGGCCCAGGTGGACGCCGTCGAACACGCCGATGGTCACGGCCGTGGGGCCGAGGTCGGCGGGCACCTGGTCGAGCCCGACGAAGGCGCGCGGCTTGCGGCTCACCGCAGCACGACCTTCGCCCGGGCACGGCCGCCGCCGTCCTGGATGACCGCCACCAGCCGGCCGTCGGGGTCCAGTGCGGCGACCGGCTCGTCGGCCCCGGTCGGCTCCAGCGTCTGGCCGGTGGCCAGCGCGGCGGCCTCCCGCTCGCTGAGCTTGCGCACCGAGGTCGAGCGCATCGCGGCGGCCGGGTCGACCAGCGCCTCCTCCAGGCTCGGCAGCGCCTCCAGCTCGGCCAGGGTGCTGGCCTCCCGCTCGGTGAAGGCGCCCACCGCGGTGCGGCGCAGGCTCGCCAGGTGCGCCAGGCTGCCGAGCGAGCGGCCGAGGTCGGCGGCCAGCACCCGCACGTAGGTGCCGCCGGAGCAGGTCACCTCCACGGTCGCCCACGGCGGCGGGCCGGCCTCGAAGTCCAGCAGCTCCAGCGCGTGGACCACGACCGGCCGCGGGCTGCGCTCGACCGTCTCGCCGCGGCGCGCCTTGCGGTAGAGCCGCTCGCCGTCCAGCTTCACCGCCGACACCATCGGCGGGACCTGCTCCTGCCGGCCGGTGAGCCGCTCCAGGCCCCTGACCACGGCTTCCCGGTCGATGCCGTCGACCGGCGCGGTGCCGGTGACGCTCCCGGCGGCGTCGAGCGTGTCGGTCTCGCTGCCGAAGACGATCCTGGCGAGGTAGCGCTTGGGCTCCATCGGCAGGAACGGCAGCAGCCGGGTCGCCCGGCCGAGCGCGACCACCAGCACGCCGGTGGCCGGCGGGTCGAGCGTGCCGCCGTGGCCGACGCGCCGCTGGCGCGCCAGCCGCCGGACCCTGGCGACCACGTCGTGGGAGGTGAACCCGGCCGGCTTGTCGCAGACGAGCACACCGTCCATGCCCGCTCCGCTCACCTCCCCGAGGCCGCCGTGCTCGGGGTCTCCCTCTTCGAGCCGCCGTCGCCGCCGGCCGGGGGCCGCTGGCCGTTGGCGCCGGCGCGCTGCGCCTGGAGCGCCTCGACGAGCGCGTCGATCGTGCCGGCGGCGTCCCGGCTGGAGGTGTAGCCGGAGGCCAGCGCGTGGCCGCCGCCGCCGAAGTGGCCGGCGACCTCGGCGACGTTGGTGCCGCCCTTGGAACGCAGCGAGACCTTGAAGCCACCGTCGGGCTGCTCCTTGAGCACCGCCGCGACGTCGCTGGCCCCGTCGGTGCGGACCAGGTCGATCAGCCCTTCGGTGGCCTCCATGCCCAGCCCGAAGGCGCGCAGGTCCTCGAGCGTGACGGTGGCCCACACCAGCGAGGCCGCCGGGACCTGGGTGACGCGGTCCAGCAGCCGCGAGAGCAGCCGCAGGTAGCGGATGTCGTTGGTCTCGAACACCGCCTTGGCGACCTCGTACTGCTGCACGCCGGCGGCCAGCAGCTCGGCCGCCAGCAGATGCGTCTCGGGGACGGTCGACTGGTACTGGAAGCGGCCGGTGTCGGTCACCAACGCGGTGTAGAGGTTGGTGGCGATCTCCCGGTCGAGCGGCAGGTCGAGGCGGCGCAGCAGCTCGCGGCAGAGCACCGCGCTGGCCGGCGCGGCCGGGTCGATCAGGTTGACGTCGCCGAAGCGGGTGTTGGAGGCGTGGTGGTCGATCACCACCGTCCGCTTGGCGCGCTGGAAGGCGCCGGCGAGGCTGCCGAGCCGGTCGAGCGAGCCGGTGTCGAAGCAGACCATCAGCTCCGGCTCGGCCGGCACCTGGTCGGGCGGGGTGAGCCGCTCGACCCCGGGCAGGAAGCGGTACTGCGCGGCGACCTCGAACGGCTCCGAGAAGCTGACCAGGGCGGGCCGGCCCGCCTTGACCAGCGCGCCGTGCAGCGCCAGGGCCGAGCCGAGCGCGTCCCCGTCGGGGTGCAGGTGGCAGGAGATCACCGCCTGCCGGGCCTGCTCGATCGCGGCTGTGGCCGCCTGCCAGTCCCGCTGCGGGATGCTCATGCGCTCGGATCCTCCTCGTCGGTCGGGGTGGAGCTCCCCGTGGCCTCGGAGGTGCCGTCGTCCCGCGAGCCGATCTGCTGGAGCAGCTGATCGATCCGGACCCCGCGGGCAGGGAGGTCGTCTGACACGAATTCTAGCGTCGGGGCGTGACGAAGCCGCACGTGGTGGGCCACGTAGGCGCGCGCCTGGGGGGCCGTCTCCGCCAGCCGCGCCTCGGCGGCGGCGCGGTCCTCCTCAGGGCCGAGCACGGTGTAGTAGACGGTCGCGCGGTGCATGTCGGGCGTGACCCGCACGTCGGTGACCGTCACCAGGCCCGGCTGGAGCTCCTTGGTCTGCTGTTCCTCCAGCCATTCGCTGACCAGCCGCCTGACCGTCTCGGCGAGGCGGAGCGAACGGGGATAGCTCGGATTGGCCATGGTCAGGAGTCCTCCGGCCCGAACAGTGAGACCTCGCTCGACAGCAGCTCGACGCCCGGGTTGCGCTCCACCTCGCGCTCGGCGCTGACCAGCACCTTGCGTGCCTGGAAGCTCTCCCCCGACACGGCGGCCACCGCCAGCGTCGCGCGCTGCCGCAGGTCCTGGTAGTCGACCTCCGCGACCGAGCAGTTCAGCTTGCGCAGGTCAGCCACCAGCCCCTTGACCACCGAGCGCTTGTCCTTCAGCGAGGTGGCGTCGGGAAGGCGGAGGTCGAGGCGGAGCAGGGCGACGAACATGGCAGTCAGATGGGGTCGGTGTGCGGTCCGGGACGGGAACGCGCGCCGGGCCCGCCATGGGGCCCGGCGCGTCGCTCCTGCGGTGGCGGCTCGAGAGCCGCCGCTGTCAGCGCGGGATCTCGACCATCTCGTAGGCCTCGATCTGATCGCCTTCATGGATGTCCTGGTAGTTCTCCAGGCCGATGCCGCACTCGAAGCCGGTCGCCACGGTGCGCACGTCCTCCTTGAAGCGGCGCAGGGAGTCGATGCGACCCTCGTAGACGACCACCCCGTCGCGCACCAGCCTGGCCTTGGCCCCGCGGTTGATGTCGCCGCTGGTGACGTAGGAGCCCGCCACCACGCCGACCCGCGGGACCCGGAAGGTCTGCCGCACCTCGGCGGTGCCGAGCTGCCGCTCCTCGAACTCGGGCGCCAGCATGCCCTTGAGGGCCTTGTCGATGTCCTCGACCAGCTGGTAGATGACCGAGTAGAGGCGGATGTCGACGCCCTCGCGGGTGGCCAGCTCGCGGGCGGCCGGCGAGGGTCGCACCGAGAAGCCGACCACGATCGCGCCGGCGGTCGCCGCCAGGCTGACGTCGCCCTCGTTGATCGCGCCGGCGCCCTTGTGCAGCACGCGCAGGCGGACATCGGGGACGTCGAGCTTGCTCAGGGCGTCGTCGATCGCTTCGACCGAGCCCATCACGTCCGCCTTGATCACCAGCGGCAGCTCCTGGAGCTGGCCCTCCTGGATCCTGGCGAACAGGTCGTCCAGGCGGACCGGCCTGGTCGAGGCGATCTCGGCTTGCCGCTGGCGGGCCTCGCGCGTCTGCGCGATCGAGCGGGCGACCCGCTCGTCGCTGACCGCGCGGACCTCGTCACCGGCGATCGGCACGGCGGAGAGGCCGAGCACCTGGACCGGCTGCGCCGGCAGGGCGCTGGTGACCTCCTTGCCGTTCTCGTCGTACATGTTGCGGACGCGGCCGAAGGCCATGCCCGCCACCAGCGCGTCGCCGACGTGCAGGGTGCCGCGGCGGACCAGCAGGGTCGCCACCGGGCCGCGCCCCTTGTCGAGGTGCGACTCGATGATCGCGCCCTGCGCGCGCCGGTTCGGGTTGGCGCGAAGGTTCAGCTCGACGTCGGTGACCAGCAGGATGGTCTCGACCAGGTCGTCGAGCCCCAGCTCGCTCTTGGCCGAGACGTCGACGAACTGCGTCTTGCCGCCGTACTCCTCGGCCACCAGGTCGTACTCGGTGAGCTGCTGGCGGACCCTGATCGGATTCGCCTCCGGCTTGTCGATCTTGTTGACCGCCACCACGATCGGCACACCGGCCGCCTTGGCGTGGTTGATCGCCTCGACGGTCTGCGGCATGACGCCGTCGTCGGCGGCGACCACCAGCACGACCACGTCGGTGACCGCGGCGCCGCGGGCGCGCATGGCGGTGAACGCCTCGTGGCCCGGGGTGTCGATGAAGGTCACCAGCCGGCCGTCCGCGCCGGCGCGGACCTGGTAGGCACCGATGTGCTGGGTGATGCCGCCGGCCTCGGTCGCCACCACGTTGGTGCGCCGGATGGCGTCGAGCAGCTTGGTCTTGCCGTGGTCGACGTGGCCCATCACGGTCACCACCGGTGGCCGCGGCTTGAGGTCCTCGTCACGGTCCGGCTCGTTGTCCTCCCAGCCCTCGATCTCCTGGAGCTGGTCGGCCTCGGAGGGGTCGACGATCTCGATGCGCGCGCCGATCTCCTCGCCGAGCAGGGTGACCGCGTCGTCGGACATCGACTGGGTCGCGGTCAGCATCTCGCCCATCTGCATGAGCAGGCGGATGAGATCGGCCGCCGGCCGGCCGAGCCGGTCGGCGAACTCCTGCACCGTCACGCCGCGCGGAACGCGGATGACCCCGTCGACCGAGATGTCCGGCCGCGAGTTGATGCTCGGGGCTCCCATGGCCTCGAACTCCTCGCGCTGCCGCGCGCCCCTGCGCCGCTTCGGGCGCGGGCCACGGTAGCCGCCGAAGCCGCCACGGCCACCCGGACGGCCACCGCCGCCACCAGGACGACCGCCGCCCAGGCCGGGACGGCCACCGCCGCCACCTGGGCGACCGCCGCCACCGGCC
>DASVXQ010000544.1:0-2403 GCA_036392615.1 Actinomycetes bacterium | reverse complement strand
TTCACCCCGACCCCCACTGGAGAGTTCCCCGCCGAAGCGGCCGCCCACGACACCACCGAGCCCTCGGAGGCTCCGACGTGGCCAGCGGGCCGCGCGGGGCGGGTCGAGTGGACGCAGGCGCGGCCGTGGGAGGTCGCGCTCGCCGTGCTTGGTGTGGTGGTCACGTTCGCGTTCCTGATCGCCGAGGTCCTCCAGCTGGGGGGTTATGGGAGAAGCGGCGAGCGCGGTGCCGCGCCGACCCACGTGACCAGCACGCCAACAACCCGTCTCCCGGCATCCGCTGCCCCGCAGACGACTGCCCCGCGGCCACGTGCGCCGTCCACCACCGCTCCGCCGCAGCGACCGCCCGCCTCCCAGCCACCAGCCGGCACCGCCCCGGCGGTGCCCGCCGGCTGGACCAGGTTCCCCTACCCGAGCGGTGGCTACGCCATCGCCTACCCGTCCGGTTGGCGGCGCAGCACCGGGCTGGCCCGGCACGGCACGTCGTTTAGCGAGGGCACCGGACGCTTCATCAAGGTGGAGTCCGCGCATCCCCCGCTGGTCCCGGCGAGCGGCGATCCGCTGCCCGGCTGGATCCAGAACGAGCGGTACTGGTCGGCCAGGCTGCCTGGCTACCGTCGGATCGGCTCGGTGCACCGGGGCAGCTACCACGGCATGCGCGCCGCGATCTGGGAGTACACCTATCTGCCGAACGGGCGTCCCACCCACGGGCTGGACGTCAGCTTCGTCAGCCCGAGCCAGGGCTGGGGCTACTCGGTGCTCTACCTCATCCCGCAGGACCGCTGGAGGTCGTCCCAGGGCCTGATCCGCTCCTTCGAGCAGGCATTTGCCCCGCTCGGCTAATGAGCTCGGCGATCACCGCTCAATCCTGGTGCAGGGCGGGCTTGAGGACTCTCCTCATGGTCTGGCAGCAGCTTGCCAGCAACCCGGCCTTACGACGCCATGACGGCCGTCACGCCCAGGGCAACGCCACGCCCCTCAAGGGATCCGCGGCTCCTGCTGGCCTCTGAGGTTGGTTCGGCTTGGTCTGCAGCGCCGTTACCGACCGCCGATCACATCCGTGAGCAATAGACTCTTCGCCTCAAAGGCCAGCTCACGGCTTGTGCAACAGGCTCGTACCAGGCGGAGTCGGGACTGCGACTCGGCCGAAGTGGGCACGAGCACAAGGTGAGCGAACGGAAACTCTGGGGATGCTTCCTGGTCCCCCATGGAGTTCCTCCCCGAGCGAGACTTCTTCACCCAAAGCAGTCCACAGATGGTGAAGTCACTCATCCCCCTCGCGTTGCCAATTCACGTCGAGCGGCGTGGGCGGGATGGTGGCGAGCCAAGTTGGTGTCTCCTCGCCTTGCATGACTGCTCTCAGTCAGCTGGCCAGCTCTTCCTCGAAGCAGATGACCCCCGCTCGACGGCTATCGGGGAGCCTTGCCGACGGGCTGCCGACAACAAGGTTCACGGAAGGACTGCGAGGAGGCATCTTGCCTGGTGGGCGCGGGAGGAGTTGGACCTCCGACCTCTGCCGTGTCAAGGCAGCGCTCTCCCGCTGAGCTACGCGCCCCGGTGCTGGTGGAGCGTACAGGGATCGGTTGATGGTCGGCAAACGCCCCGCGGCTCGCGGTGACCGCCCGCTACGGGCGGTTGGGGGTGTTGAGCTGGCGCTTCAGGCGCCGTAGGAGCACGGTGCTGCGGAGCGGGGCGGCGACGTCCTCGGCGAAGTCCATCAGCGCCTCGATCTCGGGCTCGGTGAACTCTGGGCGCGGCTGGCCGGGTGGGCTGCTGCGGCCGATGATCAGCGCGCCGAAGCCGTGGCCTTCGTGCACCAGCGGCACCATCACGAGGCTCTGGCTGTTGCAGCCGGGGATCCCACGGATCAGGTCGCGGACGCGCTCGGTGTCCTCGATGAGCCCGACCCCGACCCGGAACAGCTCCAGCAGGACCTCGTGGCCATACTCCACCTGGAGCCGGCGCTCGGCGGCGGTGAGGCCGACCCCGCCGGCGACCTCCAGCAGGCCACGGTTGTTGTCCAGCAGGAGCGCGACGGTGTCCGCGCCGAGCCGCTCGGCGAGCCGGCCGGCAACGGCCTCGGGCGCGTCGGCCGGCATCTCCTCGGACCGCGACGGCTGTGGCGCCGGAGCCTGCGACGGCGGCGCCCCGGCGTTCCGCACCAGCGGGTCCACGTTCGCGGGCGGCTCCCGCCGCTGGGCGGCGGGCTCGGTTCGCCGGGGCTCTGGCGAGGGGCCGGTGTCCTGGCGGTCCACCGTGGGGGCGGGCGGCACCGGAGGGACCGGGGGCCGAGGACCGACCGCTGGACCCACGGGAGCGGCTCCCCGGCGGTCCGCCGGAGGCGAGTCGGGTCGATCGTCGGCGGGAGCGGCTCGCTGTGGCTCCGCGGCGGCGCGGTCACGC
>DASVXQ010000543.1:0-2426 GCA_036392615.1 Actinomycetes bacterium | reverse complement strand
CTCGCGGCCGATCTGGAGCGCCGGGTCGAGCGGCTGGAGGCGGCGATCGACGCCGAGGCCGCCGTGCTGCCGGCCGAGGCGCTGGAGGCGGTCAACGCCGCGCTGGTCGGCACCAAGGACGGCCTCTGGGCGATCCGCCGCGACCGCATCGCCAACGCCGAGGCGGTCGCCGTGCTCGCCGGGCGGCGCCCGGACCGCGCGGCCATCGAGGCCTACGGCTCGATCCAGATCGCGCTGGCGGCCCTGGACCGGCTGGAGGTGCGCGGGCGCGACTCGGCCGGCCTGTACGTCCTGGTCAGCGGGCACGGCCTCGATCTGGGCTCGGCCGAGCTGGCCGCCCTGGTGGCGGAGCGCTCCAGCGACCCGCTGTACACCTCCGGCTCGGTGCGCGCTCCCGACGGCCGGCTGGCGTTCGTCTACAAGGCGGCCAGCGAGGTCGGCGAGCTGGGCGACAACGGCCGCCGCCTGCGCGCCGCGGTCGCCGGCGACACGCTGCTGCGGCGGGCGCTGGAGGCGCCCGAGGCCAGCGCGATGGTGCTGGCCCACACCCGCTGGGCCAGCGTCGGCCTGATCAACCAGGCCAACGCCCACCCGCTCAACCAGGAGGAGGACGGCGAGCCACAGGGCGCCCGGCCCTACGCCGTGGCGGTGCTGAACGGCGACGTCGACAACCACCATGAGCTGGTCAGCGCCCACGGGCTGCGCATCCCCGGCGAGATCACCACCGACGCCAAGGTGATCCCGGTGCTGCTCTCCCGGCGGCTGGAGTCCGGCCTGGACGCGCCCGAGGCCTTCCGCCGGACGGTGGCCGAGATGGACGGGTCGGTGGCGATCGCCGCCAGCACCGCCGCCGCGCCGGGCCAGCTCCTGCTGGCGCTGCGCGGCAGCGGCCAGTCGCTCAACGTCGGCCTGACCGAGGACGCCTTCCTGGTCGCCAGCGAGCCCTATGGCCTGGTTGCCGAGACCGGAACCTACCTCCGCATGGACGGCGAGGCGACCGCCGTCGAGCCCGACGGCGGCGCCGGGGTCAAGGGCCAGATCGTGGTGCTGGACCAGGCGCGCGCTGGCACGCTGGAGGGCATCCGCCGCCTCGACTACCAGGGCGGCGAGCTGCCACCCCAGCGGGAGGACCTGCGCAGGGCCGAGGTCACCACGCGCGACATCGACCGTGGCAGCGCGCCGCACTACCTGCTCAAGGAGATCTCCGAGGCGCCGTCCTCGTTCCACAAGACGCTGCGCGGCCGCATCCGCGAGCGCGACGGCCGCCGGGTCACCAACCTGGGACCGGAGGTGCTGCCGCCGCGGGTGCGCGAGCGCCTCGGGCACGGCGAGATCCGCCGGATCTTCGTGATCGGGCAGGGCACCGCCGCGATCGCCGGCAGGGGCGTGGCCGCCGCCATGGCCGACGCGCTGGCCGGCGCCCAGCTGCCGATCGCCGCCCTGCCCGCCACCGAGCTGTCCGGCTTCGGGCTGGACGACGACATGCGCGACACGCTGGTGGTGGCGATCAGCCAGTCGGGCACCACCACCGACACCAACCGCACGGTCGACCTGCTGCGCGCGCGCGGCGCCGCGGTGCTGGCGATCGTCAACCGCCGCTCCAGCGACCTCACCCACAAGGCCGACGGCGTCCTCTACACCTCCGACGGACGCGACGTCGAGATGAGCGTGGCCTCGACCAAGGCGTTCTACGCGCAGGTGGCCGCCGGCACGCTGCTGGCCTTCGCGGTGGCCGAGGCGATGGGCCAGGTCGACCCCGAGCTCCAGCACGAGCTGCTCGGCGCGCTGCGCGAGCTGCCCGCCGCGATGACCACCGTGCTCGGCCAGCGCGACCGCATCCGCCAGCTCGCTCAGCGCCACGCGCCCTCGCGCCGCTACTGGGCGGTGGTCGGCAACGGCCGCAACCAGATCGCCGCCGAGGAGATCCGCATCAAGCTGTCCGAGCTCTGCTACAAGTCGATCGCCTGCGACGCGACCGAGGACAAGAAGCACATCGACCTGTCCTCCGAGCCGCTCACGCTGGTCTGCGCGGCCGGCATCAGCGGCGGCCCCGCCCAGGACGTGGCCAAGGAGGTGGCCATCTTCCGGGCGCACAACGGCGTGCCGATCGTGATCGCCACCCACGGCGAGGCCCGCTTCGACCGGGCAGCCGGGGTGGTGTTCGTGCCCGAGGTGCACCCGGCGCTCGCCTACGTGCTGTCGACCATGGCCGGGCACCTGTTCGGCTACGAGGCGGCCCTGGCAATCGACGCGCAGGCGCTGCCGCTGCGCAAGGCGCGCGCGGCGGTCGAGCGCGCCACCACCGCCGCGTCGTCCGCCGACGAGGCGCTGGAGCGGCTCGCCCCGGCGCTCGCGCCGGTCGCGGCCGAGCTGCGCGAGCGCATGCGCGCCCGCGACTTCGACGGCTCGCTGGAGGCCAGCACCGC
>DASVXQ010000542.1:0-15005 GCA_036392615.1 Actinomycetes bacterium | reverse complement strand
CTGCCCACGTGCCGTCGATCGGCACCCGGACCGCCCTCCAGGCGGGCCGGCTGCTCGGTGAAGCCAGGATGCACGCGACCGTGGATGCACTGATCGTCGCCGAAGCGATCAGCGCCGCGCCCTGCGTGATCCTGACCAGCGACCCCGACGATATGAAGGCGCTCGTCGGCGATCGGACCCACGTGCGCATCGAGCCGATCTAACGGGCACCGGGTGCGGTGGCGGTGCCGCTGCCACCTGGAGGGGAGGGCTCAGGCCTCGGCGGCCTCCGGTTCTGGGGCCCGGCCGGGGGAGTCCGCGGATTGGGCCCAGTGGGGGAGGGTGCCGTGCTGCTTGAGGTAGGCGGCGCGGTGCATCTGGCCGGCGTGGTAGCTGGAACGGACCAGGGCCCCGGACTCGACGTGGGTGAAGCCGAGGTCGATGGCGACCTGCTTCAGCTCGTCGAACTCGCGCGGCTCGACGAAGCGCTGCAGGTTGAGGTGCTGCCTGCTCGGCTGGAGGTACTGGGTGATGGTGAGCAGCTCGACCCCGACCTCACGGAGGTGGCGCATGGTCTCCTCGACCTCGTCGCGCTCCTCGCCCATGCCGAGGATCAGGTTCGACTTGGTCGCGTGGCCGGCGGGGAGCCAGGCGCGGGCGCGGGCGAGCAGCTCCAGGCTGCCGGCGTAGGTGAAGCCGGGCCGGATGCGCTTGTACAGCCGGGGCACGGTCTCGACGTTGTGGCCCAGCACGTCGGGCAGCGCGTCGGTCACCTGCCGGAGCGCCTCGGGCTGGCCGCGGAAGTCCGGGATCAGGACCTCGACGCCGCAGGTCGGCAGCAGCTCGCGGACCTGGCGGATCGACTCGGCGAACAGCCAGGCGCCGCCGTCGTCCAGGTCGTCGCGAGCGACCCCGGTGATCACCGCGAAGTTGAGGCCCATGCGCGCCACCGCGTGCGCGACCCGCTGGGGCTCGTCGGTGTCGTAGCCGGCCGGCTTGCCGCTGGCGATCTGGCAGAACGGGCAGGCGCGGGTGCAGTGCTCGCCGCCGATCAGGAAGGTGGCCTCGCGGGCCTCCCAGCACTCGAAGATGTTGGGGCAGCCGGCCTCCTCGCAGACGGTGTGCAGCTCCGCGCCGCGCATCAGCCCCTTGAGCTCGCGGTAGTTCGGGCCGTAACTGGCCCGGACCTTGAGCCAGGACGGCTTGCGGGCGAAGGTCGCCTCGGTCGGCGGCGGCGCCGGCGTGCGCGGCAGGACCGAAAGGGTCCGTACCCCCGGCGGGATGATCGGCTCAGACTCTGGCATCGGTGTCGCTCTCAGCTCGTTCCGCTTCGAGATCCAGGGTAGCGAGGTCGACCAGGCGCGGCGCCCGCTCCAGCCGCTCGGCGAGG
Organism: Actinomycetes bacterium; assembly: GCA_036392615.1. Lineage (GTDB taxonomy): Bacteria > Actinomycetota > CALGFH01 > CALGFH01 > CALGFH01 > DASVXQ01. The sequence continues at coordinate 13,636 of DASVXQ010000542.1, read as the reverse complement.
TGCCGCTCGACCAGCGGCAGGGCCTCGTCCACGCCGACGGTCCGGCCCAGCAGGCTCGACAGCGAGCAGGCGGCCTTGTCGGGCATCCCGCAGGGGATGATGGCGTTGAACCTCGCCAGGTCGGTGGAGCAGTTCAGCGCGAAGCCGTGGCTGGTGACGTCGCGCGAGACGCGCATGCCGATGGCCACCAGCTTGGCGCCGTCGACCCAGACCCCGGTGAGCTCGCCGAGCTCGCCGCGGGCCTCCAGGCCGAAGTCGGCGGCGGTGTCGACCAGCGCGTCCTCGACGCGGGCGATGAACGGCCAGACCCCCTTGGCGTGGTCGAGCCGGGTGATCGGGTAACCGACCAGCTGCCCGGGGCCGTGGTAGGTGGCCTGCCCGCCGCGCTCGGTGTGGACCACCTCGGCGCCCTGCGCCCGCAGCCACTCGTCGCTGACCAGCACGTCGCCGTCGCTGCCGCGCTTGCCGATGGTGTAGACGTGCGGGTGCTCCAGCAGCAGCACGGTGTCGGGGATCTCGTCGGCCACGCGCCGCTCGACCAGCGCGCGCTGCCACGCCCAGGCGACCCGGTAGGGCACCAGGCCGGCGCGGACCAGCCAGAGGGGAGCGCGGCCGCCGTCCATCTACAGCCCCAGCTCGGCGGAGAAGTCGGCCTGCTCGAGGACCTCCTTGACCTTGACCAGGTACCTGGCGGCGTCGGCGCCGTCGATGATGCGGTGGTCGTAGGTGAGGATGGCGTACATCATGTGCCGCACCGCCACGACCTCGCCGAGCTCCGGGTCGTCGACCACCACCGGCCGCCGCACGATCGCCGGGGTGGCGAACACGGCGGCGTTGGGCTGGTTGATGATCGGGGTGTCCCACAGGGTGCCGCGGCTGCCGGTGTTGGTCACCGTGATGGTCGAGCCGGACAGCTCGTCGGGGCCGACCTTGCCGTCGCGGGTGCGCGCGGCGACGTCGGCGATCGCCTTGGCCAGGCCGGCGAGGTTGAGCGTGTCGGCGTGCTTGATGACCGGCACGAACAGGCCCTTGGGGGTGTCGACCGCGACGCCGAGGTTGACGTCCTTGTAGACGTGCAGGTTGCCGTCGGCGTCCAGGGCGGAGTTGACGTTGGGGTACTGCTTGACCGCGGCGATCATCGCCTGAACGCAGAACGGCAGCGGCGACAGCGAGACGCCCTCGCGCTGCTTGAAGGCGTCCTTGGCCTGCTCGCGCAGGCGCATGACCCTGGTCATGTCGACCTCGACCGCCGCGGTGAGCTGGGCGCTGACCTGGAGCGAGGTCACCATGCGCTCGGCGATCAGGCGGCGCGTGCGGGTCGCCTTGACGACCTCCTCGCGGACGCCGGTCGGCAGCGGCACCGCCACCTGGAGGCCGGGCGAGCCCTCGGGCCTGGCGGCCGCGGCGGCCGGCGCCTTCTCCCTGGCGGGGGCCTCGGGCTGCTTGGCGGGCGCCTTCTCCTCGGCGCGCTCCTCGGCGGCGGCTGGCTGCGCCGGCTGGGAGCCGCGCTGCTGGAGGTAGCTCTCGACGTCCTCGCGCCGCACGCGGCCGCCGGCCCCGGTGCCGCGGACCTGGCCGAGGTCGATGCGGTGCTCCCTGGCGAGCCGCCGCACCAGCGGCGACACCACCATGCCCTCGGGCACGCGGCCCTGGCCGTCGCCGTCCGTCGGCGCCGAGCGCTCGGCGCCCTCCGCCCCGGCGGCCTTGGCGGGCTCCGGCTCGGCGGTCTCCTCGGCGGCCGGCTTCTGCTCCTGGAGGTCCTCGTCGGGAGGCCGGTGGTCAGCCCGGCCAGCCTCCCCGGAGGGCGCCTCGGCCTCCGCCTGCGCCGCCTCGCCGGAGGACGCCTCGGCCTCGGCGGCGCCGCCCTCCCCGTCGGCCTCGGCCTGGCGCCGCCGGCGGCCGGCGCCGGTGGTGATCTCGACCAGCTCGGCGCCGACGTTCACGGTCTCGTCCTCGGGAACCTTGATGGACTGGATGGTCCCGGCGACGGGGGAGGGGACCTCGGTGTCGACCTTGTCGGTGGAGACCTCGAACAGGGGCTCGTCGACCTGGACCTGGTCGCCCTCCTGCTTGAGCCAGCGGGTGATGGTCCCCTCGCTGATCGACTCGCCCAGCTCGGGCATGCGGACGGTGACGGTCTCGCCGCCGTCGGAGCTGTCGGCCTCGGCCCGGGGGCGCGCTTCGGCGGCGGCCTCGCCGTCGTCGCCCGCGGCTGCCTCGCGCGTCTCCGCGCCGGCGGACGCCTCCGCCTCCGCGGCACCGGCCTCCGCCTCGGTCTCGTCCGCCCCGTCCCCGCCGGCCTCGGCCCCAGCCTCGGCTCCCGCGGAAGCCTCGGCGCCCGAAGCGGCCTCGGCGGCGGGCGCCTCCTCCTCGGCCTCGGCCGGGGCCTCCTCCTGGGCCGGCGCCTCGGCCTCCGCGGTGGCCTGGCCGCCGCCCGCTTCGGCGTCACCGCCGCCTTCGCCGGCGGGCTCGATCTCGGCGAGCTCGGTGCCGACGGCGACGGTCTCGTCCTCCTTGACCTTGATGGCGGTGAGGGTGCCGGCCATCGGGGAGGGTACCTCGGTGTCGACCTTGTCCGTGGAGATCTCGAACAGGGGCTCGTCGACCTCGACCTGGTCGCCTTCCTGCTTGAGCCAGCGGGTGATCGTGCCCTCGGTGATCGACTCGCCCAGCTCCGGCATCTTGATCGGTTTGGCCATGGCCCTCTTCGCTCCCTCCGCCTGCCGCCGCTTCGCCCCCCGCCGCCGGGTCGTCGCCACCGCTCAGCCCTGGTGCAGCGGGCGCCCCGCCAGCGTCAGGTACGCCTCGCCGGCCGCCTCCGACAGGGTCGGGTGCGGGTGGATGAACTGCGCCACGTCGCTCGGCAGCGCCTCCCAGTTGTAGACCAGCATCGCCTCCGCGATCAGCTCGGTGACCCGCGCGCCGATCAGGTGCACGCCCAGCACCGGGCCGTCCTTGGCGGCCACCAGCTTCACGATCCCGCCCTGCCCGTACATCATGCCGCGCGCGACCCCGTTGAAGGGGAAGCGGTTGGTGATCACCTCGTGGCCCCCCTCCTTGGCCTGCTTCTCGGTGAGCCCGACGCTGGCGACCTCAGGGCTGCAGTAGGTGACCCGGGGCACGCCGGCGTAGTCGATCGGCGGCGAGGCCTGGCCGGCGGCCAGCTCGGCGACCAGCATGCCCTCGGCGAAGGAGGCGTGGGCCAGCGCCAGCGAGGGCGGCGGCAGCACGTCGCCGACCGCGTAGACGCCCTTGGCGTCGGTCTCCAGCGTGTCCCAGTTGGCCGGCGCCACGTAGCCGCGGTCGAGCTTGACGCCGATGCGCTCGTAGCCGAGCCCCTCGGCCACCGGGCCGCGGCCGGTCGCCACCAGCAGCAGCTCGGCCGAGACCTCGCTGCTCTTGCCCTGGTTGGTGACCGTGATGGTGACCTGGTCGTCGCCGACCTTGGCGTCCTCCAGCTTGGTGTCGACCATCACGTTGATGCCGCGGCGCTTGAAGGCGCGGCCCAGCTCGCGCTGGATGTCGTCGTCCTCCAGCGGGACCAGGCCGGGCAGGATCTCGACCACGGTGACCTCGGCGCCCATCGAGCGCCAGAAGGAGGCGAACTCGACCCCGACCGCCCCGGCGCCCAGCACGATCACCGACTTGGGCAGGTAGTCGAGCGCCAGCGCGTCGTCCGAGGTGATCACCCGGTGGTGGTCGATCTCCAGCCCGGGCAGCGACTTCGGCGTGGAGCCGGACGCCAGCACCAGCGCCTTGTCGGCGGTGACGCTGCCGACGCACTCGACCTCCACCTCGCGCGGGCCGGTCACCTTGCCGGCGCCCTTGAGGATCTGGACCTTCTCCTTCTTGAGGTGGCTCTCGAGGCCCTTGAAGTTCTTGGTGACGATGTCCTCGCGGTTGGCCACCGTCGCCGAGTAGTCGATCGACTCGATCACCGTCTTCATGCCCCAGCGCTCCGCCGCCTCGCGGACGCCGTCGGCCAGCTCGGCGGCGTGCAGCAGCGCCTTGGTGGGGATGCAGCCGCGGTGCAGGCAGGTCCCGCCCACCTTGTCCTTCTCGACGAGGGCGACCGAAAGGCCGAGCCCGGCGCCTCGAAGCGCGGCCGAGTATCCTCCCGTCCCGCCTCCCAGGATCACCAGGTCATAGGAGTTCGAGGGCATGTCGTTCGGCTCCTTTTGATTCCAGGCTTACCGGGCGAAGTCTAGTCTTGGGGGTGGCTGGACAGCCATGCAGGAATGCCCTGCCGGGGCGGGGGCAAACGGTGCTCCCGATTCGAGCATGCCGCGATGGTCCCGGAGAGTTACCGTACGGTACGCTCGGGTCTTCTGGTCGAGTGGTTCGCGCCGCCCGGCCGGGCCCGCTAGCGTCGCAGGTAAGGGAGGACTGCCTCGATGCAGGTCTCTGAGATCATGAGCAAGGACCTCGTGACCGTCGGTCCGGAGTACAACGTGGCCGACGTCGCGAGCCTGATGCGCTCCAAGCGCATCGGCTCGGTGATCGTGCTGGAGGACGATCGGGTCCTCGGCATCCTCACCGAGCGGGACATCCTGGGCGTGGTCGGCAGCGGCGAAGACCCCAAGAACGTGGCGGCTCACGAAGCCCTCACCGACGACCTGGTCACCATCGGACCGGACGCCCCCGTGGAGGAGGCGGCCCAGGAGATGGTGCGCGCCGGGGTCCGACACCTGCCGGTCATCTCCGAGCAGGACCTGATCGGCATCGTCTCCATGCGCGACCTGGTCCGCTGGAGCGTCCGGGGCGTGGCCGAGTCCAGCGACCTGCCGCACATCGAGCTCTCCAAGCAAGTGCTGTCTCTCGTTCATAAGGTACAAAGGTGAGTTTTCTCGACGCGTTCCGGATCCGGCGCACCCGCGGCAACCGGGTGGCCTCGATGGACCGTGAGGCGACGCCGGACGATCTGGACGCCCTGCGCTCGTTCGCGCGCACGCGCCAAGGTGTGGAGTTCTACGTGGAGCCGGAGACGATGGTCACCGACACCACGGCGGTGGCGGTCGCCACCGACGGGGAGTGGACCCGCCGGCGGGTCGGCTCCCCCAAGGTGATCCAGCGGGTGGCCCGCGAGCTGGGCCTGCCCGTCTACGACGTCCAGATCGTCGGCTACCCCGAGCGGATGCGGGAGTACAACGCCAAGATGAAGGCCGAGGGCCGCGCCGACCGGCGGCTCCAGAGCGGGGGCCCGCCGCCGGTGCGCACCTCGCGCCCACCCGCACGGACCCCGCGGCCTCGCCAGGCGCCGCCCAAGGAGGGCGAGTGAGCAACGCCGCCGCGGAGGAGCGCAAGCGCTCCCCGCTGGATGCCGTCCATCGGCGCCTCGGGGCCAAGATGGGCCTGTTCGCCGGCTGGGAGATGCCGCTCGAGTACGCCGGGACGCTGAGCGAGCACCGCGCGGTGCGCGAGTCGGTGGGGATCTTCGACCTCACCCACCTCGGCAAGGTCGAGGTCGCGGGCCCCGGCGCGCGCGCCACGCTGCAGCACGCGCTGTCCGGCGACCTGGACCGGCTCGCCGGCCCGGGCAGCGCCCAGTACACCCTCTGCCTGACCGACGAGGGCACGATCGTCGACGACCTGATCGTCTACTGGACGGCAGAGGGCTACCTGCTGGTCCCCAACGCAGCGAACTGGCCGAAGGTCGCCGACGCGGTGCGCGCCTCCGCGGACGAGCTGCACGGCCGCGAGTCGGCCGCGGCCGTGGAGATCGTGCCGCGCCCGGACGTCGCCGTGCTGGCGGTGCAGGGACCGGCCGCGCCCGAGCTGGTCGGCTCGCTGTTCCCCGCCGAGGTCGCCGGGATGGAGTACATGCACGCCGCACCGGTGACCTACGCCGGCGAGACCATGCGGCTGGCGCGCACCGGCTACACCGGCGAGCGCGGCTACGAGCTGCTGGTCCCGGGCGAGCTGGCCGCCAAGCTGTGGGACGAGCTGTTCGAGCGCGGCGAGCCGCTCGGGGTGGTGCCCGCCGGGCTCGGCGCCCGCGACACGCTACGGCTGGAGATGGGCTACCCGCTGCACGGCAACGACATCTCGACCCGGAACGACCCGTTCGAGGCGCGGCTCGGCTGGGCGGTGGCGATGGGCAAGCCGAGCTTCCGCGGACGCGAGGCGCTGGCAGAGCGCAAGGCCGCCGGCACCCGGCGCCTGCTGGTGGGGCTGGTCTCCACCGACCGGCTGATCCCGCGGCACGGCATGGCCGTGCTGGCCGGCGGCGAGCCGGTGGGGGAGGTCACCAGCGGGACCTTCTCGCCCACCCTGCGGCACGGGATCGCGCTGGCCTACGTCGACCGCCCGTACAACGACAAGGACACCGAGCTGGAGGTCGACGTGCGCGGCCGGCGCGGCGGCGTGCGCGTCACCCGGCCGCCCTTCGTGGACGCCTCGCCCAAGGACGCGCCCGCTCCATCGGCCTCGTAGCCTTCGTCGATGCGTAGCAGGGTGCGCGGCGCTCCAGCCGACCGCTTCGAGGTCGTCCTGATCGACCTGGACGGCACGCTGTACGTCTGGCCCGAACCGGTGCCCGGCTCGCCCGAGGCGGTGGCCACGCTGCGCGCCCGCGGCTGCCGGGTCGGCTTCCTGACCAACGACCCGCGGCACGACCGCGCCGGCTACGCCCAGCGGCTCGAGAAGATCGGCGTGCCGGTGGCGCCCGAGGAGGTGCTCACCACCGGGGTGGCGCTGGCGGTGCTGCTGCGCCGCGAGGGCTACGCCGGCGCGAACGCGCTGGTGCTCGGCACGCCGGCGTTCAAGGCGGAGGTGCTGGCCGCCGGGCTGGTCGACGCCGACGCGGCGGATCCGCGCTCGGTCGACCTGGTGGTGGTGGGCGGCTCCAGGGACCTCGGCAGCCGCGAGCTGACCGCCGCGACCCGGGCGCTGCGCAGCGGCGCTCGGCTGTTCGGCTCCAACCGCGACCCGGTGTTCCCCACGCCGTCCGGGCCCGCGCCGGCCGCCGGGCCGTACCTGGCCTCGGTCGAGGTGGCCGGCGGGGTGGTGGCGGTCACCGCCGGCAAGCCGGAGCTGCCGATCTTCGAGGCGGCCCGTCAGCAGCTCGGCAGCGGGCCGGGCGCGATGGTGGGTGACCGGCTCGACTCCGACGTGGCCGGCGGGCAGCGGGCCGGGCTCGCCGGCGTGCTGGTGCTGTCGGGCGGCACCTCGCCGGAGGACCTGGCGGCCTCGCCGATCCTGCCCGACCTGGTCTGCGCCGACCTGGCCGAGTTCGCCGGCATCTAGCCGGCCGCCGGACGCGGCGGCTCAGGGGACCTCGGTGGTGGCCTCCGGGTCGAGCTCGTAGCGCTTGATCGCGTCGGCGACCACCTCGGGCTTGATCTCGCCGGCCAGCGCCAGCTCCTGGAGCACCGCGACCACGATGTTCTCGGCGTCGATCTTGAAGTGGCGCCGCAACGCCGGGCGGGTGTCGGAGCGGCCGAAGCCGTCGGTCCCCAGGATCGTGTAGGGGCGCGGCACCCAGCGGGAGATCTGGTCGGGCACCGCCCGCATGAAGTCGGTGACCGCCACGATCGGCCCCTCGACCTCGGCGAAAGTGCGGTTCACCAGCGGCACCTGCTGCTCGCCGGTGGGATGCAGGCGGTTCCACTCCTCACACTCCAGCGCCTCCCTGCGGAGCTGCTGCCAGCCCGGGGCGCTCCACACGTCGGCGGCCACGTCGAAGTCGTCGGCCAGCAGGTCGCTGGCGCGCAGCGCCTCCGGCATCGCGCTGCCGCTGGCGACCAGCTGCGCACGGTGGGCGTGCGGTGTGGCGACCTGGCGGTAGCGGTAGAGGCCCTGGACGATCTGCCGCTCGTCGAGGTTCTCGGGGATGGCCGGCTGCACGAACGGCTCGTTGTAGACGGTGAGGTAGTAGAAGACGTCCTCGGCGTCCTCGCCATACATCCGCTCGAGCGCGTCCTTGACGATCGCCGGAAGCTCGAAGGCGAACGACGGGTCGTAGGAGACGCACGCCGGGTTGGTGGACGCCAGCAGCGGCGAGTGGCCGTCCTGGTGCTGCAGCCCCTCGCCGTTCAGGGTGGTCCGCCCGGCGGTGGCGCCGATCAGGAAGCCCTTGCAGCGCTGGTCGGCGGCGCTCCAGGCGAGGTCGCCGGTGCGCTGGAAGCCGAACATCGAGTAGAAGATGTACACCGGGATCATCGGCTCGCCGAAGGTGGCGTAGCTGGAGCCGGCGGCGTGGAACTCGCTCATCGAGCCGGCCTCGGTGATCCCCTCGTGCATGATCTGGCCGCGCTCGTGCTCCTTGTAGGACAGCACCAGCTCGCGGTCGACCGCGTCGTAGTTCATGCCCCTGACGGAGTAGATCTTCAGCTCGGGGAACAGCGAGTCCATGCCGAAGGTGCGTGCCTCGTCGGGGATGATCGGCACGATCCGCTTGCCGAACTCCTTGTCGCGCAGCAGGTCCTTGATCAGCCGGACCAGCGCCATGGTGGTGGCCACCTGCTGGCGGCCGGAGCCCTTCTTGAGCCGCGCGTAGGACTCCTCGCCGGGCAGGTCGAGCGGCTTGGAGCGGACCAGGCGCCTGGGCACCGGGCCGCCCAGCTCGCGACGCCGGTCGAGCAGGTAGGCGTGCAGCTCGGAGCCCTCCGGCGGCCGGTAGTACGGCGGGTAACCGGCCTCGAGCTGCTCGTCGGGGATGTCGATGCCGAGCCGGTCGCGGAAGCTGTTGAGCGTGCCGCGCACGAACTTCTTCATCTGGTGGGTGGCGTTGCGGGCCTCGAACTCGCGGCCCAGCCCGCGCCCCTTGATGGTCTGGGCGATCACCACCGTGGGGGCGCCCTTGTGCTCGACCGCGGCGCGGTAGGCGGCATGGACCTTGCGCAGGTCGTGGCCGCCCCGGTCGAGCGCCAGCCGCAGCACCTCCTCGTCGGAGAGGTCGCCGGTCAGCTCGCGCAGCTCCCTGGTGTCGAACAGGTGCTCGCGGACGTAGGCCGCGTCCTCGGCGGCCAGGGTCTGGAACGCGCCGTCGGGGGTGGTGTTCAGCTTGGCGACCAGCGCCCCGCTGGTGTCCCGCGCCAGCAGGTCGTCCCACAGCCGGCCCCAGAGCACCTTGACGACGTTCCAGCCCGCGCCGCGGAAGATCGACTCGAGCTCCTGGATGACCTTGCCGTTGCCGCGCACCGGGCCGTCCAGGCGCTGGAGGTTGCAGTTGATCACGAAGGTCAGGTTGTCGAGCTCGTCGCGCGAGGCGACGCTGAGCGCGCCGAGCGCCTCCGGCTCGTCCATCTCGCCGTCGCCGAGGAACGCCCAGACCCGCGAGCCGCTGGTGTCGACGATCTCGCGGCGCGACAGGTACTGGTTGAACCGAGCTTGATAAATGGCGTTGATCGCGCCGAGCCCCATGGAGACGGTGGGGAACTCCCAGAACTCCGGCATCAGCCGCGGGTGCGGGTAGGACGACAGCCCGCCGGGCAGGGCCTCCTGGCGGAAGCGGTCGAGCTGCTCCTCGGTGAGCCGCCCCTCGAGGTAGGCGCGCGCGTACACGCCGGGGGAGGAGTGGCCCTGGAAGAAGATCTGGTCGCCGGGGCCGCCGTCCTTGCCCTTGAAGAAGTGGTTGAAGCCCACCTCGAACAGCTCGGCGGCGGAGGCGTAGGAGGCCATGTGGCCGCCCAGCGCCAGCTCCGGCTTGTTGGCCCGCGAGACGATCGCCGCGGCGTTCCAGCGCACGATCGACAGCAGCCGCCGCTCCAGCTCCTCGTCGCCGGGAAAGTCCGGCTCGGCGCCGGCGGGGATGGTGTTGACGTAGTCGGTGGAGGTCAGCGCCGGCAGGCCGACGCGCAGCTCGCCGGCGTGCTCCAGCACCCGCCGGAGCAGGAAGCGGGCACGGACGGGCCCTTCGCGCTGGACAACGTCGCTCAGGGAGGCCAGCCAGTCGCCGGTCTCCTGCGGGTCCGGGTCGGGCACCTGGTCGAGGGTCCGCCCCGTGGTGACCTCGTCGTGGTCGCTCACCGTCGTGCTCCCGGGTTCGGGGGTCGTCGCCATCTCCTCCTACCTTAGTCGCGCCGGACCACGCATCCCAGCCCATGGTTGGCGAAAGGCCCGCTCCGACCGAACGGTCAGCCTACGCGTTCCCCGGCTCCCTTCGCGCAGCGGCCCTGAACGGCAATTCGGTTGCCGCCCGGGCGCCGGGCGCCAAGAATGCCGGCATGCCCGCCGTCCTGCCTCCGAGGCTGCGGCCCGGCGACATGCTCCGGGTGGTCGCCCCCTCGTGGTCGCTGTCGATCATCAGCCCGTCCAACCGCGCGGCGGCCGACCGGCGCCTCGCCGAGCTCGGCCTGCGGGTCAGCTTCGGCGCGCACGTGGCGGAGTCCGATCCGCTCGTCTCCTCCAGCGTAGGCTCGCGCGTCGCCGACCTGCACGACGCCTTCGCCGACCCGGAGGTGGCCGGGGTGCTGACGGTCATCGGCGGCTACAACTCCAATGAGCTGCTGCCGCGGCTCGACTGGGAGCTGATCGGCGCCAACCCCAAGGTGCTGTGCGGCTACTCGGACATCACCGCGCTGCAGTGCGCCGCGCTGGCGCGCGCCAACCTGGTCACCTACTCCGGCCCGCACTGGTCCAGCTTCGCGATGCAGCGCCACTTCGAGCCGACCCTGCGATGGTTCCGGGACTGCCTGTTCGACGGGGAGCCGCTCGACCTGGAGCCGTCGGCCTGGTGGTCCAACGACGAGTGGTACCTCGACCAGGACGACCGGCGGTTGCTGCCCAACGAGGGCTGGTGGGTGCTCGCCGAGGGCCGGGCCAGCGGGCCGATCGTCGGTGGCAACCTGTCCACCGTCGCGCTGCTGCACGGCACGCCGTTCATGCCGCCGCTGGAGGGGGCGGTGCTGTTCCTCGAGGACGGCCACACCGACCCGATGATCACCTTCCCGATCGGCGGCGCCGCCGAGTTGGCCGCCGGGCCCGCCGGCGCGGCGATCCGGATCACGCGCCACTGAGGCGGCCAGTCTCAGGCGCGCAGGTCCGCCCCGGCGGGACGGCCGGGATCCTCGGCGGCCCGCGACCTCGGCTGGGCGAGCTGGGCGAGCATCACGCCCCCGACCACCAGCAGGCCGCCGGCCAGCTGCGGCGGCTCCAGGCGCTGGCCGAGCAGCAGCCAGGCGAAGCTGGCGGCGAACACCGGCTCGAAGGTGGCGGCGATCGCGGCGGTCGGCGCCGAGATCACCCGCAGGGCCGAGACCGCCAGGAAGAACGGCAGCAGGGTGCCGACGATGCCGACGCCGAGCACGGCCAGCAGCACGCGCGGCTGCGCCACGGCGCCGAAGGGCCACGACCACCAGGGTGCGACCACGCTCCAGACGGCGACCGCGGCGACGAAGCCCCACAGCAGCACGGTCGGCGGCCGCGCGCCGGCCCGGCCGGCCGCCTCGGCGGTCAGGATGTACGCGGCGAACAGCGCCGCCGAGGCGAAGCCACCGGCCAGCCCGGTGGCGTCGACCCCGCCGAAGCCGGCGATCGCCTTGCTGACCAGCACCGCCCCGGCCAGCGTGCAGCCCGCCGCGATCCAGGCCAGCCGGGTCGGGCGGCCGCGCAGCACCAGCACCGTCCAGCCGAGCACCAGCACCGGCCCGGTGTACTGCAGCGAGATCGCCACGCCCACGGCGAGATGGTCGATCGCCAGGTAGTAGCTGTAGTTGACCGCGGCGATGCAGGCGCCGAAGCCCAGCAGCAGCGGCAGGCTCCCGCGGGGCGGGCGCAGCAGGTCGCGGCGCCGCCACGCCAGCAGCGGCGCCAGTACGACCAGCGCGATCGCGGCCCGCGCCTCGGCCAGGCGGTCCGGCGGCACGCCCTGCTCGAAGGCCACCTTGGCCATGATCGCGGCGATGCCCCAGCAGGCGGCGGCCGCCACCACGCCGAGCGTGGCGGCCAGCACGCCGGCGCGGCCGGCGCTCGGGGCTGCGGGGGTGGCCATCCCGCCCAGGTTAGCCTCGGCCCGGCGTGTCCGGCCGCCGCGCCGGGCCGGCCGCTGGCGGCGCTGCCGGAGGGCTGGGCCTGCCCGGGTCGATCAGCTCGGGCACCGCGTCGAAGCGCAGCCGGCGGCCGGCGCGCTCCAGGGTGCGCAGCGCCGGGCGGCCGACCGCCAGCAGCACGGCGGCGTTGCCGAGCGCGCCGGTGAGGTCCCACGGCAGCGCGGTGGCCAGATGGAAGGCGGCGAAGCGGGCGACCGTGGCGCCGAGCCCGATGCCGGGGGAGAAGCCGAGCGGGCCCTGCACCGCCAACGGCCAGAACCACAGGTCCATCACCAGGTCGTAGGCGACCGCCGCGAGCGCGCCGTAGGCGGCCAGCACCAGCACCTCGGCGCGTCCGCCGCGCGGCACCGGCTCCAGCAGGCCGACCCCGAGGCCGACCCAGCCGGCCGCCAGCATCTGGAACGGCAGCCACGGCCCGACCCCGCCGGTGACCAGCGCGGAGCAGCACAGCGTGAAGCAGCCGAGCAGGAAGCCGAAGGTGGGCCCGTAGGCGCGCGCGGCCACGATCAGCAGGAACCACAGGGCGTTGAAGCCGGCCACCCCGCCGGGCAGGCGCAGCACCGAGTTGAGCGCCGCCAGCACGGCCAGCACCGCGACCGTCTTGGCGCTCATCCGGCCGGCGGCGTGCTCGGTCGCGACGACCACCAGCAGCAGGGCGACCAGCAGGGCGAACAGCCAGGGCGCGTCGGCCGCGTGGGCGCTGTCCGCGCCGCTGTGCCTGGCGCCGTAGAACAGCGGCCAGGTGAAGCCGGCCAGCCCGATCAGGCTGGTCAGCAGCAGCACCGCTCGTCCGCGAACGCCGCCCGGCCCAAGCGCCCGCCGTGCCGCCGCGCCGCTCACGCGCTCGCCTCCAGCGCCTCGCGGACCTCCGCGACGGTCAGCCAGGGTGCCCCGAGCACCCGCGCGACCTGCGGCGAGAACACCGCCGATTCCGCCAGCACCTGATCGACCGGGCCGCTGGCGACGATCTCGCCCTCGGCCAGCAGCGCGACCCGATCGGCCACCCGGGCGGCCAGCTCGACGTCGTGGGTGGCCAGCAGCACGGCGCAGCCGGCCTCGCGCCGGGCCGCCAGGACCTCCACCAGCCGCTGCTTGGAGGGCGCGTCCAGGCCTCTGGTCGGCTCGTCGAGCAGCAGCACCTTCGGCCCGGCGACCAGCACGGCGGCCAGGGCGACCAGCAGGCGTTGCCCGGCCGACAGGTCGCGCGGGTGACGGTCGCGCAGCTCCCGCAGGCCCAGCTCGGCCAGGGCGGCCTCCACGGCGGAGCGGGGCAGGCCGTGGTTGCGGGCGGTGAAGGCCACCTCGCGCTCGACCGTCTCGGCGAACAGCGCGGCGCCGGGGTCCTGTGGCACGAAGCCGGCGTCCAGCGCCAGCTCGGCGGTGCGCCGCCCGGCGACCGGGCGGCCGGCCAGCCGCAGCCGCCCGCCGGCGGCGGGCACCAGCCCCATGGCGGCGCGCAGCAGGGTGGTCTTGCCGGCGCCGTTGCGGCCCACGATCGCCACCCGCTCCGGCCCGCGGACCTCCAGCGACACGCTGGAGCCGTCGCGCAGCAGCACGTTCGACAGCCGCAGCACGGTGCGGCCCGCCGGCACCGCCGTGGCCGGCAGGTCGATGCGGACGTCGTCGTCGTCGCGGACGGCTTCGCG
>DASVXQ010000541.1:0-5086 GCA_036392615.1 Actinomycetes bacterium | reverse complement strand
CGCCGGCCCGGAAGGCACCGACCGCCCAGCGGGCCATCCTCCGGGCGGTGGCCGCCACGGCCAGCCAGTCCTCCAGGTCGGAGGCGATCAGGTTGGTGACGTGGCGCCTGGGCACGACCAGCAGGTGGCCCGGGGTGGCCGGGCTGATGTCCATGAATACGACGGTCCGCTCGTCCTCATGCACCAGGTCGGCCGGCAGCTCGCCCGAGACGATCTGGCAGAAGGTGCAATCTGCCTGCATGCCCGTGTCCTCCCACCAGAGACAGTTCAGGACCGGAGCGTATCCCGAAACCGGGGGTTCCCCGGGAAGGGCGGAGGAACCGCCGGCGGCTAGCCGCCGATCTGGGACATGCCCCGGGCCGGCTGGACGAAGTCGGGCTCGTTGATCCGGTGGCCCCACTGCTTGCGGGCGACCGCGTCCAGGTAGCAGCGCGCGACCGCCTCGTCGTCCCCACTAGAGCGGAGCACCGTACGCAGATCGTACTCGGTCGTGGCGAACAGGCAGGTCCGGACCTGGCCGTCCGCGGTGAGCCGCACGCGGTCGCACTGGGCACAGAACGCCCTGGTCACCGAGGCGATGATGCCGACGCTGCCGTTGCCGTCCCGGTAGCGGTAGCGCTCCGCCGGGGCGCTGCCGCGGGCCTCGGGCGGCACCAGCCCGAACTCCTCCTCCAGCGTCGCCAGGATCTCGCCGGCCGGGACCACCTGGTCGCGGGTCCACTCCCCCGGGGCGTCCAGCGGCATGAACTCGATGAAGCGGAGCTCGACGCCGAGGTCGCGGGCCCAGCGGGCCATCGGCAGGACCTCGTCGTCGTTGAAGCCCCTGACCACCACGGTGTTGATCTTCACCGGCGCCAGCCCGGCCTCCAGGCTCGCGTCGATCCCCCGCAGCACCCGCTCCAGCCCGTCGCGGCGGGTGATCCGCTTGAAGCGGTCACGCTCCAGCGAGTCCAGCGAGATGTTGGCCCGCTTCAGGCCGGCGTCGCGCAAGGGCCGCGCCAGCCGGTCCATCAGGTAGCCGTTGGTGGTCAGCGACAGCTCCACGCCGAGCGGCGCCAGCGCGGCGACCACGTCGACCAGGTCGCGGCGCAGGGTCGGCTCGCCGCCGGTGATACGCACCGTCCGCACGCCCAGGTCGATGCTCACCCGCAGCGCGCGGATCAGCTCGTCCATGGTGAGCAGGTCGTCGGCGCCGAGCCACGGCAGGCCGTCCTCCGGCATGCAGTACAGGCAGCGGAAGTTGCAGCGGTCGGTGACCGAGACGCGCAGGTCGCGCACCACGCGGCCGAAGCTGTCGATCATCACGCGATCAGCTGAGGCCACCGGGCACCTCCTGGAGCTCCTCGGGGACCCCCACCCAGCGGCCGCCGCCGGCCCAGCGCTCCTTTTTCCAGATGGGCACCGAACGCTTGAGCTCGTCGATCAGCTCGCGGCAGCCGGCGAAGGCCTCGGCGCGGTGGGCGGCTGAGGCGGCCACGATCACGCTGGCCTCGCCGACCGGCACCACGCCCAGCCGGTGCGCCAGGTAGGCGGCGCCGAGCCCGTGCCGCTTGGCGGCCTCGACCGCGACGCGCTCGAGCTCCTCGCGCGCCAGCTCCTCATAGGCCTCGTACTCGAGGATCTCGACCTCGCGTCCCTCCGAGTGGTTGCGAGTCGTCCCGACGAACAGCGCCGTGCCGCCGCACTCCGGCAGGTTCACCGCGCGGAACGCGGCATCGAGCGAGAGCGGCGAGTTCGTCAGGGCCAGGGTGATCCGCGGTGTCATTGGACTGCTCCTCCGGGGCGTCCCGCTGATTCCGCCGGGTCGGTCCGCCGTCCATCCTACAGATGCCGCCGTCAGACGCCCGTCGTCAGGCAGAGAGCACCTCGCACAGCGCTTCGAGACTCTGGAGATTGTGGCCGGGCAGGAAGGCGTCGACGTGCGGCAGCGCCGCCGCCATGCCGCGCGCCAGCGGCTGGTAGCGCGGGCTTCCCTTCAGCGGGTTGACCCACACCAGCCGGTGCGCCACCCGGCCGAGCCTGGCCATCTGCGCGGCCAGCACCAGCGGGTCGCCGCGCTCCAGCCCGTCGGAGCACAGCACCACCACCGCGCCGCGCATCCACGCCTGCTGCCCGTAGCGGTCGAGCAGCTGCTTGAGCGAGCCGCCGATGCGGGTGCCGCCCTCCCAGTCGAGCACCGACGCGGCCACCTGCCGCAGCGCGGCGTCCGGCTCGCTGCGGCGCAACGCCCTGGTCAGACGGGTCAGGCGGGTGCCGAAGGCGAACACCTCGACGCGCTGGCCGGCGCGCACGGCCGCGTAGCCGAACTGCAGCAGCGCGCGCGAGTACGACGACATCGAGCCGGAGACGTCCAGCAGCAGCACCAGCGGGCGGCGCTTGGAGCGCCGGTCGCGCCAGGCGCGGTGGAACGGCTCGCCCTGGGTCCGCAGCGAGGCGCGCACCGTGCGGCGCAGGTCGAAGCGGTGGCCACGGGGCGCCGCCCGGTAGCGGCGCACCCGCCGCAGCGGCAGCGCCACCGCCAGGGCCCGGATGGCCATATCGGCCTCGTGACGCTCGACCTCGGACAGCTCCTCGAAGGACTTGGCCCGCAGCACCTCGGTGCCGCTGGCGACCAGCCCGATGGTCACCTCCTCCTCCTCGCCTTCGCCCTCGCCGGCGTCGCTGTCGCGCTCGGAGTCGGCCTCGCCGACCAGCACCTCGACCTCGCGCTCCTCCACCCGGGCGTCCTGCTGCCAGCCGGCCAGCTCCGACAGCAGCCGCTCGCGCTCGCTCGGCAGCCACTGCTCGAAGGCCTCGTCGTAGGCGTCGAAGTCCTCCTTGCGGGCCACCATGGTGAGCCGTCCGGCAAGGTAGAGGCCGTCCCGGTCGAGGTGGTCGAGCGCCGCCACCGCGTTGCAGAACGCCAGGATGCGGCCGGTGCCGACGGGCAGGCCCCTGGCGCGGAGCATGCGCCCGAAGCCGACCAGGCGTTCGATCCCGCGCGGCTCCGCCTTGGCGCGCATCGGGCCGGAGGTCACTCGGACTCCAGCACCTCGTCGAGCTTGGCGCGGACCAGCTCGAGGTCCTCGTGGTCCTTGAGCAGCGCGCCCAGGGTGGCGCTGGCGGCGTCGGGCTCCAGCTGCTCGGCCCCGAGGAACGCCAGCGCCTGCGACCAGTCGATCGTCTCGGCCACCCCCGGGCGCTTGGCGACGTCCATGGCACGCAGCCGGGCGACGGCGCGCGCCACCTGCCGGGCCAGCACCTCGGGGACCTCGGGCGCGCGGACCCGGACGATCTGGACCTCGCGGTCGATCGACGGGTGGTCGATCCAGTGGTAGAGGCAGCGGCGCTTGAGCGCGTCGTGCAGCTCGCGGGTGCGGTTGGAGGTGATGATCACCGCCGGCGGCTGCTCGGCCGCGACCCGGCCGATCTCGGGGATGGTCACCGCGAACTCGCTCAGCACCTCGAGCAGGAACGCCTCGAACTCGTCGTCGGCGCGGTCCAGCTCGTCGATCAGCAGCACCGCGCGCGAGCCGGCGCGGATCGCCGCCAGCAGCGGCCGCTCGACCAGGAAGTCCGGGCCGAACAGGTCGGCCTCGTGCTCGCCGAGCTGGGCGGCGCGCACGGCGATCAGCTGGCGCGAGTAGTCCCACTCGTAGAGCGCCTGGCTGGCGTCGATGCCCTCGTAGCACTGCAGGCGCACCAGCGAGCGGTCCAGCAGGGCGCTGAGCACCTTGGCGACCTCGGTCTTGCCGACGCCGGCCTCGCCCTCCAGCAGCAGCGGCTTGTTCAGCGCGAGGCTGAGCCACACGGCGGTGGCCAGGCCGCGGTCGGCCAGATAGGCGTGGCGGCCAAGGACCGCCTGCAGCTCTTCGACCGATTCGAACGGGAGGGCGCCCATCAGCAGGCGCCCTCCGTGGTCGTCCTGGTCGTCATCAGCGCCGGTGCGGAACTCCTGTGCTCGGCCCCCGATCGATGTGGGGGGAGCTCGCTCCCCCCACGGCCCCCCAAAAGCGCCTGTGCCATGGTCGCCCAGGCGGGGCGGCTTCTGTTCAGCGCGATCGTGCCTCCTCAATGGCGCGTCGGGTGAGCACCTTGGCCAGGTGGTTGCGGTACTCGGCGCTGGCCTGGGCGTCGCTCGGCGGGCTGGTGCCCTCCAGCGCCTGCTCCGCCGCGTCGGCCGGGTCGGACCCGGAGCCGAGCGCCTGCTCGACCGCCCGGGCCCGCAGCGGCGTCTCGCCCATGTGGGTGAGCGCGACCGCTGTCCTGCCCGGCTGCCCGTTGCTCGGCGCGACCAGCGCGGCGACACCCACGATAGCCCAGTCCTGCGCCCTGGGGTGGAACTTCTGGTATGACCACCCCGCGCCGGCGAGCTTGGGCACCCGCACCTCGGTGAGGATCTCCTGGTGGCCGAGCTCGGTCTCGAAGAAGCTCTTGAAGAAGTCCCCCGCCGCCACGGTGCGCTCGCCGTTCGGCCCGCGCAGCACGAAGGTGGCGTCCAGCGCGACCATCACGGTGGGCAGGTCGGAGGCCGGGTCGCCGTGCGAGATCGAGCCGCCGATGGTGCCGCGGTGGCGCACCTGGGGGTCGCCGACCTCACCGGCGGTGTGGGCCACCAGCGGGTTCTCGCGCCGCAGCAGCTCGTTGAAGTGCACGTCCTCGTGGCGGGTCAGCGCGCCGATGGCGACGTGGTCGCCGCCGTCGCGGACGTAGTCGAGCTCGCCGATGCGGCCGATGTCGACCAGCGCCGACGGGGTGGAGAGCCGCAGCTTCATGAGTGGCAGCAGCGAGTGGCCGCCGGCCAGCAGCTTGGCGTCCTCGCCGAAGCGGCCGAGCAACTCGATCGCGTGGTCGGCTGAGGAGGCGACCTCGTACTCGAAGGGTGCCGGGATCACGCCTGGCCTCCTTGTCCCGTGGTGGTTGCGCCGGAGCCCTGCTGTGCCGCCTGGATCGCGCGCCAGACCCGCTCGGGGCTCACCGGCATGCCGATGTTGTCGATCCCCATCGGGGCCAGCGCGTCGACCACCGCGTTGACGACCGCCGGCGGGGAGCCGATCGTGCCGGCCTCGCCGACGCCCTTCCAGCCGCCCGGGTTGCTGGTGGACGG
>DASVXQ010000540.1:0-8740 GCA_036392615.1 Actinomycetes bacterium | reverse complement strand
CCGGCTGGTGCCCTTCGACCTGCTCGCCGACGGGCGCCACTGGGTGGCGCGGGGCGAGGTCGGGGACCTGGTGGTCACCCTCGAGGGCCGTGATCTCGCGCCCGCCTCGGTGTGGCTGGCGCGGGTCGCGGAGCTCGGCCCCTACCTGGCGGACCCGGGCGTCTGAGGGCGTGTCCCGGACCGGTGGCGGCCGGGCACCTCACCGGTACTCGGGCCGCCACTGCGACGCGGCGACCCTGGCGCGCAGCTCGTCCTCGGGTACCGGCGGGGCGACCCCGTCGCGCACGGCCGCGACGGCGACGGCGGCGGCGATCACCGGGGCGGTCACCCGGAGCTGGTCGACCGGCGGCAGCAGCGGCGCATGCTGGTCGGTGCGCGCGGGCGACAGCTCGCCGAGCGCGCGTGCCGCGGCCTCCAGCATGCCGTCGGTGACCCGCCGGGCGCGCGACGCGACGACGCCCAGGCCAACCGCGGGGAAGACGAAGACGTTGTTGCACTGCGCGACCGGCACCCGCCTTCCGGCGATCTCCAGCCGTCGGTCACGACGATGGTGTCGACCTCGCGATTGGGGTGGTTGCGCAGCAGTTCGGCCAGGCGGTCGCGCTGCGGGTACGCCAGGAACAGCCCGCGGTTGCGCCGGTAGATGTGGCTGAACCGCTGGCAGGCGAGGCCGACCGTCCAGTCCGAGCTCGCGCCGCTCGGTCGCGCCGAACGCGGTGCCCTTGTTCGCCAGGGGTTCTCGAGCAGCGCGACGCCACCCGCGCCGGCCCTCGTCCCGTCGCTGGAAGCGACCTGACGGTGCGGGACGTCGCGCGCCATCGCGGTCAGCCCTTGGGCGGCGCCGGCTTGGCTGGGAGGCGGCGGAGGCCGACCTCGGCGAGCTGGTCGTCGGGGACCTCGGCGGGGGCGCCGGTGAGCGGGTCCGCGCCCGACGAGGTCTTGGGGAAGGCGATCAGCTCGCGGATGGAGGCGTCGCCGGCCAGCAGGGTGACCACCCGGTCGAAGCCGAAGGCGAAGCCGCCGTGGGGCGGTGCGCCGTACTCGAGGCCGCGCAGGAAGAAGCCGAAGCGCTCCTCGGCCTCCTGCCTGCCGATGCCGAGCTTGTCGAACACCTTCCATTGCATGTCGGCGCGGTGGATACGGATGCTGCCGCTGCCCAGCTCGACGCCGTTGAGGACCATGTCGTAGGCGCGCGCGGTCGCCTCCTCGGGGACATCGGCGAAGCTGTCGGCCCACTTGGCCGACGGCTGGGTGAAGGGGTGGTGGGCGGCCTCCCAGCGGTGCTCGTCCTGGTTCCACTCGAACATCGGGAACTCGGTGACCCAGAGGAACTTCCAGCGGTCCTCGGGCACCAGGCCCCGCTCAGCCGCCAGGCGTGTTCGCAGCTCGCCGAGCACGGTCCGCGCCAGCGGGGTGCGGTCGGCGGCGATCAGCAGCAGGTCGCCCGGGCGCGCCTGGGTCACCCGCCGCAGCGCGACGCGCTCCTCGCCGGAGAAGAACTTGCCCAGCGGCGAGCGCAAGCCGTCCTGCTCGACGATGACCCAGGCCAGGCCCTTGGCGCCGCGGCCCCTGGCGACCTCGGCGAGCGCGTCGAGCTGCTTGCGGGACAGGTCGCCGCCGCCGTCGACCTTCAGCCCGAGCACCGATCCCCTGTCGGCCAGGGCGGAGGCGAACACGCCGACCTGGGTGCCGGCGAACACCTCGCCGAGGTCGATCAGCTCCATGCCGTAGCGCAGGTCGGGCTTGTCGCTGCCGAAGCGCCGCATCGCCTCGGCGTGGGTCAGCCGTGGGAAGGGCAGCTCCAGCTCGACCCCCAGGGTCTCGCGCCAGATCGCCGCCATCAGCCGCTCGCCGAGCTGGTAGACGTCCTCCTCCTCGAGGAAGGACATCTCCAGGTCGATCTGGGTGAACTCGGGCTGGCGGTCGGCCCGCAGCGCCTCGTCGCGGAAGCAGCGGGCGATCTGGTAGTAGCGCTCGAAGCCGGCCACCATCAGCAGCTGCTTGAACAGCTGCGGCGACTGCGGCAGGGCGTACATCTCGCCCGGCTGGAGGTGGGTGGTGACCAGGAAGTCGCGCGCGCCCTCCGGGGTCGAGCGGGTCAGGTACGGGGTCTCGATCTCGAGGAAGCCGTGCTCCTCGAGCACCCGCCGGGTGGTCGAGGTCGCCTTGGCCCGCAGGGCCAGCCGGCGTTGGGCGGCGGGCCGCCGGAGGTCGAGGAAGCGGTACCGCAGCCGCAGCGCCTCGTCGACCTCGACGCGGTCCTCGATCGGGAACGGCGGGGTCGCCGAGGGCGCCAGCACCTCGAGGTCGCTGACGATCACCTCGATCGCGCCGGTCGGCAGGTCGGGGTTCTCGTTGCCGGGGGGCCGGGCGGCGACCGTGCCGGTGACGCGCAGGCAGTCCTCCAGCCGCACGCCGTGCGCCGCGCCGGCGGCCTGGGGCGCCTGGTCGGGATGGACCACCACCTGCACGGTCCCCGACGCGTCGCGGAGGTCGAGGAAGACCACCCCGCCGTGGTCGCGGCGGCGGGCGGCCCAGCCGGCCAGCCGGACCTCGGTGCCCACGTCGGAGGCGCGCAGCGTGCCGCAGGCGTGCGAGCGCATCGAGCCGAGCAGGGGGCGGGTCACGGGACAGCTCCTTCGTCGGTGTCCTGGGCGATCGGCGCCACGGTGGCGACCACGGCGTCGAGCGGGACGCTGATCTGGTCCCTGGCGCGCATGTCCCGCACGCTGGCCTGGTTGGTGGCCAGCTCCTCGTCGCCGAGCAGCACCACCGCCCGCGCGCCGGCCCTGGCGGCGGCCTTCATGTGGCCGCGCAGGCTGCGCTCGGCGTAGGGCTGGTCGGCCGCCACGCCGGCGCGCCGCAGGTCGCGCACCAGCCGGATCGCGGTGCCCCTGGCCGCCGGGGTGAGCGGCAGCACCAGCGCTTGGAGCTGCGCGGCCGGCGCGGGCAGCCGGCCGGTCGACTCCAGCGCCAGCACGGTGCGGTCGAGCCCCAGGGCCCAGCCGACGCCCGGCGCCGGCGGCCCGCCGACCAGCTCCGACAGGCGGTCGTAGCGCCCGCCGCCGCCGAGCGCGTTCTGCGCCGCGTCGAGCGCGTCGGCCTGCCACTCGAAGGTGGTGCGCATGTAGTAGTCGAGCCCGCGCACCAGCCGCGGCGCCTCCTCCCAGGTCACGCCGGCGTCGTGCAGCAGGCTCCGCACGGTGTCGTCGTGGGCCTTGCAGGGGCCGCAGAGCGAGTCGCGCATCACCGGCGCGTCGGCGGTCAGCTCCTGCACCAGCGGGTCCTTCATGTCGAGCACGCGCAGCGGGTTCTGCTCGGCGCGGGCGCGCACCTCGCTGGGCAGCCGGTCTCCCAGGCCGCGCAGGAAGTCGAGCAGCCGCTCGCGGTAGACCGGCCGGCACTCATCGTCGCCGAGGCTGGTGAGCAGCAGCGTCACCTCGATCCCGAGCGCGCGGAAGACCTCGTGCCCGACCAGGATGACGTCGGCGTCGACCGCTGGGGCGGCGCTGCCGAGCGCCTCGATGTCGACCTGGTGGAACTGCCGCTGCCGGCCGGCCTGGGGCCGCTCGTAGCGGAAGCTCGGGCCGCTGAAGGCGACCTTGACCAGGCCATGGCCGAGCCTGCCGTGCTCGATCAGCGCGCGGACCGCGCCGGCGGTCAGCTCGGGCCGCAGGGTGACCGAGCGGCTGCCCTTGTCGGTGAAGGTGTACATCTCCTTCTGCACGACGTCGGTGGACTGGCCGACCCCGCGGGCGAACAGGCCGGTGTCCTCGAAGATCGGCGTCTCCATCCGCTGGTAGCCGGCGCGGCGGGCCTGCTCCAGCATGATGAGCTCGACCTCGGCGCGGATCCCGGCCTGCGGCGGCAGGTAGTCGAAGGTGCCCTTGGGCCTCTCGAAGCGGTCGCTCATCGCCGCTCATCCCCGCTGACTTGCGCGCCGGGCACCAGATCCAGCAGGAACGGGTTGCTGGCGCGCTCGCGGCCGACGGTGGTGCGGCCGCCGTGGCCGGGCAGGACCTCGGTCTCGTCCGGCAGCGTCAGGAAGCGGTTGGCCAGCGAGGCGAGCATCTGGGGCATGGAGCCGCCCGGCAGGTCGGTCCGCCCGATCGAGCCGGCGAACACCAGATCCCCGGCCAGCAGGGTGCCCGGCAGCCGGAAGGTCACGTGCCCGCGGGTGTGGCCCGGGGTGTGGTCGACCACGAGCGCCAGCCCGGCCAGCTCGATCACCATGCCGTCGGCCAGCTCGAGGACCTCCTCGGGCTCCTCGAACTGGAGCGGGCCGAGCATGGCGTCCAGCCCCGGCCCGAGCGCGGCCATCGGGTCGGTCAGCAGGTGGCGGTCGGCGGGGTGCACGTAGGCGGGGATGCCGTGGGCCCCCGCCAGCGGCGCCACGCTCCACATGTGGTCGAGGTGGCCATGGGTGAGCAGCGCGGCCACCGGCTTGAGCCGGTGGAGGGCGCAGAGGTCCTCGATCCCGGGGAGCGCGTCCTGGCCCGGGTCGACGACCAGGGCCTCGGAGCCGGGTCCGGTGGCCAGCAGGTAGCAGTTGGTCTGAAAGCTGCCGGCGGGAAATTCGGCGATCAGCATCGGGCTTTTCGTTCCAGAGGGTCGACTGTCGGTCGCGAGTCTAGCGGAAGCTCCATGACCCACGACTTCGATTTCCCCCAGCCCCCTGACCTGCCGGACCGCGCCGTCGGGCCAGGTGGACCGGGTGGTCGGGCCGCCCGGCCGCCTGTCCAATTTCGCGCGCGAGGCTCTCGTCTCCAATAGGGACGCCTTGGCCGGTTGCTCCCTGCCGCGACCTCGGTTGCGGCAACCCGGTGACCTGTTGGCGGCGGCTGCGGGACCGGCAACAGGCCGGCGTAGCGTCTTGGCCGTACGCGCTCAGCGGTTCAGGTCGAGATCGAAGGTGACGCCGCGGGTGAGCTGCCTGGTGGCCACCATGGTGCCGTCCGCGGCGGACCAGCCTGATCCGGTCTGGGCCTGAAAGCCGGAGGGCGGGACCACCACGACGCGGAGCGTGGCCGGGTGCACGATCGGCTGCGTGTCGGCGATCAGCCGGTAGCGCAGACCTCCGTCGGTCGGCACGGCCGCCCCGGACAGCCAGTACGAGACCGTGACGGTGTGGGCCGAGCGAGGCGGCAGCCACACGCCGGTCCGCACGACCAGGCGGCCGAGCTCTCGGAAGGAGGTCCAGTCGGCCCGCTTGCCATCGACGCGAACGGTGACCCCGGTGGCCGAGCCCGGCACGTAGGCGGCGACCACGGGACGGCTCCACCCCGTCCGATACCCGGTGTGGGGGTCCACGCCGGGCTGGGGCCAGGCGGTGTTGGCGAGGCGGATCGCGCGGTCAACCCTGGCCGACCCGTCGGCCGTCAGGCGAACGCGCTGCTCGATCTCGCGCCGCTGGAAATAGTCGGTCTTGCTGGCGTTGCTGTTCACGGTGAACACGCCCAGATAATCCTGCGTGGACGACGACAGCGCGCCGGCCAGGCCATGGGCACGGGTGGCGTCCTGCAGGCGCCGGTCACGGAAGTACAGCTGCAGGTGCCGCCCGGCAGTCGCCGCGCCCAGGCCGCGGACCTGGCGGAGCAGGTCGCCGCCTTGCAGGACGCGTCTCATTACGGCATCCATGAGCTGCTGGTTGTACTGGTGCCGGACCTGTCTGTCCGGGTAGCGCCCATAGCTGTCGGCCAGCAGCAGCCGGACCACGTCGTTGCCGCCGACCTTGCCGAACCCCGGGGTGGTGACTGGGCCGGAGACGCGCAGCAGGCCGGCCAGCGCGGTCGGGTCGAGCGCGATCACGCCGTCGGCGCGCACACCGGTAAGGGTCTGGTAGGCCCGCAGGATCTCCTCGCCCGAGGTGGGGAAGTTGGGCGACAGCCCGGCGCTGGAGAACAGCGAGACCGACCCGGGCGGGTGCCAGGGGTCGCCGGGCACATATGGCCAGCGGAGCCGCCCGGTGAGCTGCTGCTCACGCAGCTGGCCGCTGCGCGGCACGGTGACCCGGCCGTGGTCGAAGCGGAGCTGGGCGATCGCCAGCAGCGCGCCCCCCCAGGCCTTCAGCTCGGCGGAATTGGAGACGGCCATCAGGTACGTCCGCGGCCCGGCCGCGCCGACCGCCGCAGGCAGCACCTGGACCACGTCATGGAGCGGCCGGAGCTGGCCCTCGACATCGTCCAACTGGCGGAGGGTGGCGTCGCGGGCGCCGGCCGCCCCAGGGGCCAGCCATCCGCCGCGGACCCGGTCCAGCTCGGCCCGGGCCCGCCGCAGGTCGCCAAGCACCGCGGTGGTGTCATGCGCCGCGCCCTGCACGCCGGCAAGGTCGATGCGTCCCTGGTGCACGACACCGGAGCCGGTGAAGCGGGCCTGAACGGTCACCGCCTTGTCGGCCGCGCCCACCAGGATATGGCCGGCGGCCAGCAGGTGGCGCAGGTCGGCCACTGGCCAGGAGAAGATCGGCAGCCGCCCGGCCACCCGGACGGTGACGCGGTGCGCGGCCGCGTCGGCGCGGGCCAGGTCCAGCGTGGCGGCGCGGATGCCGAGGCGGGCGCGGGCCTGGTCACCCGCGCGGAGTGCTCTGGCACTTGCCTGGAGTTCGGTGCGCGCCCTGGTCGCGGCCGCCCTGGCGTCACGGGCCGCGCTGAGCAGCCCCAGCGCCAGCCAGACGGCAATCCCGAGCAGGACCAGCACGGCCCCCGCGGCCAGCCATGTCCAACCCCGCAGGCGACGTGCGGGGACCGAGCGGTCGCTGCCAGTGATGGTCGTATTGGTGGACATCTGCCGGGGCTTCCCCTCCGCCGTGCATGCGCCTGATCGCTGCTCGGCAGGGAGCCTACGACACTCCGACGCTCGACGAGCACCGCGCAGCGGCATCCCTTGGCGGCTGCCGCCGACGAGCTGCACGCGCTGCACCGCCGCGGCGTCGACAACGTTCAGCCATCAGACCCGTTTGAAACCCCGCTGTTAGACTCCAACCACACGGATGCTGCGCGCTCTGGCCCGAGGCCGCGCGCCATCCCGTTCGCCGTACCGTCCGCCGGAGGGACCATCGATGCCGAGCAAGACACGCCAACGGGAGCTGGCCAGGCTGAGGGCCAGGCGCGAAGCCGAGCGGCGGCAGATCCGCCGGCGCCGCGCGCTGCTCACCTACGGGACGCTCGGCATCATCGTCGTGGTGGTCGCGGTCGCCGGCGGCGTGCTGCTGGTCAACCGGCCCGACTCCAAGCCGTCGGCGTCGCCGTCGACCACCAGCCCGACCGCGACCACGGTCGCGCCCACCGGCGCGCGGATCGACGCGCCGACCGCCCCGGCGACGGTCGCCTGCGGCGGCAAGCTGCCGCCGCGGCACGCGCACCCGACGTCCAAGACCCCGCCCAGCGGGCGACTGGCGGCCGGCCACACCTACACGGCCACCTTCCAGACCTCGTGTGGGTCGTTCCAGGTGCGCATCGACCCGAGCACCGCGCCGATCGCCGCGGCCAACTTCGTCTCGCTGGCGCGCAAGGGCTTCTACGACTCGACCTGGTTCCACCGGATCCTGCCGGGCGGCGACAACATCGGCGTGATCCAGGGCGGCGACCCGCAGGGCAACGGCATGGGCGGCCCCGGCTACAACATCAAGGACGAGCCGCAGAAGGGGAAGCCCTACACCAAGTACACCATCGCGATGGCCAAGGGCTCGGCGGCCAACTCGGCGGGCAGCCAGTTCTTCATCAACACCACCGACAACAACAAAGCCAACTGGCAGGGCGCCTACGCGGTGTTCGGCAAGGTCGTCTCCGGCCAGTCGGTGATCGACAAGATCGGCAGGACCCCGCTCGGCGGCCCCAACGGCGACTCGCCCCAGCAGGCGGTCTGGATCCAGAAGCTGACCATCAAGGAGTCCTGAGCCGGCTCAGCGCGCCGATCCCGGCGCCACCAGCCCGCTCTCGTAGGCGGCCACCACCGCCTGGGCGCGGTCGCGCAGCCCGAGCTTGGCGAGCACCCGGCTGACGTGGGTCTTGATGGTCTCCTCGCTGACCACCAGCCGGGCGGCGATCTCGGCGTTGCTGAGGCCCTCGGCGACCAGGCGCAGCACCTCGGTCTCGCGCGGGGTGAGCAGGCGCAGCAGCTCGGGCCGCTCGGGCCCACGCGGCCGCAGGCGCGCGAACTCGCCGATCAGCCTCCGGGTGACGGTCGGCGCCAGCAGCGCCTCGCCGGCGGCGATCACCCGCACGGCGTCGAACAGCCGCTCGGCGGCGATGTCCTTGAGCAGGAAGCCGCTGGCGCCGGCGCGGAGCGCGTCGTAGACGTGCTGGTCGAGGTCGAAGGTGGTCAGCACCAGCACCCTCGGCGCGGCGTCCTGGCCGGCGGTCAGGCGCCTGGTCGCCTCGATGCCGTCCATCGAGGGCATGCGCACGTCCATCAGCACCACGTCGGGCCGCAGCCGCTGGCACAGCCGCACCGCCTCGGCGCCGTCGGCGGCGCTGCCGACCACGCTGAAGTCCGGCTGGGTGCCGAGCAGCGCGATGTAGCCGGCGCGGACGATCTCCTGGTCGTCGGCGACCAGCACCCGGATGGTCACGGCTCCGGCCGGCGGGCGGGCAGCTCCGCCTCGACCAGGAAGCCGCCACCGTCGGCGCCGCCGGCGCGCAGGCTGCCGCCGACCATCGCGGCGCGCTCGCGCATGCCGAGCAGGCCGTGGCCGACCGCGCCGGGCCCGGCGCCGGCCGGCCCGGGGCCGTGGTCGCGGACG
>DASVXQ010000539.1:0-3798 GCA_036392615.1 Actinomycetes bacterium | reverse complement strand
CACGTCGGCCATGTAGTGGCTGGTCAGCAGGATCGTGGCCTGGTGGCGGCGGTTGTAGGCGGCGATGAAGGAGCGGATGCGGCGCTGCATCGCGACGTCCAGCCCGATGGTCGGCTCGTCGAGGAACAGCACCCGGGGCTGGTGCAGGAGCGCGGCGGCCAGCTCGACCTTCATGCGCTCGCCGAGCGACAGCTGCCGGACGGGCTTGTGCACCACCTCGCCGATCTCCAGCAGCTCCACCAGTTCGTCGAGGGTCCGGCGGAAGTCCCGCCGGTCCAGGCCGAAGACCGCCCGGTTCATCTCGAAGGAGTCGACCGCCGGCAGGTCCCACTGCAACTGGTTGCGGTTGCCCATCACCAGCGTGATCCGCTCCAGGAAGGCCGGCTTGCGCTGCGACGGCACGTGGCCCAGCACCGACAGCTCGCCGCCGGTCGGGTAGAGCAGTCCCGACAGCATCTTCAGGCTGGTGGTCTTGCCGGCCCCGTTCGGGCCGAGGAAGCCGACGACCTCTCCGGGCTCGATCTGGAAGGAGACCCCGTCGACCGCCCGGACCTCGCGCTGCTCGCGCCGGACCAGGCTGCGGACGGACGCCCTGAGCCCGGCCTCTCGCACCGGCACCACGAAGGTCTTGCGCAGGTCGCGGACTTCGATATCTGGCATAGGTTGCCACTCAACCCAGATCGCCCAGAGTTGCGCAACTCATTTCTGCGCTTGGCGGGACCACGCCTCAGGCGTCCGTCCAGCGTGGTCTGTCCGCCGGGCAGGTCACCCGGCTCATCGAGGTCCTCAGGAAACTCGGACCGCTGGCCGAGGCCGTCGTGGTGATGTCCCTTGGCCACGCACTCCAGGAAGCCGCCGAGCGCTTCCTCCAGGCCGAGGCTGGGCGCCTGGGCATGGAGATCCCCCGCCCCGGGCAAACCGATGCGCCCGGCTCCGCGCCGCAATCACCACCGCGGGCGGAAACCTAGACGAGCGCCCGAGGCGGAGGAGTGCGCCCCAGGGCCTGAGACTCCAGCAGCCGGCGGAGCTGGCTCGGGGTGTGGCCGAGCTGCTCGCGGAGCGTCCGGGTGAGGTGGGCGTGGTCGGCGAAGCCGAGGTCGGCGGCCAGCCGGGCGAGGTCGGGCTCGCCGGCGGCGAGGCGCTCCAGCGCCCGGCGCGTGCGCAGCCGGTTGCGGAACCTCGTCAGGGTCGCCCCGGTCTCCTGCTGGAAGACCCGGCTGAGATGATGGGGTGAGGCGCCGACCAGGCGGGCCAGCTCGACCAGGCCGAGCGGCCCCGGCTCGACGCCGACCGCTTCGCGGGCGGCGTCCACCAGCCTGCGGCGCGCGGTGGCGGTCGCCGGCCGGCCGCTCGCCACCCGCTCGGGGAGCCGCTGGGCGAGCGCCGTGGACGCCAGCCGCACCACCCGCTCGCCGAGCTCCCAGGGCTCCGCACCGGCGCGGGCGCGGGCGACCATCGCCCGGTGGGACAGGTCGAGGTCGTCGGCGGTCAGCACCGGATCCGCCGGCACGGCCGGCGCGCCACCGGTCAGCGCGCCCATCAGCTCCTCCGACAGCGTGAGCGCGGTGCAGGTGTCGCCGTCACCGCGCGGGTGCGCCACCTGCTGCTCGTCGCCGGGGCGCTCCCAGTACCCGGCGGCCGGGTCGAGCAGCTCCTCGGCGCTCCCGACCCGTCGCCGGAACAGCCCGGTGCGCACCAGCACCAGGCTGTAGCCGCCGGTGGGCTCGGGCGGCGACCATCCGCTCGGCGCCAGGTCCGCGCAGCGTGCCTCCTCGAGCGCGAACCCCGGGCCCGACGCGAGCCGTGCCTTGCTCCGCATCCCTCCAGCGTAGCGAGCCCGGGCCGCCGGATCGCGCAAGGATCTTCAAGCGCCGGGCGGCCCCGGCCGGCCACACTGCCGGCGATGAGCGAACGCCAGCGCACCACCGCGGCCGCTCGGGACGGCGAAGGCCGCCGCGAGCCCGGTGGGCTGCGCCGCCGGGAGGCGCTCCCGCTGGCGATCGGCTCGGTGGCGGGCTCGGGCATCCTGTTCCTGCCCTCGGCGGTGTACGTCGAGGCGGGCCGCAACAGCCTGCTGGTCTGGCTGCTGTCCACCGCGCTGTGCCTGCCGATGCTGCTGATGTTCCAGGACATGGTGCGGGCCGACCCCAGCGGGGACGGCATCCAGGCGTTCGTCCGCGCCGGGCTCGGCGAGGTGCTCGGCCGCTGCGTGCCGCTGCTGTTCGTGTCGCTGGTGATCGTCGGCCTGCCGGCCGGGGCGCTGGTGGCCGGACGCTACCTGGCCCGGGCGGTGGGCGCCGGCGAGGCGGTCACAGTGCTTGCCGCGCTTGCCGTGCTGTTGGCCGCTCTGGCGGTCAATCTCGCGGGCGTGCGCGCCAGCACGCGGGTGCAGCACGCCGGCATCTGGGCGCTGGTCGCCATGGCGCTGGTGCTGCTGGGGTCGGCGGCGAGCGGGAGGCGAGCAGGCCTGTCCGCCGTGACGCCCGACGCCGGTCACCTCGGCGTGCTGCTGCCGGGTGTGGTGCTGGCGATGTGGACCTTCGCCGGCTTCGAGAACCTCACCTTCCTGAGCCGTGAGCTGCGCCGGCCGGAACGCGACTTCCTCCCGGTCAGCGCCACCGCCCTCGGCCTGTATGGCCTGCTCACCGTGCTGCTCACGGTGGCGATCGCCGTGCGGGTCCCGCGTGGCGAGGTCGACCAGGTGGTCGGCCTGCTCCAGCTGGCGCAGACCCTGCGGCCGCGGCAGGGCGTGGTGGCCGCGGTGGCGGTGATCGCCTTCGGCGCGATGGTGCTCAACGCGGTGGCCTGGGTCTGGGGCGTCTCGCGGGTGGTCGCCCGGGCGGCCGCGGCGGCGGTCCTGCCGCGGGCGCTCGCGCGGACCGGCCGGGGCGGCGTGCCGCGGCGCGCGGTGCTGCTGCTCGGCGGCCTGTTCGCGGTGACGCTGACCGTGCTCGTCGCGGTTCCAGGGATCCTGGTGGACGCGGTGGCGGCGGCCAGCGCCCTCTTCATCGTCCTCTACCTGCTCTGCATCGTCTCGTACCTGCGCGTCCGCGGCCTGGCGCCCCGCCCGCTGGCGAACCTGCTGCTGCTGCCGCCGCTGGCCGGCAGCCTCGTCCAGTCCGGCTGGCGGTCGCTCTACGGCGCCGCCGTGCTGCTGGTCGCCCTCGCCGCGCAGCTCCTTCGGCGTCGCGCTGGCTGAGTCGCTCGACTGCGCGCTCGTCACCGCCGATGCCCGGCTGGCGCGTGCGTCCGGAATCGGCTGCGACGTCGAGTCCTGCCCTCGGCGGGATGAGCCCCGGGCCGAATCGCGGCATCGGTTGGCGCTGGACGTGCGATCGGGTTTACGGGTTGGTCCATCGGTCAATCAGGACTTCGCACCTGAAGGTCACCACCACCGTGCCACACCGGGCCGCGTCGAGCCGGCGCGGTCCGCCGATGAAAGTTTGGAGGGGGCATGACTCTTCCCGGACCGGAGGCGGCTCACCACTGGCAGGGTCGCACGCTCGTCGATCGCAACGGGGAGCCTGTCGGCAGCATCGAGAGGATCTACAAGGACAAGGCCACTGACCAGCCGGAATGGGCGCTGCTGGCGGCCGGGGTCGCGGGACCCGGAGCCACCTTCGTCCCGCTGGTCAACGCCACCGAGGAAGGCGAGATCGTCCGGACGCCGTTCGACCGGACGCTGTTCGAGCAGGCGCCGCCGGTGCCCGCCGGGCCCGAGATCACCGAGGAGCAGGAGGCGGAGCTGTACCGCCACTACGGCGTCGCCTACTCGCGGGCCGAGTCGCCCAGCGGCCT
>DASVXQ010000538.1:0-3324 GCA_036392615.1 Actinomycetes bacterium | reverse complement strand
GGATCAGCACGGTGGCGATCCGCTGCGGGGTGCGCTGCGAGAACGCGCCGGTCACCAGCACGGTCGGCGGAGGCGGCTCCAGCCGCGTGGTGGACTCGACCGTGGAGACCTGGAACTCGGCGAAGGCCACCCGCACGCCCGGCCGGTTGAGCGCCGCCCTGGCGCGCTCGATCCCCCGGGTGGAGCGCAGCGCACAGGTCCGGTCGGCGGCCTGGGACAGCAGCGCCACCTCGCCGGGCGTGCCGACCAGCTCGAGGTTCGCCAGTCGCGGGCAGCTCGCGCGGCGGCGCTCCACCCGGCTCGCGTTGACCGGGTCCAGCGCGGGCACGCGGGCGGCGCCGACCCCGTGGGTCAACCCGCCGGCCGGCGGCGGGCGCCGGCCGCCGACGCCGACCGGCTCGGGACCGCGCTGGCTGAGCAGCAGCAGCGCGACCACCACCATCGCCGCGGTGGTGACGATCGCCGCCAGCCAGAGCCACCAGGGGAGCCGCGGCCAGGGCCGCGACTTGATCGCCTCGACCTCCGCGGGGTTCAGGCGGCGCGGCCGGCCCAGCGGCGGCAGCCGGGGCCTGCGGAAGCGAGTTGTGTCGGACAACCGGACGACCTGCTCAGGACGGCAACAGGCGGACGGAATACTCCTCGATCACCGGGTTGGCGAGCAGCGCCTCGGCGACCTGGCGGGCGGCGGCCTCGGGGTCACCGCCGTCCACCTCCAGCTCGACGTGCTTGCCGATGCGAACGCCAGAGACGCCCTCGAAGCCGAGCTCCGGCAGGGCGCGCTCGACCGCCTGGCCCTGCGGGTCCAGGATCTCGCGTTTGAGCATCACGTCGACAGCAACCCGGGGCACCGTCCACCTCCTCGTGCCACACCACTCGCACGACCCGCCCCGCATTGGCCGGATCGAACGCGATGCTACCGGAGGATGCCGAGCGCGATGGCGCGGACCACGGCGTCGCGGCGGTCCTCCGCGCCGAGCTTCTCGTAGATGTGCGCCAGATGGGTCTTCACCGTGGCCGCCGAGACCGACAGCGCCTCGGCGATGGCACGGTTCGAGGCGCCCTCGGCCAGCCGGGCCAGCACCTCGCGCTCGCGCTCGGTGAGCAGCGACTCGCCGGGCTCCTCCGCCACCAGGCCGATCACGCCGACCAGCAACGGCAGCAGCGCCGGCGCGACCGCCCGGCGCCCGGCGCGCAGCAGCTCCAGGGCGTCGCCCAGCTCGGCCACGCCGGTCGAGCGCAGCAGCAGGCCGTCCACGCCGGCGGCCAGCAGCCCGGCCAGCTCCTCCGGGTCGGCGTTGCCGGCCAGCGCCAGCACCATCGGCGGCTCGGCCGGGAGCTTGGCGCGCGCCGCGGCGGTCCGGGCCGGCAGGTCGCTGCTGGCACCGAGCACCACCAGCCCGGCACCGGCGGTCCGCGCGGCGCGCAGGCCGTCGCGGGCCAGGTGCGCCTCGCCCACCACCCACACCCCGAGGCGCCCCAGCGCGGTCCGGAGGCCGAGCCGCAGCAGCTCCCAGTCGTCGATCACCACGGCCGTGGTCCAGGCATCCCGTGGGCTGGACGCCGGCTCGCTTCGCTGGACCATGCCAGAGGTTTCGGCTGGCCAGGGCGCGCCTTGAGAACTAGCCTCGGGTGCGGGCGGCCTGGTCCGAAAGTGCTGCTCCGGGTAGTCAGGCTGGAGGGTCAGGCGGGGGGAAAGATCGGCCTGCCGGCCGATGCGCGCAGCACCCGTGTGCCCCAAACCTGTCAACCATGCACGCACGAGGAGTCTCGCCGCATCACTCCGACCGGCGCGCGACGGAGGGGCGGCTCGTCGACGAGCACCTGCCGCTCGTGCGGCAAGTCGTGAGTGACATCTCCCGGCGGCTGCCGCGGCACGTCCGCAAGGACGAGCTCGAGTCCGCCGCCATGCTCGGCCTGGCGCAGGCCGCCCGCAGCTACGACCCCGACCGTGGCATCGCCTTCGAGCGCCACGCCTCCAACCGCATCCGCGGCGCGCTGCTGGACGAGCTGCGCGGCGCCGACTGGGCCAGCCGCTCGGTGCGCGCGCGGGCGCGCCGGATGCAGCAGACCGCGGACGAGCTGACCGTCGAGCTCGGCCGCGAGCCGACCAGGGCGCAGCTGGCGGCGCAGCTCGGCGTCGACCCCAAGGCGCTGGAGCGGCTCGAGGACGACGTGCACCGGGCAACGGTGCTCAACTACGACTCGATCGTGCAGCAGGGCGCCGAGGACCTGCTGCCAGCCGGCGAGCAGCCGCCGGAGGCCGTGCTGCTGGACCGCGAGCGCCGCGCCTACCTGATGGACGCGGTGCTCGCCCTGCCGGAGCGGCTGCGACAGGTGGTCATCGGCTACTTCTTCGACGAGCAGCCGATGCATCGCATCGCCGACCGGCTCGGCGTCACCGAGTCGCGGGTCTCGCAGCTGCGCACCGAGGCGCTGGCGCTGATCCGCGACGGGCTGAACGCCAACCTGGACCCGGAGCGGGTGCCGCCGGAGCCGCGCCCGGACGGGCGGCTGGCGCGCCGCAAGGCCGCCTACTACGCGGCGATCGCGGCCAACTCCGACTACCGCGGGCGGCTCGCCGCCGAGCCCCGTCGGCTCGACGACGAGGCCGAGTCGCCTCGGTAGTTTCTGCTGGGTAACATTTCACCCGCTGTCACCGTTTTCGGGTCTTCCTGTTCTGTTCCGACGTTAAGCTCCTTGCACCATCGGACACCGCGGGCGGGCGGGTCCGGCGGCGATCCAAGCTCGTGAGATCGAAGGGCTGGCCGCGCACCAGCCTGGTTGGGAGGGATTGTGCACATGGCGGACCCCATGCTCGTCCGGCGGTTGGCGCTCGACCTTCGCAATCTCTCCAACAAGACGTTGTCGCTGCGGGGAGCGGTCGAGGACTGCCGTCACGAGCTGGTCCGCCTGTCCGCCGATGACTGCCCCTTCGAGGAGACCGAGCTGCTCGCCCTCCAGCGCAAGATCCAGTCGCTCTGGGAGGCCATGGACCGGGTCGAGAACGGCATGCGCGAAGCCACCCAGCGGACCTCGCCGCTGCTGTGGCTCGAGTGACCCGAATTCGGCTTGAGTTCGGCGCCAACCTGCCGACCGAGGAGATGGCCACACCACCCCTCCACGCTGGACGGAGCCATGATCGTCGTGACCCGCCTGCACGGGTCCGTGCTGGCGCTCAACTGCGACCTGATCGAGCGGGTCGAGGCGACGCCCCGCACCATCCTCACGATGGTGGACGGGTCCAGGTACGTCGTCCGCGAGAGCGTCGCCGAGATCGTCGACAAGGTCCGCGCCTTCCGCGCCTCGGTGATCGTGCTGGCCCAC
>DASVXQ010000537.1:0-3166 GCA_036392615.1 Actinomycetes bacterium | reverse complement strand
CGACCAGGTTGCGGCGCCGGCGGCGGCCGCGGGCGCGGATGCGTGCCGGGTCGGGCGGGGTGGCGCCGCCCTCCACCGGTTCGGCGAACGACCGGAACATGGCTCGCAGCTCCTCGTCACGCATGGCGGACCTCCGCTGGGCGTGCCTCGCCGAGCTCGCGCTCCAGCGCGGCCCGGGCGCGGAACAGGCGGCCCTTGACGGTGCCCGCCGGGATCTTCAGCACGCTGGCGATCTCCTCCACTGGCAGGTCGGCGAGGTAGTGCAGCACCAGCACCTCGCGGTGCCGGCGGCGCAGGCGCCGCAGCGCCTGGCCGAGCACCACCGCCTCCTCCGACGGCGGCGGGACGGGCGGCGGCGGCCCCACCCTGCCGTAGGCGACCAGCTTGCGGCGGGCGCCGCGCAGCGAGCTGACCGCCAGGTTGAAGGCCACCCGCCGCACCCAGGCCTCCGGGTGGTCGTAGTCCCGGATGCGCTCCCAGCGCACCGAGGCGCGGGCGAACGCTTCCTGCACCGCGTCCTCGGCGTCGGGCAGGCCCACCACGGCGTGCAGCTCGGCCACGAGCCGTCCGTAGCTCCGCAGGTAGAACCCGTCGAATCCGTCCTCGCCGGTCACCAGCCCTCCGTCGATGTCGCGCGACACACCCCAGACACGCCCCGCGGGCCCGCGGGGTTCGCTTCCGCCTCCCTCTTGCCAAGGATTTCAACGGGAGTAGAATTCAACGGCAGATGACTTCTTCTCCCTCGACTCTGGGAGGATGTGAGCTTCGCATGTTGGCGATGGCGCTCAAGGAACTCCGCCAGCTCCGGCGCGACCGCCGGACGGTGGCGCTCATGGTCGGCCTGCCCATCCTGCTGCTGGTGGTGTTCGGCTACGCCGCCAGCTTCGACGTCGACAAGCTGCGCACCATCGCGGTCGGCCCGGCGGCCGGCCAGGTCGCCGCCGCCGCGCCCGAGCGGCTCGAGGTGGTCGCCGAGCACCCTGGCGAGGGGCGGGCCGACGCGGTGCGCCGGCTGCGCGACGGTGAGGCGCAGCTCGCGATCGTCACCGGCCGGCAGCCGGCGGTGCTGGTCGACGGCTCCGACCTGTTCGCCGCGCGGGCCGCGCAGCAGGTCTTCGCGCAGCGGCCGGGCGGCCTGCCCGCCGCCCAGGTGCTGTTCAACCCGGCCCTCGAGACCTCGGTGATGATGGTGCCGGCGCTGATCGGGCTGATCCTGGTGTTCGTCGGCACGGTGGCGACCAGCCTCGGGGTGGTGCGCGAGCGCCAGACCGGCACGCTGGAGCAGCTCGCGGTGATGCCGCTGCGCCCGCGCGACGTGTTCGTCGGCAAGGTGCTGCCGTATTTCGGGGTGGCGGCGGTCGACATGGCGGTGATCACCCTGGTGGGCATCGGCCTGTTCGACGTGCCCTTCCGCGGCTCGCCGTGGGTGCTGGTGCTCGGCGCGGTCGAGTTCCTGTTCGTCACCCTGGGCGTCGGCGTGCTGATCTCGACCGTGTCGCAGAACCAGGGGCAGGCGATCCAGCTGGCGATGATGACCATGCTCCCGCAGATCCTGCTGTCCGGCATGATCTTCCCGCTGAGCGCCATGGCCCGCGGGGTGCGCTGGATCGCCTACCTGCTGCCGCTGACCTACTTCAACCAGATCAGCCGGGGCGTGATGATCCGCGGGGCCTCGCTCGGCTCGCTGGCGCTGCCGCTCGAGGCGCTGGCGCTGCTGGGCCTGATCGTCTTCGGCCTGTCGGTGCTGCGCTTCCGGCGCGACCTGGCGCCGGCGGGCGAGCCGCGCGCCCCGCACCGGCCGGCCCAGCCGGCCCAGGCCGAGGCGGGTGCGCGATGACCGTACGCTTCGGCGTCGAGGACCTGACCGTGCGCTACGGCGGCAGGCTGGCGCTCGACCGGGTCGGGCTGGCCGTCCCCGGCGGCCGCATCACCGCGGTGGTCGGCGGCGACGGCGCCGGCAAGACCACCCTGCTGCGCGCGCTCGCCGGGGCGGTGCGGCCGAGCGGCGGCAGGGTCGACCGGCCGCCGGCGCGGCGCGCCGGCTACGTCTCCGCCGGGCCGGGCGTCTACCGCGACCTCACCGTCGACGAGAACCTGGCGTTCAGCGGCGGCGCCTACGGCCTGCGCGGCGACCAGCTGGCCGAGCGCGCCACCGGGCTGCTGGAGCGCACCGGCCTGCTGGCGGCGCGGGGGCGGCTCGCCGGGCAGCTCTCCGGCGGGATGCGGCAGAAGCTCGCGCTGGCGATGGCCCTGCTGCACCAGCCCGACCTGCTGGTGCTGGACGAGCCGACCACCGGGGTCGACCCGGTGAGCCGCACCGAGCTGTGGCGCCTGCTGGCCGAGGCGGCCGCCGCCGGCGCGGCGGTCGTGCTGGCCACGGTGTACCTGGACGAGGCCGCGCGCGCCGCCGGGGTGCTGGTGCTCGACGAGGGCCGCACCCTGCTGGCCGGTCCGCCGGCCGAGCTGGTCGCCGGCATGCCCGGCCGCCTGCTGGACGCGCCGGCGCGTCCAGCAGGCGGCGAGGACGCCGGCTGGGCCGCGTGGCGGCGCGGCCCGAGGTGGCGGCTGTGGTCGCCGGATGAGGACGCCGGGGCCGCCGGGGCCGCGCCCGCCGAGCCGGACCTGGAGGACGCGGTGATCGTGGCCGCGCTGGCGCGCCCAAAGGTGCCGCGGACGCGGGAGGCGGCGGCATGAACGGCCCCCTGCTCCAGGCGCGCGGGGTGACCCGCACCTTCGGCGGCCTGACCGCCGTCGACCAGGTCGACCTCCAGGTCAACGCCGGCGAGGTGGTCGGGCTGCTGGGCGCCAACGGCGCCGGCAAGACCACCCTGATCCGCATCGTGCTCGGCCTGCTGCGGCCGACCGCCGGCGAGGTGCGGCTGCTCGGCGAGCCGCCCTCGCGGCACTCCCGCGCGCGGCTCGGCTACGTGCCGCAGAGCCTCGGCCTCTACGACGACCTCACCGTGGCCGAGAACCTCGCCTTCACCGCGCGGGCGTTCGGCGGCCACCCGCCGGAGCGGCTGGACGACCCAGAGCTCGAGGCGGCGCGCGGCGAGCTGGTCGCCGGCCTGCCGCTGGGGCTGCGGCGCCGGCTGGCCTTCGCGGCCGCGCTGGGCCACCAGCCGGAGCTGCTGGTGCTCGACGAGCCGACCTCGGGGGTGGACGC
>DASVXQ010000536.1:0-2220 GCA_036392615.1 Actinomycetes bacterium | reverse complement strand
CGCGGCGGGCGATGGCGGTCTTCGCAGGCCCCAGCAGGACCAGCGCCAGGCCGGCGGCGGCATGGGCGCCGAGCACCCAGCGGCCCCAGCCGGTGCCGACCCCGAAGGCGAGCCCGCCGGTGCCCAGCGCCAGCAGCAGCCAGCCGAGCAGGGCCAGGTTGGTGCGCCGGCCGGCGCCGCCGCGGGCCAGAGCCGCTCACCTCCGCTCAACCGGGGCCTGTGCCTGGAGTCGATGGTACGGGCTACGGCCGCCGGTGGCGGCGGCCGACGACTCGGGGGGCCCGCGTCCACCGCATCGGGAGGATGATGGCGGGGATGGGCGCGACCGACGACCGCGAAGGGGTGCGCGTGCGCGAGCCGATCAGGGGCCACCGGGGGCGCCGGCCGACGACCGAGGCGGAGCGGCGGGAGCTGGCCGGCGGGGCGCGGGCGGTGCTCGACCGCAACTGGCGCGGCAGCTCGACGGTGCCGTCGCGCTCGCTCTACCCGCACCAGTGGAGCTGGGACGCCGCCTTCATCGCCATCGGCCGCTGCCGGGTCGAGCAGGAGCGGGCCCAGCGCGAGCTGGAGTCGATGTTCGAGGCGCAGTGGTCGACCGGGATGGTGCCGCACATCAAGTTCGACCCCGAGGTGCCGGCCGAGGCCTACTTCCCCGGCCCCGATTTCTGGCAGTCGGAGCGCTGCCCCGCCTCGCCACGGGGGGTGGCGACCTCCGGGATCACCCAGCCGCCGCTGCACGCCCGCGCCGCGCTGGAGATCTGGCGCCGCGCCGGCGACCGGCGCGAGGCGCTCGAGTTCCTGCGGCGCATGTACCCCAAGCTCGCCGCCCAGCACGCCCACCTGGCGACCAACCGGGACCCCGACGGCCACGGGCTGGCGGCCATCGTGCACCCCTGGGAGTCGGGCCAGGACAACTCGCCGCTGTGGGACTCGGAGCTCGACCACCTGGAGATCCCGCCCGGCGCGCTGCCCAGCTACCAGCGCCGCGACCTGCACCACGCCAACGCCGCCGACCGCCCCACCAATCATGCCTACCAGCGCTACGTCTACCTGGCGATGACCTACCGGGAGCGGCGCTACGACGACCGCGCGATGGTCGCCGAGCAGTTGTTCTGCATCGAGCCGCCACAGTTCAACGCCATCTACCTGTGGTCGGAGCTGGCGCTGGCGGAGATCGCCCGGCTGGTCGGCGCCGAGGAGGGCCCGCACCTGGCGGCCGCCGGGCGCATCCGCGACGGCATCGTCGGCCGGCTCTGGGACCCGCAGCGCAAGCGCTTCTTCGCGCACGACGCGCGCACCCGCCGCCGCATCCACAAGGCCTCGGTCGACGCCGCCAGCCCGCTGCTCGACCCGGCGCTGCCCGAGGCGATGGTCGAGGCCATCGTCGCGGAGCTGCGCTCGCCGCACTTCGACCCCCTCGGCGAGGTGGAGCACTACCTGATCCCCAGCTACGACCTGGAGAGCGCCGACTTCAGCCGGCGCCGCTACTGGCGCGGGCCGGTGTGGATCAACACCGACTGGCTGGTCTGGCGCGGGCTGCGGCAGCACGGCGAGCGCAAGCTCGCCGCCGAGATCGAGGGCAGCATGATCGGGCTGGTCGAGCGCTCCGGCTTCCGCGAGTACTACGACCCGTTCACCGCCCAGGGCTACGGCAGCGACGACTTCAGCTGGACGGCCGCGCTGCTGCTGGATGTGCTCGGCGCCCAGGCCGAGGAGCCAACCGCCTAGGCGGGCCGGTCAGGGCCGCCGGGAGCCGCTTTACGCGGCCTTTGCGTCCGCCCGGCCAGACTGGCTGGCATGGACGCCATCCTGGAGCCCTCCGCCGCCGCGCGGCCCGGCGCGGGCGTGCTGCGCCTGCCGCCACGCGCGCTGCTGCTGGTCGCCGGCGTGCCGGGCGCCGGCAAGACCACCATGCTGGCGCGGGCCGACACCTCCGGCTCGCTGGTGCTGGACCCCGAGCACGTCCGCCAGGCGTACCTGCGGCGGCTCGGCCGGCTGCCCTACCGGCTGTGGCGGCCGCTGGTGCACGCGCGCCACTACCTGAACGTGCTGGCCGCGCTGCGCCGGCGCGACGGGCTGGTGGTGCACGAGCCCGGCACGCGCGCCTGGATGCGCCGGCTGCTGGCGCGGCTGGCCGCCCGAGCCGGCCGGCAGCCGCACCTGCTGCTGATCGACGTGGGCCTGCACGACGCGCTGGCGGGCCAGCGGCAGCGGCGGCGG
>DASVXQ010000535.1:0-1679 GCA_036392615.1 Actinomycetes bacterium | reverse complement strand
CGTCGAGCACCTCTGCGGCGCCACCGCCGCGCGACCCGCCGGCGCACGTCGTCGAGACGCCGAGCGGCGACGGCCTCGCGCTGGGAGTCGCCGGCTGGCGGCGCGGGTCGTTGCGCGGCCGCCTGCTGTGGTCGTTCGTGGGCGTGGCCGCGCTGGCGGCGCTGATCGTCGGGATCGTGACCCTGTCGCTGCTGCGGCTCGCGTCGGTCAACGGGCTCGAGCGGCAGCTCCAGGACCAGGCCGAGGTCGCTTCGGGAATCGGCGGCGGCCCGCCTCCCTGCATCACGCTGGCGTCCCTGCGGGCGGTGCAGACGGAGCTGTACCTGGTGAGCGCGGACGGCACGCCGCAGGCGGTGACCTGCCGGCCGTTGCGCGGCCGGCTGAACGCGCCGGTCGCTCCGCCGCCCGACGTGGACCTGCGCAGCGAGCTCGACGGCGGGGCGGTCAGGACCGGCAGCCGCGGCAGCGTGGTCTACGCGGTCGCGCCGCTGCAGCAGCCGCTCCAGGACGCGCGGGGCGAGCGGTACGACGGCGTGCTGCTGACCCATTCCGCCGGCGGCCTCGGGATCGGGCTGGTCGGTGGGGTGGCGTGGCGGCTGCTGCTCGGCACCGGCCTGGCGATGGGCATCGCCGCGGTGGTGGGGTGGCTGCTGGCCGGCCGGCTCACCGCGCCGCTGCGACGGCTCGCGGGCGCGGCGCGCCAGCTCGGCGCCGGGCAGCTGGCGACCCGTGTCCAGGTCGACGGGGACGACGAGGTCGCCGAGGTCGGGACAGCGTTCAACGAGATGGCCGCGGACCTGGAGCAGAGCCAGGGCGAGCAGCGCGCCTTCCTGGCCAGCGTGAGCCATGAGCTGAAGACGCCGCTCACGGCTGTCCAGGGATACAGCGAGGCGCTGCTGGACGGGACCGTGTCCGACCCGCCGGCGCGCCAGCGCACGCTGGAGCGCATCCACGAGGAAACGCTGCGTCTGGCGCGGCTGGTCCAGGACCTGATCGACCTCGCCCGGCTGGGCCGCGGGCAGTTCGCCGTCAGTCCGGTCGACGCCGACGTCTCGACCGTGCTGCGCGAGGCCGTCGCGGTGTCGGCGGAGCGCGCCCGTGCGCAGGGCGTGAGCGTGGAGCTGCGGGTCCCGGAGCAGCCGCTGCCGGCCCACTTCGACCCCGGCAGGCTGCGCCAGGTGCTGGACAACCTGCTCGACAATGCCATCCGGTCGAGCCCCTCCGGGGCGCCGGTGCTGGTCGCGGCGCGCCCGCTGAACGGCGGGTGGGTCGAGGTGGCGGTGGTCGACCGCGGCCCGGGCATCGCCGCCGAGGACCTGCCGCGCGCCTTCGACCGCGGCTACCTCTGGTCGCGCTACCGGGGCACCCGCACGGTCGGCTCCGGTCTGGGGCTGGCGATCGTCAAGGCGCTGTGCGACGCGATGGGCGTCGCGGTGCGCGCGGAGTCCGGGCGCGAGTACGGCCGCGACGGCACCGCCTTCCGCCTGGCGCTGCCGCCGGCCAGGTCCGCCCCGGCGTCGTGGGCCGCCTCCGGGCATGGCCTGCCGACGCCGCGATAGCCGCGGATCGACGTTATCCACAGATTCCGTGCCGCCATCGAGCGCGCAGGGCGAGGCCGATAGAATCGGCGCGTGTCCACTCCAACGAGCTTCCTTGCCCGTGCCAGCGCGGACGCCCGG
>DASVXQ010000534.1:0-18848 GCA_036392615.1 Actinomycetes bacterium | reverse complement strand
AGATCGCCCGGCTCCAGGGCGAGGGCCGGGTGGTCGCGATGGTCGGCGACGGCATCAACGACGCTCCCGCGCTGGCGCGCGCCGACTGGACGGGGTGGCCACCGCCATCGAGCTGTCGCGGCGGACCGACAGGATCATCCGCCAGAACCTCGGCTGGGCGTTCGCCTACAACCTGGCCGCCCTCCCGCTGGCCGCCTTCGGCCTGCTCAACCCGATGATCGCGGGCGCCGCCGTGGCCCTGTCGAGCGTCAGCGTGGTGTCGAACTCCCTGCGCCTGCGCAGGTTCGGCCGCTGAGCCGCCGCCGTCCCCAACCGTTCATGGCCTCATCCGGTTTTCCGTTGTTTGCCGATAACCTTCCTCAGAGCGCCTTCACTCCTTTTGCCCGGCGCAGCCCACAGAGCACCGTCCGGAGGAGCCGTGCCCAGCAGCCAACGCCCCGGCAAGACCTCCGGCAAGACCGGCGGCGCCGAGGCCACCCAGCTGGCCGGCGCGCGGCCCGGGGCGGGATCGCGCCCGGCGGTCGGCGGGCCCGGGAAGCACCGGCCCTCCGCCGCCGAGCGGGCGGGCCCTGCGTGCCGAGGCCGACGAGCTTGCTGAGGCTGCGCCAGTGCACCCGGAGGCCGCGCGGCACCTATACATGCCGGCGCTCTACGTGACCCTCGCGCGGGTTGGATCGAGGGACAGGTGCGCGCCGTCGGCGACCAGCCCTCGCAAGCGGTCCATGGCGTCCCAGACGTCCACGAAGCGGGTGGTCGCCGGCGCCGGCCCGAGCCGGATGCGGTCGGGTGGCCGGAAGTCGGGGATCACCCGGGCGCGGAAGATCAGCGCCTGGCTGATGCGGTAGCCGTCCGGATGGGCGAGCGCCACATGCGAGCCGCGCAGCGCGGGGTCGCGCGGGCTGGCGAGGCCGAAGCCCAGCGGCGCCAGCCACTCGTCGTGCAGCGCCACGATCAGCTCGGTCAGCGCGATCCCCTTGGCGCGCAGGCGCTCGATGCCCGCCTCCGCCAGCAGCGCCGCGCCCTCCTCGACCAGTGCGACGCCCGGCACGAACGGCGTGCCCACCAGGAAGCGCGACACGTCCGGGGCGGGGTCGTAGCCTTGGCCCATGGAGAACTGCTCCCGCTGCCCGAACCAGCCCCAGATCGGCTGGCGCAGCCGCGCCTGGTGCTCGCGCCGCACGTACAGGAAGGCCGGCGCGCCCGGGCCGGCGTTGAGGTACTTGTACGTGCAGCCGACCGCCAGGTCGGCGCCGGCGGCGTCCAGCTCGACCGGCACCGCGCCCGCCGAGTGGCACAGGTCCCACAGGGTCATCGCGCCGGCCCGCCTGGCGACCGCGTCGATCGCCGCCATGTCCGCCAGCGCGCCGGAGCGGTAGTCGACGTGCGACAGGCAGAGCAGCGCGGTACGCCGGTCGACCACCCGCTCGATCGCCGCGGGGGTGGGGCCCTCCAGCTCGTCGAACTCCACCAGCTCCAGGCGCCGGCCGCGCTCCGCCGCAAGGCCCTCCAGCACGTAGCGGTCGGTGGGGAAGTTGTGGCGGTCGGAGACGATCAGCTCGCGCCCCGGGTTGGCGTCCAGCGCCGCCGCGGCCAGCTTGTAGAGGTTCACGCTGGTCGAGTCCGACACCGCCACCTGGCCGGGCGCCGCCCCCAGCAGGTGCTCGCCGAGCAGGTCGCCGGCGCGCGCCGGCAGGTCCATCCAGCCCTCGTTCCAGGAGCGGATCAGGCGCTCGCCCCACTCGCGCTCGACCACCTCGCGCAGCCGCGCGATCGAGCGGCGCGGCAGGCGCCCCAGCGAGTTGCCGTCGAGGTAGAGCAGGTCGGGATCGTCGATCACGAACTGCTCCCGCAGCCCGGCGAGCGGGTCGTCACGGTCGAGGCGCTCCGCGGCGCGACGGTCATTGGGGCCCATCGGCCATCAATACCACGATCAGCGCGGTCGTGGTCCGTCGAGTCGAATTGTCCCGGATGGGAGAGGCCCGTTATCTTCCGCCCTGTGGAACACGATCCCCCCCTCGTGGTCGGCGTCGACGCCGGCGGGTCCACCACTCGGGTGCTGGTGGCCAGCGTGGCTGGAGCGCGCGTGGCCGCCGCGACGAGTGGTGGCGGCAACCCCGTCTCGTGCGGGCTCGACAGCTGCGTCCGCAGCCTGCGCGCCGGGCTGGAGTCGGCGTTGTTCGGCCTGGACAGAACCCTCCTCCACTATGCCGTGCTCGGCGTGGCCGGGGCTGGCGCCCGTCTCGGGGAGCTGTCCGCCGCGCTGCGCGGGTGCTGGCGCGACCTGGGGCTGGGCTGCCCCTTCCAGATCGTCTCCGACCTGGAGGCCGCGTTCGCCGCGGGCACCCCGGCGGAGAACGGGATTGTTTTGGTGGCTGGAACCGGAGCGGCCGCAGCCGAGGTCCGCGACGCCCGCGTGGTCCGCCACGTCGACGGCCACGGCTGGCTGCTCGGCGACGACGGCTCCGGGTTCTGGCTCGGCCGCGAGTCGCTGCGCGCCTGCCTGGCCCACCTCGACGGACGCGGCCGCCCCACCGCGCTGACCCGGCCCGTGCTGCGGGCGCTGGGGGTGGAGCGGCCTGATGTCGACCTCATCTCGGCCAGGCGCGTCAAGGAGGTGGTCTACCGCCGGCCGCCGGTGGCGCTGGCGGAACTGGCGCCGCTGGCGCTCACCGCGGCCGCCTGCGGCGACGAGGTCGCCAAGGCGATCGTCGACCGCGCCGCCGCGCTGCTGCTGTCCACCGCGGAGGTGCTGCTGCGGGCCGGCCCGCCGGCGCACGGCGGCGTGGTGCTCGCCGGCGGCATGCTGCTGGCGCCGGGCCCGCTGTCGTCGGCGGTCCACGCCGTCCTGCTGGCACGTGTCGGCCGGCCGCCGGAGCTGGCCACCGACGGCGCCGCCGGCGCCGCCGTGCTGGCGCTGCGCGCCCTGACCGGCCGCCGGGTCCCCCTGGAGGTCCACCGGCGGGTGCGAGGCCTCGACGGTGAGCGGCGGATCGCCGGGCCGCGGCTGCCGGCCACGGTGGCGCTGTGACCTGGCAAGCCCCTCCGGACGTGCGGCGCATCCGGGCGGTGCAGCGGCGCCTGCGCCGCCAGCAGGGCCCGTTCGAGGGCAAGCTGCGGCTGCCGCCGGTCGACGAGCTGGTCGCCACGGTGCTGTCGCAGCACACCTCGGACGTCAACTCCGCGCGGGCGTTCGCC
The DNA here is from genome assembly GCA_036392615.1 of Actinomycetes bacterium. GTDB lineage: Bacteria > Actinomycetota > CALGFH01 > CALGFH01 > CALGFH01 > DASVXQ01. Next base: position 15,653 of record DASVXQ010000534.1, on the reverse strand, counting down.
AGCCTGAAGCGGCGCTTCCCGAGCTGGGAGGAGGTGGCCGACGCGCCCACCGCGGAGGTGGCGGCGGCCATCCGCGCCGGCGGCATCGCCAACCAGAAGGCCCCGCGCATCCAGCGGATCCTGGCCGAGATCGAGCGGCGCGAGGGCGGCATCGACCTGGGCGCCCTGGAGCCGCTCGCCGACTCCGAGGTGGAGGCGTACCTCACCTCGCTGCCCGGGGTGGGGCCCAAGACGGCGGCCTGCGTGCTGGTGTTCTCCATGGGCCGGGCGGCCTTCCCGATCGACACGCACGTCCACCGGGTCACCGCCCGGCTCGGCTGGATCCCGCCGGGCGCGACCGCCGAGCGCGCCCACCAGATCCTCGGCGGGCTGGTCCCCGCCGACATCCGCTACGACCTCCACGTCGCGCTGGTGACCCACGGGCGGACCGTCTGCAAGGCGCAGCGGCCGCGCTGCCGCTCCTGCGTGCTGCTGGACCTCTGCCCCTTCGGCCGCGCCACCACCCGCGCCGGCCGGGGCTGAGCGCCGTCCTCCGCCGGAGTGCGCGCCGCTTCCGCCCTGTGCTACCCCTGGGGGCATGATGCGACCACTTGCTGAGCAGACCATCGTGATCACCGGCGCCACCGACGGCCTCGGCAGGGCGCTGGCCACCGAGCTCGCCGCCGCCGGCGCCGCCGTGGCGCTGCACGGACGCGACGACGCCAAGGGCGAGGCGACCATCCGCGAGCTGCGCGAGCGCACCGGCAGCCAGCGGCTGCGCTGGTTCCGCGCGGACTTCGCCTCGCTGGACGAGGTGCGCGCGCTCGCCGGCAGGATCGAGTCAGAGATCGACCGGGTGGACGTCCTGGTCAACAACGCCGGCATCGGGACGAACCTGCCCGGCGGCGGCCGTTCGCTCAGCCGCGACGGCTACGAGCTGCGCTTTCAGGTCAACTACCTGGCGCATTACCTGCTGACCCGGTCGCTGCTGCCCAAGCTCGAGGCCTCGACGCCGGCCAGGATCGTGAACGTCAGCTCGGCCGGGCAGGCGCCGATCGACTTCGGCGACGTGATGCTGGAGCGCTCCTACAGCGGCGGGCAGGCCTACGGCCAGAGCAAGCTCGCGCAGATCATGTTCACCATCGACCTGGCCGAGGAGTTGCGCGGCACCGGGGTGACCGCCAACGTGCTGCACCCGGCCACCTTCATGCCGACCAAGATCGTGCTGGCCGGCGGGGTCGACCCGGTCAGCACCCTCGGGCAGGGCGTGGAGGCGACCATGCGGCTGGTGACCTCGCCCGAGCTGGACGAGGTCAGTGGTCGCTACTTCAACGGCATGCGCGAGGCTCGGCCTGACCCGCAGGCGGCCGACCCCTCGGCGCGGCGGCGGCTGCGCGAGCTCTCCGACCAGCTCACCGGCCTGGCGGCCGGCCGCCGCTGAATCCTCCGGTCGCCTTGACCCCCCGTGCGATCGGCACTACCTTGGCGTCGCTGTCGACCCCAGGCGGGAGAGTCTCCGCGCGGCCAGCTCGGGGCGCCGAAGGGGCAACGCTCCCCGGAACCTCTCAGGCACCAGTGACCGCCAGGGCGAGGCAACTCTGGAAAGCAGGCGGATTGCGCAGGGGTCGCCGCCTCACCGAAGGTGCAAGTCAGCTCCGGAAGCGGCGCTGGCGAAGCTCTCAGGTGCCAAGGACAGAGGGGGAGGCTGACCAAGCGCGTCTCGATGGCGCGGAACCGAGGAGCCTCCACCATGACCGATCGCTTGCCACTGGCCCAGCTCGAGCAGGCCTCGCCGTTCGCTGAGCGCCACATCGGACCGTCCGCCGACGAGCAGGCGAAGATGCTCGCCGTGGTCGGCTACGGCTCGCTGGCCGAGCTGGTCGCCGACGCCATTCCCGAGACCATCAAGGCCTTCGCGCCGCTGGACCTGCCGCCGGCCGCCAGCGAGGCCGAGGCGCTCGCCGAGCTGCGCGAGCTCGCCGCCAGCAACCGGCTGCTGACCTCGATGATCGGCCTGGGGTACTCGGACACCGTCACGCCGCCGGTGATCCGGCGCCAGGTGGTCGAGAACCCGGGCTGGTACACCTCCTACACGCCCTACCAGCCGGAGATCTCCCAGGGCCGGCTGGAGGCGCTGCTGAACTTCCAGACGATGGTCACCGACCTGACCGGGCTGGACATCGCCAACGCCTCGCTGCTCGACGAGGCGACCGCCGCGGCCGAGGCGATGGCGCTGTGCCACCGCGCCGCCGGCAGGGACGGCGCCTTCGTGGTCGACGCCGACTGCCACCCGCAGACCATCGAGGTGGTCCGCGCCCGCGCCGAGCCGCTGGGGGTCGAGGTGGTGGTGGCCGACCTGTCCGACGGCCTGCCCGAGGTCCCGCTGTTCGGCGTGCTGGCGCAGTACCCCGGCTCCAGCGGCGCCGTGCGCGACCTCGGCGGGCTGATCGAGTCCGCCCACGGCCAGGGCGCGCTGGTGGCGATCGCCGCCGACCCGCTGGCGCTCACCCTGCTGAAGCCGCCCGGCGAGCAGGGCGCCGACGTCGCGGTCGGCTCCAGCCAGCGCTTCGGCGTGCCGCTGTGGTTCGGCGGCCCCCACGCCGGCTTCATGGCGGTCCGCAAGGGCCTCGAGCGGCAGCTCCCTGGCCGGCTGGTGGGCGCCTCGATCGACGTCGACGGCCGCACCGCGTACCGGCTGGCGCTGCAGACCCGCGAGCAGCACATCCGCCGCGAGCGGGCGACCAGCAACATCTGCACGGCGCAGTCGCTGCCGGCGATCGTGGCCAGCATGTACGCCGTCTACCACGGCCCCGAGGGGCTGGCGGCGATCGCCCGGCGGGTCCACCGCTACGCGGCGGTGCTGGCGGCGGGCCTCCGCGCCGGCGGTGTCGAGCTGGCCCACGACCGCTTCTTCGACACCGTGCTGGCCCACGTGCCGGGGCGCGCCGAGGCGGTGGTCGCCGAGGCCGCCGAGCTCGGCGTCAACCTCCGGCTGGTGGACCCCGACCACGTCGGCGTCTCGACCGACGAGGTCACCAGGCGCGAGCACCTGGAGGCGGTCTGGCGCGCGTTCGCGGCCGCGACCGGCAAGGACGGCAGCGGGTTCCCCGACGCCGGCGCGATCGACCGGCTCGACGAGGCCACCCCGGACGCGCTGCCGGCCGAGCTGGCCCGCACCAGCGCGTTCCTCACCCACCCGGTGTTCCACCGCTTCCGCTCCGAGACCGCCATGCTGCGCTACCTGCGCCGCCTGGCGGACCGCGACATCGCGCTGGACCGCTCGATGATCCCGCTGGGCTCCTGCACCATGAAGCTCAACGCGGCCGCCGAGATGGAGCCGATCACCTGGCCGGGGTTCGCTTCGCTGCACCCGTTCGCCCCGCTCGACCAGGCGGAGGGCTACCGCCGGCTGATCGACCAGCTGGAGGGCTGGCTGGTCGAGATCACCGGCTACGACCGCGTGTCCCTGCAGCCCAACGCCGGCTCCCAGGGCGAGCTGGCGGGCCTGCTGGCGATCCGCGCCTACCATGCCAGCCGCGGCGAGCGGCGCGACATCTGCCTGATCCCGTCGTCGGCGCACGGCACCAACGCCGCCAGCGCCTCCATGGCCGGCCTCCAGGTGGTGGTGGTGGCCTGCGACGAGGCGGGCAACGTCGACCTCGACGACCTGCGCGCCAAGATCGACGCCCACCGGGAGCGGCTGGCCGTGCTGATGGTCACCTACCCGTCCACGCACGGGGTGTTCGAGCCGGCGATCACCGAGCTGTGCGACGCCGTCCACCAGGCCGGCGGCCAGGTCTACGTCGACGGCGCCAACCTGAACGCGCTGGTCGGCCTGGCCAAGCCCGGCCGCTTCGGGGCGGACGTGTCGCACCTCAACCTCCACAAGACCTTCTGCATCCCGCACGGCGGCGGCGGTCCCGGCGTCGGGCCGGTGGCGGTGCGCGAGCACCTCGCGCCCTTCCTGCCGAACCACCCGCTGCGTTCCGAGGCGGGGCCGGCCAGCGGTGTCGGGCCGATCGCCGAGGCGCCCTGGGGCTCCGCCGGCATCCTGCCGATCTCCTGGGCCTACGTGCGGCTGATGGGTGCCGACGGGCTGCGTCGCGCCAGCGAGGTCGCCATCCTCGGCGCCAACTACGTCGCCCGGCGGCTGGCCCCGCACTACCCGGTGCTCTACACCGGGCGCAAGGGGCTGGTGGCGCACGAGTGCATCCTGGACCTGCGCCGCATCACCAAGGAGAGCGGCGTCACCGCCGAGGACGTGGCCAAGCGGCTGATCGACTACGGCTTCCATGCGCCGACCATGTCGTTCCCGGTGGCCGGCACGCTGATGGTCGAGCCGACCGAGTCCGAGAGCATGGCCGAGCTGGACCGCTTCTGCGAGGCGATGATCGCCATCCGCAACGAGATCGGCCGCGTGGCAGCCGGCGAGCTCGACCGCGAGGACAACCCGCTGCGGGGCGCCCCGCACACCGCCGACCTGCTGGCGGGGAAGTGGTCGCACGGCTACAGCCGCGAGCAGGCCGCCTACCCGGTCTCCAGCCTGCGCCAGGACAAGTACTGGCCGCCGGTGCGCCGCATCCAGGGCGCCTACGGCGACCGCAACCTGGTGTGCACCTGCCCGCCGATGAGTGCCTGGGAGGGCTGAGGCCGCTCAACCCGATCGGGTGACGAGGTTGGGTGGGCGTTCGCCGGCGAGGATGGCCCGGACGCAGTCGGCGGCCATGCGGGCCATGGCAGTGCGGGTGGCCAGCGAGCCGCTGCCCACGTGCGGCAGCAGCACGGTGCGGGGCGCGGCCAGCAGCCTCGGCGGCACCTGCGGCTCGTCCTCGTAGACGTCCAGGCCGGCGGCGAAGATGCGGTCGTTCTCGAGCGCCTCGGCGAGCGCGTCGGAGTCGACCACCGGGCCGCGGGCGGTGTTCACCAGCACCGCGGTGGGCTTCATCAGCGCCAGCTCGCGGCGGCCGATCAGGTGCCTGGTGTCCTCCGACAGCGGCACGTGCAGGCTGACCACGTCCGCCTCGGCCAGCAGCTCGTCCAGGCCGGCGACGTGCCCGGGCTCCCCGGTCGGCCTGCGGGTGTGGTGCAGCACCCGCATGCCGAAGCCCTCGCCGCGGCGGCCGACCGCCCGGCCGATGCGGCCGTAGCCCACCAGGCCCAGGGTCGCGCCGTGGACGTCGTGCCCCAGGTACTGATTGATGCCCCAGCCGTGCCAGCGCCCCGCGCGCAGGTCCCGTTCGGCCTCGCTGAACCGCCGGGAGGCCGCCAGGATCAGCCCGAAGGCCACGTCCGCGGTGGTCTCGTCGAGCACGCCCGGGGTGTTGCACACCGCCACCCCGGCGCGCTCGGCGGCCGCCACGTCGACGTTGTCGTAGCCGACCGCCACGTTGCCGACCGCCTTGAGGTTCGGCCCGGCGCTGAGCACCTCCTGGTCGATCCGGTCGGTCAGCAGGCAGACGATCGCCTCCACCCCGGCCGCCGCCTCCACCAGCTCCTGGTGGCTGAGCGGCTGGTCGCCGTCGCGCTGGAGGAGCTCGTGCCCCTGCAGCGGGTCCAGGCCACCGGGCGGAAGCTGGCGGGTGACGAGCACTCTGGCCATTGGCTGCGGCTCCTGACGTCGACGGTTGGTTCCCGATGATGGCAGCCCGGCGGGCTTCGGACGAGCTGTGGTGATATGTTGAGTTCTGATGAATCCAAGTTCGATTCTGTCGTCCCCTGCGCGAGCGGGGTTGGTGAGCAACCTGCCCGCGCAGCGGCAGGAGCGCATCCTCAGCGAGGTTGCCCGCAACGGCGGCGCGCGCGTCAGCGAGCTGACCGAGCTGCTGGGCGTCTCGGACATGACGGTGCGGCGCGACCTCGACGCCCTGGCGCGGCGCGGCCTGGTCAAGAAGGTCCACGGCGGCGCCACGCTGCCGCGCACCGGCAGCACCGACGAGCCGGGGTTCCAGGCCAAGTCCCGCCGCGAGCGGCCCGCCAAGGACGCGATCGCCCGGCGCGCGGCCGAGCTGGTGACGCCCGGCAGCGCGGTGGCGGTGACCGCGGGGACCACCACCCACGCGCTCGCCCGGCAGCTCACCCGGGTCCCCGAGCTGACCGTGGTGACCAACTCGCTGCCGGTGGCCGAGGCGTTCGACATGGGCGGCCGGCCGGACCAGACGGTGGTGCTCAGCGGGGGGGTGCGCACGCCGTCCGACGCGCTGGTCGGGCCGGTGGCGGTGCGGGCGATCCGCTCGCTGCACGTCGACTGGGCCTTCATGGGCGTGCACGGCATCGACCCCGAGGCCGGCTTCACCTCGCCCAACCTGCTTGAGGCGGAGACCAACCGGGCGGTGCTGGCGGCCGCGCGCCGCCTGGTGGTGCTGGCCGACCACACCAAGTGGGGCGTGGTCGGGCTGTCCACCATCGCCTCGCTGGACCAGGCGTCGGTGCTGATCACCGACACGGGCCTGGAGCCGGAGGCCTGCGAGGCGCTGGCGGCGCGCGTCGGCGAGCTGGTCATGGTCGAGCCGGAGGAGGACTGACGGATGCCGGTCGAGTCCGAGCAGGCACAGACCCGGCGCCCGGTCGCCGCACAGCCGCTGGAGCAGGAGCAGGCCGCGCGCCCGACCGCCGCACCGCGGCCGCCGCACGACGAGCACGAGCTGCCCGACGGCCGCTACCTGCTCGCCTACCGGAGAGCCTCCGATGCCTGAGCTGCGCTTCAGCCGGCTGCGCAACGAGTGGGTGGCGTTCGCGACCGAGCGCAACGACCGCACCTTCCTGCCGACCGACTCGTGCCCGCTGTGCCCCAGCGGCCCCGGTGGCGACAGCGAGGTGCCGCTCGAGGACTTCGAGGTGGTGGTGTTCGAGAACCGCTTTCCGGCGCTCGGCCCCGACCGCCACCCCGACGGCCGGCCGGTCCGCCCGGCGACCACCGGCTGCGAGGTGGTGGTCTACACGCCCGAGCACGACGCCACCCTGGCCGATCTCGACCGTCGCCGGGTGCGGCTGCTGGTGGACGTGTGGGCCGAGCGCTACCTTGAGCTCGGCGCCCGGCCCGAGGTCGCCTACGTCTATGTCTTCGAGAACAAGGGCGAGGTCATGGGGGTGACGCTGCACCACCCGCATGGCCAGATCTACGCGATGCCGTTCGTCCCGCCGGTGGCCGCCACCGAGCTGGCGCAGGGCGCGGCCCACCGGCGCGCGACCGGCCGCTGCCTGCACTGCGACCTGGTGCGCTCCGAGCGCGCCGGCGAGCGCATGGTGCTCGACCACGACGGCGTGGTGGGGTTCGTGCCCGACGCCGCGCGGTGGCCCTACGAGCTGCACCTGTACCCGGAGGGCCACGCCGGCTCGCTGGCCGAGCTGGACGCCGCCCAGCGCGACGCCCTGGCCGCGGCGCTGCTCGAGGCGGTGCGCACCTACGACCGGCATTTCGGCTTCTCGACGCCCTACGTGATGGCCATCCACCAGGCGCCGACCGACGGCGGCGACTGGCCCGACGCGCACGTCCACATCGAGCTCTACCCGCCGCACCGCCGCCCCGACCGGCTCAAGTACGTGGCCGGCGTGGAGCTCGGCGCCGGCACCTTCGTCAACGACACGCTGCCGGAGGAGACCGCCGCACAGCTCCGCGAGGCCAGCCGCTTGGCGTGATCACGATACTCTGATATCGTGATATCACTATGGCACGCGAGACCAAGAACATGGTGCTGCGGCTCGACCTGGAGCTGGCCGAGCGGCTCCAGGTGATCGCCGAGGTCGAGGGCCGCCCGGTGTCCGAGGTGGTCCGCGAGGCCATCCGCGAGCTGGTGGAGGCCCGGCGCAAGGACGAGCGCTTCCTCGAGCTGCTGGAGGACAACCTCGCCCGCCACCGCCGCGTCCTCAAGGCCCTGCGGGACGGTGAGCGATGAGAACGCTGGACCTGGCCGACCTGGTGACCATCGCCGGGCGCGCGCTCGAGCTGGACAGCGACGCCGCGCTGGAGCTGCTCGACCTCGAGGCGGCCGACGCCGCCCTGGCCGCCGCCCGCGAGGCTGCGGCCGCACCGGACGCCCGGCCGGAGCGCGTCGCGGCGGTCCTGCTGGTCGAGCTGGTGCGTCGCGGCCCGCTGGCGCGGGACAACGGGCCGGTCGCGCTGCTGGCGGCCACGCAGGTGCTGGGCCTCAACGGACGCCAGGTGGAGCTGGAGCCGGAGACCACCACCGAGCTGCTCGCCCAGGTCGCCGCCGGCCTGATGGGCCCGGCCGAGGTCTGTGGCTGGCTCACCGCCAGGCTCCTGCCGGCCGAGCCGGCCGGCGGCTGGGAGGGCGCCATCGTCCGCGCCGCCCGCGAGCTGCGGCGCCGCCGCGGCGGCGGCCTCCAGGAGCGGCTGGTGCGCTTCACCTCGCCGGCGCGGCGCGTGGTGGTCATCGCACAGGAGGAGGCGCGCAAGCTCGGCCAGAGCCACATCGGCACCGAGCACCTGCTCCTCGGCCTGCTCGCGCAGCCCGAGGAGCTTGCCGCCAGGGCGCTGGAGCGCCTGCACGTCAGCCCCGGCGCCGTGCGCGCCGAGATCGAGCGCATCGTCGGGCGCGGACCGGCCACCGCCGGGGAGCGGCCGGTGGCGTTCGCGCCGCGGGTCAAGAAGGTCCTCGAGCTGGCCACCCGCGAGGCGCTGCGGCGCGGCCAGCCCGCCGTCCGCTGCGAGCACCTGCTCATGGCCCTGCTCGCCGAGGGCAAGGGCCTCGCCGCCGAGATCCTGGTCACCCTGACCGGCGGCCTCGACCAGGTCCGCCGCGTCCTCGCCGCCCTCGAGGTCGACGAGGTCACCCACCTCCGCGCCGAGGTCGCCCACCTCCGTGCCCTCCTCCAGCAGCACGGCATCCCCGTCCCCGACCCCCCGGAGGACGGCACCGCCACCGCCTCCTGACCGCCGAAGCGGCCCGCCTCCGGGCGGCCGGCCTCAGGAGGACAGGCGCGGCTCGCGGGTGGCGCCGGACTGGATGCGGCCGGCGAGAGCTTCGGAGAGGCCGATGGCGCCGATGCCGACGAGCAGGTGCAGGACCCGGATCACCCAGTGGGCGGAGCCGACCAGGATGCTCTCCTGGGTGAGGCCGAGCAGCACCGTGACCACACCCCAGACGGCGGCGAGGATCACCAGGCCCACCTCCATGCCCCGGCGGGCGGCGGCCACCACGATGGTCTCCAGCGCCAGCACCAGGATGAAGCCGATCAGCATGTGCAGGTTCTTGAGCCCCAGGGCGTTGCCGGTCCAGAAGATCACGCCCAGCACGATCTGGACGACGAACGCTGCCCGCACGAGGCCTCGTGCGATGGTGACGGTCCTGCTCACGGTTGGTGACCTCCGTCGGTTCGTTTCGGTGTCGGACGGTTCGGCTTGGATCCTCCCCGATTCCGCCGCTCCGCGTCGTCGTCCCGGGGGCGGGTGTGCGCCTCGCCCGCGGGGAGCAGGCGGGCGGGCGCGCGTACCGCGCGGGGCGTAGGCGAGCCGGGATCAGGGCGGCCGGGCGGGCTGGCCGCCGGAGCGGCTCAGTCGAGCCACCCGGGCCGGACCAGGCCGGACTCGTAGGCGAACACCACCAGCTGCGCGCGGTCGCGGGCGTTCAGCTTGACCATCGCGCGGCTGACGTGGGTCTTGGCGGTCGCCGGGCTGACCACCAGGCGCTCGGCGATCTGCTCGTTCGACAGGCCGGCGGCGACCAGGCCCATGACCTCGCGCTCCCGGTCGGTCAGCGAGTCGAGCTCCATGGTCGGCAGCGGCTCCTTGGCGCGGGCGGCGAACTCGGCGATCAGCCGTCGGGTCACCCCCGGCGACAGCAGCGCGTCGCCCTGCGCGACCGCCCGGACGCCCTGGATCAGCGCGACCGGCTCGGTGTCCTTGACCAGGAAGCCGCTGGCGCCGACCCGCAGCGCCTCGAAGACGTACTCGTCCAGGTCGAAGGTGGTGAGGATGACGATCTTGACGTCGTGCAGCCGCTCGTCGGCGGCGATCTGGCGGGTGGCCTCCAGGCCGTCCACGCCCGGCATGCGGATGTCCATCAGCACCACGTCGGGCACCAGGCTGCGGGTCAGGCGCACGGCCTCCTCGCCGTCGCTGGCCTCGCCGACCACCTCGATGCCCGGCTGGGCGTCGAGCAGCGAGCGGAACCCCGCCCGGACCAGGACCTGGTCGTCCGCCAGCAGCACCCGGATGGTGCGGTCCCCGTCGTCCGAGCTCACGATGCTCCCTCCAGCTTGGCGTCGTTCAGCGGCAGCCTGGCCCGCACCCGGAAGCCGCCGCCCGGCCGCGGCCCGGCCTCCAGCTCGCCGCCGAGCGCGCTGGCCCGTTCGCGCATCCCTGGGATGCCGTTGCCGCCGCCGGAGGTGCCCCCCTGGCCCGAGCCGTTGCCGTCGTCCTCGACCTGCACGGTCAGGTCGCGCTCACCGTAGCCCACCCGGATGGTGGCCGTCGCCTTGCCGGCGTGCCGGGTGACGTTGGTGAGCGCCTCCTGGATGATCCGGAACGCCGCCAGGTCGACACCGGTCGGCAGGGTCCTCGGCGTGCCGGAGACCTCGGTGTGGACCTCGAGCCCGGCGGCGGACGCCCGCGACACCAGCACGTCGAGGCGCGCCACGCTCGGCGCCGGCGCGCGGGGCGCGTTCTCGTCGACCTGCCGCAGGATGCTGAGCACCGAGCGCAGCTCGCCGAGCGCCTCCTTGCTGGCCTGCTTGATCGCGGCCAGGGCGGTGCGCGCCTGCTCGGGCTGCTCGTCGATCAGGTGCAGCGCCACTCCGGCCTGCACGTTGATCAGCGAGATGTTGTGCGCCAGCACGTCGTGCAGCTCCTGGGCGATCCGCAGGCGCTCGTCGCTGGCGCGGCGGCGCGCCTCCTCGGCGCGCATCCGCTCGGCCTCGACGGCGCGCTCGCGCCGGATCCTGGCGATCTCGGCGACCGTGCCGAGCACCAGCAGCCAGGCGGCGACGCCGATCGCGCCGACCGCGCTCGGCGGGTGCTCCTCGCGGCCGATCAGCGACGGCAGCCAGAGGAACAGCGGGTAGCCGACCACCAACGTGCCCCATGCCCACAGCCGGTAGCCCCGGATCATCGCGTTGAACAGGGCGACGATCAGCGCCAGCCAGATCGGCCCCTGCGGGTAGTCGAGCAGCAGGTAGCCCCAGGTCGCTATGAAGGTCACCGCCAGCGTGGCGACCGGCCAGCGCCGCCGGCCGATCAGGCTGAACGACGCGACGGCCAGCAGCAGGTAGCCGATGGCGTCGAGGTGGTGCCGGTGGAGCTGATGCTGGCCGGCGAAGTGGGTGACCGCCAGCTGGACCGCGCCGATCAGCACCGCCGGCAGCACGTCGGCGCGCCAGTCGGGCCAGGGCCGCTGGTCGCGCCGGCCGCCGGACGGCGGCCTCGGGATCACCTCTTGCCAGGTCATGAGGGCAGCGTAGGCCACCGTCGCGGTGCCGGCATCGCTCCGCGGGAGCGATCGTCGCTACTCCCCAGGGAGTACAGCCGGCTCAGGGCGTCGGCTCAGGTGGCGGCGGGCTCCAGATCCCGGTCTCGTAGGCGTGCGCGGCCCGCAGGATGGTGCGCTCGTCGCCGTGGCGGCCGACCAGCATCATCCCCACCGGAAGCCCCTCCGACATCGCGCAGGGCACGTTCATCGCCGGGTGGCCGGTGACGTCGAACGGCGCGGTGTTGGGGATCATCTCCAGCGCCCGGGCGACCTGCTCCTCCAGGGGTGCGTCGGCGGCGGGGATCGGGGTGGCCTTGAGCGGCAGGGTCGGCATCACCAGCAGGTCGTGCTCGGCGAGCACCGCGTCGTAGGCGCCGGCTGCGACCCGCGCGAGGTTCTGCGCCTTGGCGTAGTAGCGGCCGTGGTGCGCCTCGGCCATCCAGCGGCCCGCCAGCACGGTCAGCTTGACCGTCTCGGAGAGCCGCTCGCCGTTGGCGCGCCGGTTGGCGCCGAAGACGTCCACCATGCCGGTGGCGTAGTGCCCCTTGGCGCCGTGGGCGATGCTGGAGCCGGCGACCATGATGGCGGTCGCCCCCTCCAGCGCCACCGCGTTCCAGACCGGCATCGCGTCGCGGTGCCAGGGGATCGAGACCTCCTCGACCTTGGCGCCGAGCTTGGTGTAGGCGCGCGCGGCCTGGCCGACGGCCTCGTCCACGTCCTGCTCGGACAGGCCCTCGATGCCGAAGCCCTCGCGCACCACCGCCAGGCGCATGCCGTCCACCCCGGCGCCCAGCTCGCCGAGGTAGTCGCCGCCGGTCATGCCGGCGCGCTGGCGCGGGTCGAGGCCGTCCGGCCCGGCGAGCGCGCCGAGCAGCAGCGCGACGTCGCGGGTCGAGCGGGCCATCGGCCCGAGGTGGTCGAGCGACAGCTCGATCGGGAAGGCGCCGGTGTAGGGCACCAGGCCCCAGGTGGGCTTGAGCCCGTAGATGCCGCTCCAGCAGCTCGGGATGCGCACCGAGCCGCCCTGGTCGCCGCCGATGGCCAGGTCAACCTCACCGGCCGCCACCAGCGCCGCCGAGCCGCTGGAGGAGCCGCCGGCGCTGCGGCTGGGGTCGTAGGGGTTGCGCACCGGCCCGCTGTCGGCGGTGTGGCTGCCGCCCGAGAAGCAGAGGCTCTCGCAGACCGACTTGCCCAGGATGGTCGCGCCGGCGTCGAGCACCCGCTGGACCACGGTGGCGTCCTCATCGGGCACGTAGCCGTCCAGCAGCACGGTGCCGTTGTGCATCGGCACCCCGGCGACCGCCACGTTGTCCTTGACGGCGACGGTGCGGCCGTGCAGCGGCCCGGAGGGCGCCCCCTCGATGCGGACGCGCCAGGCCCACGCGCCGAGCCGGTTCTCCTCCGGGCGCGGCGGCGAGCCGCCGTCGCGCGGGTGGCGCGGTTCCTCGAGCTGCTCGTCCAGCTCGTCGAGCCGGTCGTAGGGGCCGATGAAGCCCTCCAGCAGCGCCTGCACGACCGGTAGGCGCTCGTCGGAGATGCTGAAGTGGAACTCGCTGGCGATCCTGCGGAGGTCGTCGGCCTCCGGACGTTGAACGGCCATGGCGCTCCCCACTGCTGTGGCGGTCCTGGAATGCCTGCGTACGCGCTTCCATGAGCGGTGTCAATCAGGGCCGTCCGTGATGCCGGCCCGCAGCTCACCGTTTCGCCGGCACCAGCCGGTAGATCGTGCCGCTGTCGTGCGAGTCCCAGCGGAGGAGGGCCTGCTCGCGGCCGATCCATCCCGGCCGCGGGCCAGCGGCCTTTGGTGGCTTGGGCAGTTGCAGCCAGCGATCGGTCGCCGGGTCGTAGGCGTCGCTGGTGTCGGCGACGAGCGCTCCACCGGTCCAGGTGAACGAGGTGGCCGGTTGGCGCGGCGTGCCGATCGGTGTCCACCGCGCACGGTCGGGATCGTAGCGGCCAGCGAATGGTCGCGGCTCGGGCGGGACCGCGATCCCGTTGCCGTTGGCGACAGCGACAACATCCCTGTCATTCCACACCAGGGACGCGCCTGCCAGCAGCGCGAGGACCTGGCTGCTCGGGGGCGGGAGGGTCGTCCACCGGTCGGTGGCCGGATCGTAGGCCCACACCTCGCACCCGTCTGGCTCAACGGTCATGCTGGTCTGGGACACGATGTGGGGGTCGCGGGCGACCCGGCTCCAATAGTTGAGCACCAGCAGCCGTGAACCCGCCCATACGGTGGTCCGGTCGAGCAGGTGCCGGTCGGCGAGCCGCGGGCTTTGCGGGCTGGGTGCCAGGCGCCGCCAGCGGTTGGCCCCTGGATCGTAGGCGACACCCTGGAGTCCTCCACCAGCGGTCGCCAGCTCCCAGGTGGCGCCGAGGACCAGCAGCTCCCGGCCGGTCCAGAACAGCGGGGAGGACAGCTGCGGGGGTGGGATCGGTGAGGGTGGGAGCCGCCGCCAGGCGCGCCGCGCGGGATCGTAGGCAAGCGCTCCGGCCGGCTTGAACAGGCGGGGGTGGCGCTGCGGGTCGACGGGGGTGTAGCCCCCCCAGATCAGCAGCTCCCGGCCGGTCCAGACGGTGCCGTCGTGTCCGTCGTTTCCGACGAGCGTCTGCCCTTCGGGTGCGGGCGGGAGCTGCTGCCAGCCGCCGGTCCGGGGGTCGTAGGCAGCGCCGTTGTTGAAGGCCTTGACGAACTTCTTGTCCGACCCACCCCAGACGATCAGCTGCCTGCCGGTCCAGGCGACCGCCGCGCCGGTGCGCCCGGCGATCGGGCCGGCTGGCAGCGGCTGCCATTGGCCAGCCGCGAGCTGCTGGGCGGTTGCGTCCTGGACGAAGAGGCCAGGATCGAGGACCGGGGTGGGGGTGTGGTCGAGCACCGCCGCGCGGGTGGCGAGCCCCGCGGCGAGCATGGCGGCGACGGCCACCATGCCGGCGGCGCGCCGCCGCCAGCGGCGACGGCGACCCCTGCGGGCGATGCGCTCGGCGAGCCCGGCGGGCGGCTCGACGGCCAGCGTGGCGGGCAGCCGCCGCAGCCGCTCGTCCAGGCCGGGTAGGTCAGGGCTGGGCATGACGTTCCTCCTCGGCTGCTCGCGCAGGTGCCGGTTTGGAGCCGTCGGGGGATGCCTCCTCACGCAGCAACGCGACCAGGCGCTCGCGACCGCGATACAGCCGCGACTTGACCGTCCCGACGCTCAGGCCGAGTTGCGCCGCGACCACCTCGACCGGCAGGTCAAGGCAGTGGTGCAGCACCAGCACCTCGCGCAGCGGCAGCGGCAGCGCCTGCAACGCCACGATCAGCGCACCGTCCTCCTGGGGCAGCTCGACGGCCTCCTGCTGGCGGGCGCCGAGCCGGGCGAGCAGCCCCTGGTGCCGCGCGGCACGGCGCAGCAGGTCGATCGCAAGGCGGAAGGCGGTCTTGCGCACCCATGCCTCCGGCTGGTCGTAGCGGGCGAGCTGGCGCCAACGGCTGGCAGCGCGGACGAACGCCTCCTGCACGACGTCCTCGGCGCTGGCCAGATCTCCGGTCAACAGCCGGAGCTGCCCAACCATCCGCGGGTAGACCTCACGGAAGAAGCTCGAGAACCCGCCGTCCTCCACCCACCGCTCCATGCCCCGGTCCTCACGCGCCGTCCACCCTTACCACGTCCGGGACCCGCTGGGCGGTTCCCACGGGCCACGGGGACCTTCCGCTCAGGTGAGGCCCAGGGGGTTGGGGACCGGCAGGCCGCCGGCGGCGAGGATCTGGTCGCGGATCGGCAGCATCAGCGCCTCCAGGCGGGCGGTGGCCTGCGGGCCGAGCGCGTCCCAGGTCGGCCGGATCGCCTCGTCGGTGCGCCGCTCGATCTCGGCCCGGCCGGCCCGGCCCGCCTCGGTGACCGCGCCCCGCTCGTCCAGCCAGCCGCGCGCGCGCAGGCCGTCGACCGCCGCGCCCCACTCCTCGTCGCTCCACCTGCGGAAGCCTTGGAGCATCCCGCCGGGCGGGCCGCTCTCGACCGCGGCGGCGCTCACCAGCGCCTCGCAGGGCGACAGGCCGGCGAGCAGCAGCGCGGCCACGTGCCCGTCGCCGCGCGCCTCGCGCAGGATGGTGGCGGCCTGCCAGAGCCGCAGGTGCGGCTCGTCGGGCCAGGGCAGCGCGGCGTGTGCCGCCCCCAGCGGGCGCCCGGCGATGCTGGTGCTCCGGGCCGCCGCCTCCGCCAGCTCGGCGGCCTCGGCAAGCTCCGGGCTGTCCACGGTTGGGCCGAGCAGCCGCCG
>DASVXQ010000533.1:0-12401 GCA_036392615.1 Actinomycetes bacterium | reverse complement strand
CGCGCTCTCGATGAGTGGACGGGTGGCGGTGGCCGTGATGACGCCGACGACGACGCCGATCGCCGCCGCCAGTACGCCCAGCACCACGCCGTCGGCGAGCACGATCCGGCGCAGGTGCGCTGGCGTCCCTCCGGCCGCGGCGACCAGCCCAAGGTCGCGGCGGCGGCGGCGGGCGCCCACCGCGAACGCCGGTCCGGCCAGCAGGATGATCTCCAGCATCGCCAGCCCGCTGACCAGCGCGGGGACGCCCACCTCGAACCGGTTCTCGGCGGCGAGCTCCGGGTACCGTTCGGCTGGGCTCGGCGGGTGCGCGAGCACGTGGCGGGAGACCGCCACCACGCCGTGAGTGTTGAGCTGCTTTACCTGCGCCCAGGTCAGCGGGCCCGGCGTGGCCGCCAGCCAGTGCAGGTCCCGCGGGCCTTCCGCCGGCGACTCGGCCAGCGCAGCCGGCGGCAACGCGCCCGTGCCCAGCACGACCGCGGTGGCCTCCAGGTCGGAGGGGTCCTCAACGATGCCCACGACGCGGAAGGTGCGGCTGCCGTCGGCCAGGCGCACGCTGCCGCCCACGTTGGCGCCCATGCGGCGGACGGCGGCTGGGGTCAGGGTGGCCTCGTCCCGCGTCGCCGGTGCGCGGCCCGTGAGCAGGCGGAGGATGCCGTGCGCGAGCGGGTCGGTGGAGTCCAGCATCCGGGCGCCGACTGTCCCGGTCCCGGCTGCGGTGCGCACCTGGAGGGGGCCGGTCTGGTCGGGGATGACCCTGCTGCCAGATGGCAGCAGGGCCAGCAACTCCTTTGCGGTCGGCGTGGGGGCCGGCTCGGCTGTCGGCGGCAGCGCGCCGGGCGCTCCGAACGCGTCGAGGCCGGTCGGGTCCTGATGCACCGGGCCGTCGGACGGCCAGGCCAGCACGGCCTGGGCGGTGCCCATCAGCCGGTCGGCCTGCTCATCCGGGGTGAGCGTGAAGGTGTCGCTGTAGACCGCCGCGAACGCCAGCGCCGCCACCGGCAGCATGATCATCGCGACCACCAGAAGCGAGCGGCCCGTGGCGCGCCGTGCCTCGCGCCGGGCGATCCTGATCGCCGTGCGCCAGCCGGTCACCGGCCACCGCCCGGCGGGGCCAGCAGCGCGTCGGGCTGGTCCAGCGGCCCGGAGGTGTCGACGATGACGCCGTCGCGCAGGAACACCACCCGGTCCGCCCACCCCGCGTGCCGCGCCTCATGGGTGACCAGCACGCCGGCCGCGCCCGCGTCCACCTTGGAGCGGAGCAGGCGCAGCACCGCGTCGCCGGTCTGGGAGTCCAGCGCGCCGGTTGGCTCGTCGGCCAGTACCAGACGGCGCTCGCCGATCAGCGCGCGGGCGATCGCCACCCGCTGCTGTTGGCCCCCGGACAGCTCATCGGGGAACCGCTGCCCGTAGCCGTCCAGGTCGACCTCGGCCAGCGCCGCCAGCGCGGCCCGGCGCGTCTGGTGGAGCCTGGCGCCGTCCAGCTCCAGCGGCAGGGCGACGTTCTCGGCGGCGGTGAGGGCAGCCAGCAGGTTCAGGTCCTGGAAGACGTAGCCGATCCGGCGGCGGCGCAGCGCTGCCAGCGCCCTCCGGCTGCATCCGCCCAGCACGGTGCCGTCCACCACGACCTCGCCCTTCGTGGGGCGGTCCAGGCCGCCGGCCAGGTTGAGCAGGGTGGACTTGCCCGAGCCCGATGGCCCCATCACCGCCACCAGCTCGCCCTCCTCGACGGTCAGCGACACTCCGCGCAGCGCATGCACGGCGGTCGGGCCGCTGCCGTGGACCCGGTGCACGTCGTGGAGTTCGAGGATGCTCATCGCCTGCTCGCCTCCGTGGCGGTCTCTTGCGCCGCCTGCGGCACGCGCAGCGGCGGCGGGGAGTAGCGGACCAGGCTGGCCTCGCAGTGGTCCAGCCAGCGCACCTCCGCCTCGGCCTGGAACAACATGGCGTCCAGCACCAGCCGCCAGGCCAGATCGGCCGGCTGGTCGGCGCGCGCCTTCAGCCGGGTGTACTCCTGCAGGGTGCGCATGGTGGCGCTGCGCTGGGCCTGCACCACGGCGGGCACGTCCACGCCGGGCGTGGTCAGCGCCAGCGCCAGCTTGATGGCCAGCTCGTCACGCGGCCGGTCGGTCCGGCCGATCGGGGTGGTGAACCATGCCGCCAGGTCGGCCCGGCCGGCGTCGGTGATCTCGTAGGGCCGCTGCCCTTCCTCGCTCTTGGCCAGTGGGCGGACCAGCCCGTCGCGCTCCAGGCGCGACAGGGTGGTGTAGACCTGCCCGATATTCAGCGGCCAGGTGCCGCCGATGGACTCCTCGAAGGCGGCCCGCAGCTGGTAGCCGTGCATCGGGCCGCGTTCCAGGAGCGCAAGAAGACCATGCTTGATGCTCATAGCTACTGAGTATATACATACTCGGTATGTACGATGCAACCACTCAGTGGTGGGACCGCGAGGAGCCTGTTGACGACCTCGAGGAAGGGACGTCCAGGGCCTGGCCGGGTAGTCGATCGATGGCGCCCGGGGCCGGCAGCCGCTCCCGCTGCCCGGGGTGACGTCGGCGCTGACCACCGCCCTCGTGCTACTCCGGTCCCGCGGTCCGCCTTCGCCGGCTTCCGCTTCCCACCCGACGTCATCGTCGTCGCCGTCCGCTGGTACCTGCGCTTTTGCCTGTCCTACCGCGACGTCGAGGAGCTGCTCGCTGAGCGCGGCGCCGAAGTCGATCACGTCACCATCTACCGGTGGGTGGTGCGGTTCACACCGAAACTGGCCGACGCCGCTAGGCCATGCCGGCATCGCATTGGGGATCGCTGGTGGGTGGACGAGACCTACGTGAAGGTTGCTGGCCGGTGGCGGTATGTCTACCGCGCCATCGACCAGTTCGGCCAGGTCATCGACGTGCTCGTCTCCCCGCGGCGAGACGTCACGGCGGCCCGCCGGTTCTTTGAACGGGCCATTGGGACCATGAAGGTCTCGCCGGTGGAGGTCGTCATCGACCAGGCAGCGTCCTAATCTGATCGTGCTGGAGGAGCTGGCGCCGGGAGCGTGGCACCGCACCGAGCGTTACGCCAACAACCGGGTTGAGGCCGACCACGGCCGGCTGAAAGCGCGCTTGCGGCCGATGCGCGGGCTCAAGCAGGACCGCAGCGCCAGCATCGTGATCGCCGGGCATGCCTTTGTCCAGAACCTACGGCGTGGGCATTACGAGGTGGCCGCTGAGGAACCGGAGAGCCGGCGAGTGGCAGTCGCGTTCGACGAGCTGGCCCTGGCGATCTGATCTGAGTTCGGGCAGGAGTCCCAGCTCGGCGTGCCTTGGTCCAGCGCAACGCAACACCGCCACCTTCCCGTGCTCGCTACCTCGCCGGCGGCAGGCGCAACGCCGGCTCACTTCACCTCGCAGCCGCCGACATCGGTTGGTCGGCGGAGTCTGGGAGCAAGACCTGGAACGACGCGCCGCCGCCGGGCCGGTCCTGCACCCACGCCCGCCCGCCGTGGAGCTCGGCGAAGCGGGCGACCAGGGACAGGCCGATGCCGACCCCGGGGGCGTGGGCGGCCGCCCCGGGCCCCCGGCGGAACGGTTCAAACAGGGCGGCCCGCAGCTCCCGCGGCACCCCGCCGCCGGCGTCCTCGACCGCGAGCAGGACCCCATCGTCCCGGCGGGCGACCTTGACCCACACCGGCGTATCCGCCGTGGTGTGCCGGCCGGCGTTGGCCAGCAGGTTCTCGACCACCCGCTCCACCTTGGCCGAGTCCACCCAGGCCACCACCGGCTCGGCCACCACCTCCAGCCGCCGCCCGGTGCGCTGCCGCCACTCCTGGGCGACCCGGCCGACGAGCGCGGCCAGGTCGGTGCGGCTGCGCTGCGGCTCCAGGATCCCCTTGCTCAGCCGGTCCAGGTCCAGCAGGTCGGCCAGTAGCCGGTCCAGCTTGCCGGCATTGGCCACCAGCCGGTCGACCAGGTCGACGGTGTCCTCCTCGGTCAGGCTCGACCCGGCCCGCTGCAGGGTCAGGGCGATGCCGATGACCGTCGCCAGCGGGGTGCGCAGCTCGTGGGAGACGGCGTCCAGAAAGGTGTTCTTCATCTCGTCGAGCGCCCGCAGCTCCCTGGCCGCCTGCCGCTCGCGCTCCAGGGCCTGCCGTTCCCGCTCCAGCGCCTGGCGCAGCGCCTCCTCGGCCTGCTTCTGCTCAGTGATGTCGATGAAGTAGCCCTGCCAGTAGTCCGGCTCGCCGCGCTCCCCTCGGACCAGCACGGCGTGGTCGCGAATCCACACGACCCGGCCGTCCTTGGCGATGATCCGATACTCCACGTTCCAGGGGTCCCCGGTGGCGTCGACGCGCTCGTTCTCGGCCACCACCCACTCGCGGTCGTCCGGGTGGATCACCGACTTCCAGAAGTCCAGCGGGATGCTCTCCTCGCTGGTGTAGCCGAGCAGCCACTGGCTTTGCGGGCTCCTGTAGACGAGGGCGCCCTCGGGCGTGTGCACCTCGGAATACAGCACCGCCGGGATCTGCTCGGACAGCGCCCGATAACGCTCCTCAGCCCCGGGTAACCACCCCCGGCCCCGGGTTCGCTCGACCGGCGCTCGGCCGGAGGCGCCCGGGTGCCCGACGCGGTCGATCGCGACCCCGGCCAGCTCACCAACGCCACACAGCAGCTCGTTCTCGGCCTGGCCGACCACCCGGCCCGGCTCGCGCCAGGCCACACCCAACACCCCGACCACCGACCCGGCGGCAACCAGCGGCACGCACAACGCAGCCCCCACGCCCTGGCGCCCGCCACGCTCCGGAAGCCGATCCGGGAGCGAGCGATGCTCGGTCGTGGCCAGCGGCGTGCCGGTCAGCCAGGCCTCGCCGGCCAGCCCGTCCCCCTTGCGGAGGCAGCGGCCCACACTGGCCGAGAAGCGGCCGATCCCATACCGCACCACCAGCCGCCGGCCATCGTCTGCAACCAGCCACAGCAGCGCATCCCGGGTGCCGAGCAGCCGCGCCGCCCACGTCACGATCTGCTCGTGGAGGTCGTCGGGTTCCGGTGGGCAGGCTGGAACGGAGGGCATCTCGGGCGGCGCCTCGGGCGCTCTCCCCGCCCACTCGGACCAGGCGTCGGCCCTCATGGCCGGCACGTCCTTTCTTCCCGCTCGATAGGATCGGGCCACGCTCCACCTGTCCGGTCGTCGAGGCCCAGGCCGATGGAGCAGCAAACTCGCATACGCTACCGCGAGCAGTCCCCTCAAGCGAGCCGCGACGGCGACCCCCCATCGAGCCGGGCGCACACCAGGCGACCGCCGGGCGCCACCATGGGGCTTTGCAAGGACCCAGCACCGGCGGCTGGTTCGGGCGGAGCCGCTCCGGCGCTGAGTAGCGTCGCGTGTTGTGATGTCCCTGTCTTGGCCCATGAGGGGCCTGTGGGTCGGCCGCCACGAGGCTCAGAATCATCCATGCGGGTCGGCTACCCCGGGCTTGACATACAGAGGGGCACTGTTGCATTGGGCGATCACCCGCGTCTGGCCGCCTCCACTCCGCCGGTCAAATCCGGCAGCTCATAGCCACAATCGAGTGATTCAAGCCCTTCTTCTCGCCCTTCGGATGAGGAGAGCCTCCACTTGGCTGGGGTTCGCCCATGCCTTCCCGGCTCAATGCAACAGTGCCCTGGTGGTTGCGCGGCGGTGGGCAGTCCGGTCCAAGACCAGACAGGTGATGGCCGCGTGGGTCTTGGCGCTCGCTGAGTTGACCATCCAGGTGGACGTGTCCATCCGCGTTCTATGCTCGGCCACTACGCGGGGCGATCCGCTCCTTGCGTGTGTCCTCGCCGCAGGCCAGCCGCTGCGACCACATGACGCCGAGGCTGGCGGCTCGTCGTCGATGGCCGCGCCTTTCAGCGGCAGCCTGCCGGCTGCGTACGGCGGCGGCTACCGCCACCCGAGAATCCCCAGCCCGGCCAAGACGCCTGCTCTCCAACCTACCCGGCGGCTTCCGCACGGCCGGACCAGGCAAATCTGCGACCATCAGCACCAGTGGATTCGGGCGAGTAACAGGCATGAAGCAAGAGCAGACGGCAGCTTCCGTGCGGCTCGGGGACGCCGCCTGTGGCCGAAACGCCGCGGTCGCCCGCTGCGCTCTTCCCTTGCAAGAGGCAGACGCGCGGGTGCCGGCCGCCCGCCGGCTGGAAGGAGCCGACCATGTGGACCACTGCGCCGAGGGCCGCCAGAGGTTGAACCCGTGCGCGATAGCCCGACCATCGCCATCCACGCCCCTTGTGCGCGCCAGCGGCCGGCCTGTCAGCGTCGACGGCGCTGCCGACCTGGAGGCCGGTGGCGCTGCCCGCTCGTCGTCTGCGGCACCGACGGCCGACGATTCCCATCGATGGCGCTGCGCAGCGCACGCCAGCTTGTTGTGGGCGTGGTGGCGTCGCCGGCCAGAGCCCCTCACGACGGGTAGTGGCGGCGGTGAGCGCCCCGACCGGCGACGTCGACACCGAGTACGTCATCCGCCGCGGCGGCGAGCTCCGCACCATGGCCCACATCCGCCAGGGCGCGGCGAACCCGGCCGAGAAGGTCGCGCTGCTCGCCGCCGAGGTCGCCGAGGACCTTGGTCGCTATGCGGACCAGGACGACGCTCTGACGCTGCATGCCGTTGCCCTGGCGGCGCTCGCCCGCGCCTATATCGCGCTGGCCGCCCTGCTTGGCGAGCCCTACGTGCTCGGCGGCGAGCCGCGGAACGGGGCGGTCCTATGACCTCCCAGCCTGAGTCACTGCTGCCACCCCGTTCGAGGGTCTGATGAGCCTGGGAGCCGGGTGGTGTGGTGTGGTGTGGCGGGTCGGCTGGGTCGCGGTGATGGCTGGAACTGGGCCGAGTGATGCTGGGCGGCTGCTTTGGTTCGGTGCTGGCCGCTGCGGTCGGCGGTGACGAGCAGGCCTTTGCCAGGCTGTGGCGAGACCTGCACCCTGGGCTGCTGCGCTACCTGCGGGTGGTGGTGCCCGATGCTGCCGAGGACGTGGCCTCGGAGACCTGGCTGGAGGTGGTGCGCGGCCTTGGCCAGTTCACCGGCGACGAGACGGGCTTTCGCTCCTGGGTGTTCACTATCGCCCGGCACCGTGCGCTGGATGATCGTCGGCGCCATGCGCGCCGGTTCGCCGTGCCGCTGCCGGTCGAGCTGGCGGTCGGCTGGCAGGGCGCCGACGACCCGGCCGATCAGGTGGTGGAGGGACTGTCGACCAGAGCGGCGCTGGCGGTGATCGCGCAGCTACCTCATGACCAGGCCGAGGTGGTGCTGTTGCGGGTGGTGGCTGGGCTGGGCGTGGAGCAGATGGCCCGCCTCCTCGGCAAGCGCCCCGGCGCGGTGCGGGTGCTGGCCCATCGGGGCTTGCGCCGGCTGGCCGAGCGGCTAGAGCCAGACCAGCAGCGGGAGCGCCTGTTCAGGGGCCAATCCAAAGAGGTGTAACGCGCTGATGGGCGATGGCGCTCTTGGGGCGAGATGCGTCGACTGCTGCAAGACCACGACCGGCTGGCCCTGGATGAGGGCACGGCCGAGCGGCTGCTGACCGGACGACTCGACCCTGCCGACGCGCCACCCGGCTATAGCCCGGCGGCGGCACTGCTGGCGGCGGTGTCTGCCCCCCCGGACACCGAGGAGCTGGCTGGACAGGCCGCGATCGTGGCGGTCTTTGCAGCAGCGGTGCGCTTGCATTCCCCCCAGCTGATCGACCCTCGGAGGTCGCGTGTGCTCACGAAGCTGTTGACCGCCAAGGCCGCCGCGGCGGTGCTTGGCGTGCTGATGACCGGCGGCGTGGCCGCCGCCGCCACCGGCAACCTGCCAGCCCCTGCCCAGCAGGCCGCCCACGCGCTGCTTGGTGGCGCTGGGCAGCCATCACCCGCAGAGGCGACCGCCACGACTCGGTCCCACCCGGCGGAGCCGGCGGCGGCAGGGTCGGCGGCGCAGGGCTTGTGCCGCGCCTGGTCCGCCGGGCAGGGTGGCCAGCGCGGCAGCAAGCTGGATGCGTCCGCGTTTGCGGCGCTGACCAAGGCCGCAGGCGGTACCAACCAGATCGCCGCCTACTGCGCCCAGGTCACCGCCAGCAGGCCTGATGGTGCCGGGCAGGGTGCCCCGCCCAGCAGCCTGCCCGCCAGCACTGCGGCAAGGCCCGGCCACGGCCAGGGTGGGCCGCCCAGCAGCCTACCCGCCGCCTCAGCTGGCGGCTCCGGGCACGGCCAGGGTGGGCCGCCCAGCAGTCTGCCGGCCGACACCAGTGGCGGCCCTGGCCACGGCCAGGGTAACCCGCCCAGCAGCGTGCCCCCTAGCACGATCCGGTAGCCGCTCGGGCGGACACCACCGGCGCCTGGACAGCCGGCACACGACCTCCGACTCCCTGTGTTTCCGGGGTCGTGTGCCGGCTGCGAGGACAGTGGCGGAGGGCTGGGAGCCCCCTTCTGCAGCCGCAAACGGTCAGCAAGAGTGGATGGTGTTGTCGCTCGGTTCCATGGTCCCCGGGACCACGCGATCGGAATGCTTGCCGTTCTGCGCGATCCGGCGAGTGGCTCTTGGGTCGTGGTGATCGGCAGGCGCCACTGCCACCTCTAGCAAACGGTTCGGCCTCGCCTTCCGATCTTCGAGCGCTCAACTTCGGCGTGCGGCTGTGGGGTGGGTCGCAGAAGCCGACGGCCCCAATCGATCCGGCAGCGTGGGTGATCGCCGAGCGGCTCCAGCCACATTGGGTGCAGCCGACCTCTATGGCATCGGGCGGAACGTTAGCAGTGCGGCAGTAGTGCGGCGGAAGCACCGCCCAGACCGCGGGGCCGCCCCATTGGAGCGGGCCCGCGCTGGGCTTCGTGGAGTGTGTCCGTTCGCTAACTGGTCCAGCTTCCGCGGCCGGTCACGAGTTCATAGTCGACCAGGCACGGCGCGCCGTTGTTGCCGGAGGTGATGTCACGGAAGGCGATGTTGTTGCCGTCGACGTCGCCTGGGTCCACCAGCGCGCCGGCGCCACCCTGGAGCCACCGCGCCGATCGGATGCCGGCAATGACCAGCAGCTTGGATCGTGCAACCACTCGTCTGTCTGGTGGCCCCGAGGCCCCGCCGGGGGGCGGGCGCCTCGGGGCCACATCGACCGTCAGATCAGGGGCTGTTTCTGGCGGCGCGGATGGCGGCGACGAAGGTGGCCGCCCGCGGGGAGCCGAACCCGGTGGTCATGTCCCAGCCGGGCAGGGTCGGCACGCCCGGTACCGGCCCGGGCGAGACGCTGCCGTCCGGGTTGTACTGCCACAGCCGGTTGTCGGCCAGCACCCCGCTGGCCGCCGTGCCGTAGGTGTGCGGCACCACGTCGCGGAAGCTCCCGCCACCGCTGAACGCCGTGCTGGCCGCGCCGGCCTGGTCGCCGACCTTGTACAGCAGCGGATTCAGGAACCCAAGCGGCGCCTTGCCGGCCTTGGCCTGCTGCTCGTTGGCCAAGGCGATCAGTCCGGCCACCTGCGGGGATGACGCGCTGGTGCCGCCGTAGACGTGCCAGCCGGGCCGCTGGTAGCCGGGGAAGGCGGTGATCCACACCAACACCCCGCCGTTGACCGCCGCGTTCCACGACAGGTCCGGCTCGCCACGGGCGTCACGGCCGATGATGGACGCCTGGGCCGCCTGCCACGAGGGCCGTGGGTAGATCACGCTGGCGCCGCCGCCGGTCGCTGCCGGCAGCCAGGTCTCGTTCCACACCGGCTCGGAGCTGCCGCCGGTGGTGAAGGCGAAGTAGGCCGGGTTGTAGTCCCCGTTGGGCAGGAATGGCACGTCGCTGGTCGGCCGCCAAGTCCAGCCGTACTGCAATTGGGTGCCGCCAACCGCCGTCACCCAGGGGCTGGACGCCGGCCAGCCGGCCGTCGGGAACGGGTAGGTGGTGGAGTCGGCGTGCTGCTTGGCCACCCCGGTCGAACCGAAGTCCCCGGAGGAGGCCAGCACCGTGTCGCCCTTGGCCGCCGCCGCCCGATAGATCGCGTCGAACCGCGCGGTCTGGGTCGCGGCGGCCCCGCCGAAGGTCTGCTCGGTGACCCCGAAGCTCTGCGAGAACACCGTCCCCGCCGGGTAGCGGTCGATGGCCTGCTGCAGCGCGTTGAACAGGTTGGGGAAGCCCTGCACGCCCTCGGTCTCGGCCGGGGGAACGCCGATCAGCACGATGTGCGCCTTGGGGGCGATCGCATAGGCCCACTCGATGTCCAGGGTGGCCTCACCCGACCAGCCGGCCGCCGCGCACGGCCCCGAAAGGCCGGTGCCGTTGCCCTGGCAGCCGTTTGCGAAGTTCGGCGTGCCCTGCGGGTAGACGGCGTCGAAGTTGGGGTTGGGCAGGCGGGGGAAGAAGGTGTCGTGGAACTTCTGCAGGTCCTGGCGGGCGGTCGGGCTGCCGTAGGCGTCCAGCAGCACGATCGTCTGGCCCGCGCCGAGATTGCCGGCGGCGTGCAGGGCGTCGACCCCGTAGGCGGCCGCGATCTGCGCGGGGGTGTAGCAGTGCAGCCATGCGTAGGTCTGCAGGTGACCCGACACGTCCGGGGTCGGCGCGGTGCAGGCGTCCCCGGCCGCGCCGGCCCGCGCTGGCCGGTCCGGCGCCTCCACCGCCCGTGGAGCCAGCACCGGGCCGGCGGGTGCCTGAACGGCGAGCACCGGGCCGGTGAGGCCCAAGATGACCAGCAGGCCAAGCGCCAGGATGACGCCGGCCGCAAGACGATTTCGCATGAGTGCCCCTCCTTGGGCCTCCACTCGGGCAGCGTCGAACGCCGCCCACGCACCAGCCGAGGGTCCACCCCTTGCCGGCACTCCAACACCAACAGCGCAGACACCCACCGAAGGGGCCATGGCACCCCTACCTATGCAGAACCGCCCCCATGACCAAGGGCGTTACACCAGCCGGCAGTAGCCGCACATGGGGGTATCGCCGAGCGAAACGGACATGTAGGCTTCCCCTCCCAAGGTCGAGAAGGGAAGTTGGCAATGCGAAGGCTTGTCTTGGCGATCGTCGCCGCGCTCATCACGGCACTTGCGGTCGCGGCTCCGGCGAGCGCGATCACCTACGGAACGCCCGACGGCAATGGCCATCCCGAGGTCGGCGCGCTGCTAGCGCCGCAGCCCTACTCCGACGGCACCTGGGAGACCTGCTCCGGCACGCTGGTCTCGCCGACGGTGTTCCTCACCGCCGCCCACTGCGACCAGGGCGTCAGCCGCGTGGCGGTCACCTTCGACTCCTCCTACACCGCCACCACAGGCACCACCCACTGGGGCACCTGGCACGCCAACCCGAACTACAACCAAGCGCAGAGCGACCCGCAGGACGTCGCGGTGGTCGTCTTCGACAAGGCCGTCAAGGGGATCACCCCCGCCCGGCTACCCAAGGCTGGCTCGCTCAGCAACCTCAGTGTCGGAACGCGCTTCACCTCGGTCGGCTACGGCGCGCAGTCGGTCACCATCGACCAGGGCCCGACCTTCCACTACGCCGACATCCGCTACGTGGCCACCGGCGGGCTGGAGGCGCTGAACCCGAGCTGGCTGCGGATCTCGATGAATCCCGCGCGGGGTGATGGCGGCACCTGCTACGGCGACTCCGGGGGGCCGAACTTCTTGGGCGCTGGGGCCAGCGAGACCAACATCGTCGCTGGCACCACTATCACCGGCGACTTCATGTGCCGTGCGACCAATGTGGATTACCGCATGGACACGCCCTCGGCCCGAGCGTTCCTGGGCCAGTACGTCACGCTTCCCTAGCCACTGCGACCGATATCCCGCCCGGGTCGGTCACGGTCACCCACCGCACCGGTGAGCCGCTGTTAGAGTGCTGGGATATCAGCATGCCCGGCCATCCCGAGTGCAGCACGCTGGAGGCCACCGGACACGGCTGGGTGTTGTCGACGACGCCTTGGCCGCCACCCCGCCCCATAGCGGCCGACACGGTGGTTGTCTGGAGAGGACCGCTGCGGCTCTTACGCAGCGGCCCTCCCGAAAGCACTTGGGTGCCGGCCGCACAGTCCCGATGAGGCCAAGAGTTCGTCGGTGTGAGCGTCATGGGCGACCGGCCCGTGCCGAGGCGGCCGGTGAGCCAGGCCAGAGGCTGGCAGGCAGCAGACGAGCAGCAATCGCCGTTCAGAGGAACGCAAACAGACGCGGGAGAATCGTGATGGATCATGGGGCGCGCTTCGATGCGACAGCGCGTCTACCTGCGTTTCCCATGATCCTCGACGCATCTTCGCCTTCTGCTAGAACGCCAGGCGCAAGGAACGCACGATTCCCGCGGTAGCAATCGCTGCGACCTAGGTGTACTGCCCATAGAGGTTGGTGACGGCTGGGAGTTGAACTGGTGAGGGCCTTCATGGCTCGGTGTGTAGCGACCAAACCGCACGCCGACCAGAAGGCCCTCATGACGCACCCTAACGCACCCCTTGCCCC
>DASVXQ010000532.1:0-3865 GCA_036392615.1 Actinomycetes bacterium | reverse complement strand
CTGCTGGACCGCCGGCAGGTCGGCGAGCCGGTCATG
The DNA here is from genome assembly GCA_036392615.1 of Actinomycetes bacterium. Classification (GTDB taxonomy): domain Bacteria; phylum Actinomycetota; class CALGFH01; order CALGFH01; family CALGFH01; genus DASVXQ01. The sequence continues at coordinate 3,829 of DASVXQ010000532.1, read as the reverse complement.
GGAGCGCCGCTGGAAGGGCATGCCCGCGCGGGTCAGCGCCTCGACCAGCGGCGGCGCCTGCGCGTCGGTGCGGTACAGCACGGCGACGTCGGCGAACGACAGGTTGCTGGCGCCGTCGTCCTCGACCCGGCCGCTGTCGAAGGAGAAGAAGGTGGAGCCGCCCAGCAGGCGCTCGATGGTGTGCGCCACGAACTCGGCCTCGGCGGCCTCACTGGCGGCGCGGTGCAGGCGCAGGCGCGGCGGCGCGGCCTGCTGGCCCTGGGCCCGCAGCACCCGGTCGCGCACCAGCGTGCCCGGTGCGACCGCCTGGAGCGCGCCGTCGACGATCGCGCTGCTGGAACGGTAGTTGCGCGTCAGCTGCGCGCTGGCGGCGCCGGGGAAGTCCTGGCGGAAGCGCAGGAAGTAGCCGACGTCGGCGCCGCGGAAGCCGTAGATCGCCTGGTCCGGGTCGCCGATCGCGCAGAGGTTGCCGTCCGGCGTGGTCAGCAGGCGCAGCAGCCGGTACTGCAGCTCGTCGACGTCCTGGTACTCGTCCACCGAGATCTGTGGCCAGCGCTCGCGGTAGCTCGCCGCCAGCGCCGGGTCGGCGCCGAGCAGGCGCACCGGCAGGGCGATCAGGTCGTCGAAGTCGACCAGGTCGCGGGCGCGCAGGGCCTTGTCGTAGTGGTCCAGCAGGTCGTCCAGCGCTGCGACCGCTCCGGGGGCCGCGCCCGGGCCGCCGGCGGCCCGCTCGCGCTTGCGCCGGCCGAGCTCTGCGGCCAGCCGCCGCGCCAGCCGTTCCAAGGCGCCGCTGGCCTCACGCAGCACCGCCAGCCGCTCGACCTCGTCGGCGACCCGCACGTCGGCGCCGAGCCCCAGCTCAGCGCGCCGCTCGTCGACGATCGCGAGCCCGAGCCGGTGGAAGGTCGCCACCGTCACGCCGTCCGCCCGCTCGCCGAGCAGCCCGCGCAGCCGCTGCTCCAGCTCCTCGGCGGCGCGCCGGGTGAAGGTGATCGCCAGGCAGCGCTCCGGCGCCACGCCCCGGTCGGCCACCAGATGCGCGATCCGGTGCGTCAGCGTGCGGGTCTTGCCCGTCCCCGGCCCCGCCACGATCAGCAGCGGCCCGTCGAGGGTCGCGGCCGCGCGCTGCTCGGGGTCGAGGTCGTCGAGGGGGGAGCCCTGCTCCCCCCTCGAGGCTCCCCCCTCGGCGTGGCCTGGGTGCGGGTCGGGGGCGGCGGGGGGAGGCAGGCTCCCCCCTCGGCCCGTTCCGGGCGTCTCGGGTGAGGGCGTCGAGGGCAAGGGCGCCAGGGTGGGTGCGGGCGGAGCTGCCGCCGGGTCGGGCTCGGCCTGGGACGCGGGGCGACCTCGGCGGCCCCGCGGGGCCGGCTGCGCGGGCGGCGCCTCGAACAGCACGGCGTGGCTCGCCGGGCGCTCCAGCTCGCCCGGCTCGAACAGGCGGATCACGCCGTACTCGCCGTCGTAGCCGGCGTCGCGCAGGACGCGGCCCTCGCGCAACCGGCGCAGCGCCTCGGCCAGCAGCGGGGAGCCGACCCGCTCGACCTCGTCGAGCGGCGTGGCGGTGAGGATCCCCAGCTCCGGGCCGAGCCGCGCGGTGAGCGCGTCGAGCTGCGCGGCGACCGCCTTGCTCTTGGGGCCGACCCGCAGGATCTCGCCGAGGACCTGGGGGAGCTGGACCAGGTTGCGGAATCCGGCGGCGCCCTCGACCCGGGCGCCTTCCGGCCGGTCGGCCAGCTCCTCGACCCGGTGGAGCACGCCGACCGTCAGCGGCCTGCCGCACACCGGGCAGCGGCCCTGGTGCCGCCGGGTCTCCGGCGGCTCCAGGCAGACCTCGCACTTGCGGTGCCCGTCGAGGTGGTACTTGCCCTCCTCGGGGAAGAACTCGACCGTGCCGCCGAAGCCCTCGCCGGTCTCCAGCGCCCGCCGGATCGAGTGGTAGTCGACCGGGCAGTCGAACACGGTCGCCTCGCGGCCCAGCATCGGCGGCGAGTGCGCGTCGGAGTTGCTCACCAGCCGGTAGCGGTCGAGCGCCGACACCCGCCAGTTCATCGCCGGGTCGGAGGACAGGCCCGTCTCCAGCGCGAAGACGGCTTCCGCCAGGTCGAGGTAGCAGTCCTCGACCGCGTCGAAGCCGGACCTGGAGCCGAGCACGGCGAACCACGGCGTCCACAGGTGCGCCGGGACCAGGTAGGAGCCCGGGTCGCTCTCCAGGGTGATCTCGAGCAGGTCGCGCGAGTCGAGCCCCAGGATCGGCCGGCCGTCCGAGGCGATGTTGCCGATCCGCTCCAGGCGCCGGTTGATCCGCTCGGCCGCCTCCAGGTTCGGCACGTAGAGCAGGTGGTGGACCTTGCGGGTGCGCTCGGCGCGCTTGTAGATGGTGGAGATCTCCACCGTGAGCATGAAGCGCACCGGGCCGCGGCAGGAGGCGGGCAGGTCCCGCTCCACCGCTTCGTCGAGCTCGGGGCGCAGCCGGAACAGGCCCGGCTCGGCCGACACCAGGTTCTCGCGGAGGTGCTCGAACCAGGCCGGATGGGTGAAGTCCCCGCTGCCGACCACGCGGATGCCCTTGCGGCGGGCCCACCACCCCAGGTGCTCCAGGTCGCAGTCGCGGCTGCAGGCGCGCGAGTACTTCGAGTGGATGTGGAGGTCGGCGTAGAACGGTGGCATGCGGCAGATCTTTTCACGTGTGCCCGGCATGCCGGGCGGTCGGGCGGGCGGTCGATGGCGAGTGTGGCCCGACCGGCTACACTTTCGCCATAGCGGTTTCCGCAGGTCAGCCCAGGTGGAGCGGCCTGGATTCTCTCCTGCGTCTAACCGGCGCTCGACTCGCCGAGGATCCGGGCGGCCACCGCCGCCGCCGCGGCCGCGTCCATCGCCGGCAGCACATGCTGGTACAGGTCGCTGGTGATCGCCGTGGTGGCGTGGCCAAGCCGCTCGGACATGACCTTGACCGGCACGCCGGCCGCCAGGCCCGCCGTGGCGTAGCTGTGCCGGATGCCGTGGAAGGTCAGCTCCGGCAGACCAGCCGCAGCCGCCAAGGTCTTGAACGCCGTCGTGACCGTGTCGGGCCGGAGCAGGCTCCCGTCCTCGCGGCGAACACCAGCCCGTTGTCCTGCCAGGCCGGCCCCCACGCGAGCCGCTCCTCGAGCTGGCGGGCGCGGTGCGCGCGGAGCAGGGCGACCGTGGCTTGGTCGAGCGCGATCCGCCGCGCCGACTTGGGCGTCTTGGTCCCACGGCGCACGACCCACTTGCGATCGACGCGGACAAGGCGCTGGACGACTGCGAGCTCGGCGGCATCCAAGTCGACCGCCGCCCAGGGCAGGCCGAGCAGCTCGCTGCGGCGCAGCCCGGTGGTGGCGTCCAGGTGCCACAGCACCGCGAACCGGTGGGACGCCATCGCTGAAGGAACGCGCGGAGCTGCTCGGGCGCCCACACGCGCTGCTCGACCTTCGGGACGGCCGGCGGCCGGGCCGCCTTCAGGCTGGCGACGTTGCGGACCACGTAGCCCAGCTCGATGGCATCGGAGAGCGCCCGGTGGACGATCGCGTGGACGTAGCGCACCGTCGCTGGCGCCAGTCCCTTGCCGTCGCGCCGGCGTCCGTGATCCCCCAGGTCGGCGTACAGGCGCCGCAGGTGGGCGGCGCCGAGGTCCTGGAGCCGGATCTCGCCGATGCGCGGGAGGACGTAGGCGCGGACGTAGTCGGTCCACACGTCATGGGTGTTGGGCTCGAGCTTGCCGCGCATGCCGGGCAGGAAGTCCTCCAGGAGGAAGGTGCTGACGGTTCGCTCGCTCGGCTCGACGTAGCCGCCACTGTCGAGTGCCCCGAGGATC
>DASVXQ010000531.1:0-13456 GCA_036392615.1 Actinomycetes bacterium | reverse complement strand
GCGCGCGCCGCGGTCGCGCACCAGCTCGCGGCCGCCGGCGCCCATGCCCAGCAGGCGCGACACCGGCTGCCCGCCGAGCGTGCCGGACCGGCGGCCCTCGACCTCGACCACCACCCGCTTGACCTGTGGCGCCTGGGTCGCCGTCCAGACCAGCGCCTGCATCGCGTAGCCGTCGCCGCCGGAGGCGCCGAGCGCCTGCCTGGAGAGGTTCACCGTCGCGGTGCCACCGTCGACGCGCAGCGCCAGCAGGCGCGTGCCGTTCGGGAAGGGGCGCGCGGTGCCGAGGTGGCGCGGCGTGCCGCCCAGCAGCTCGGTCACCGCCACGGCGGTCAACCGCGCGGGCGACGGCGAGAACGGCACCTCGTGCCGCTCCGGCGCGAGGTAGCGGAGCGTCCCCACCTTCCGCAGGTAGAACACGGTGACGTCCATCGAGTTCCTGGCGGCGGCGACGCGCTCCTCGGGGGCCGCCACGGTGCGTTCCAGCGCGCGCTCGACTGGCGCGGTCATCGCCAGGGTGGCGGGCAGCCGGCGCGCGGGCTCGGCGGCGGGCGCGCGGTGGAACGCGCCACCGCCGGCCACGCAGCCGCCGACGACCAGGCCCCATGCGGCCGCCAGCGCGGCGGCTCCGGTCGCGCTGGCGAGCAAACGTCGGTGTCGTGTCACGGTCATCTGGGGGAGGGTCGGACGGGCACGGCAACCCGCCATGCCACAAGATCGGCTCGCGAGGTTGCGAACGTGCAACGGTCAGGCTCCAGTCCGGACCCGACCGCGGTGGCCGGCGAACCCGCCTGGCCGCAGAGGCGTGGGGGGACCGGCCGACGGGCGTGGCGCCGGCCGCACGAGCGCTGGACGCCTGTCCGCTTGCGGGCGGTGCGCCCGGCTGGCCAGGCCTTGAGCCGGCTTCGCGCGCTTGCTACTCTCGCGGCGCCCGCGCCGGAGCGGCTGCACCGATCGCGAGGAGTTGAGGTTCGCGTGCCGTTCCCGCAACGGTTGCTCGGGGACCACGAGGAGATCGTCTACGATCTCCGCCCCCACTGGTGGACGCTGGTCGGTCCCGTGCTGCTGACCGTGGTGGTGACCGCCGCGGCCGCGGCGGGGTTCGTGTACCTGCCCAGCGGCGGCTTCCAGCAGTCCGGCCGGCTGGCGCTCGGCGGCGTCGTGCTGCTCTGCCTGCTGCTGGTGGTGCTGCCCCGCTACCTGCGCCGCGTCACCACCCACTTCGTGCTGACCACCGACCGGCTGATCTTCCGCTCCGGGGTGCTGGCCAAGCGCTCCAGGGAGATCCCGCTGGAGCGGCTCAACGACGTCACCTTCTCCCAGTCGATCTTCGAGCGCCTGCTGCGCACCGGCGACCTGTTCATCGAGTCGGCCGGCGAGCGCGGCCAGGCGGTCTTCGAGGACGTCCCCAACCCGGAGGCCGTCCAGGTCGAGATCTACCGGCAGATGGAGGCCAACGGGCAGCGGATGAGCGGGGTCGCGCAGCGGCCCCCGAGCGTGCTGGACGAACTGGAGCGGCTCGCCAACCTGCGCGACCGCGGCGCGGTCACCGAGGAGGAGTACGAGCGCAAGAAGCGGGAGCTGCTCGACCGCCTCTGACCCGCCGGGCCGGGGCGTCCCGCGCCTTGCCGGGGCTGTGGACGGCGCGACCCGGCAGTGGTGCGCGGCCGGTAGGATCGTGTGAGGAACTGGCCAATCGTCCCGTCGAGGTGCCCGTGAAGCTGCCAGCGTCGATCGACGTCCGCGAGGTCGGCCCGCGCGACGGGCTGCAGAGCGAGGCGCCGCTGCCGGTCGAGGCGCGGGTCCGGCTGGTGGACGCGCTGTCGGAGACCGGCGTGTCGCGCATCGAGGCCGGCTCGTTCGTGTCGCCCCGCGCGGTCCCGGCCATGGCCGGCAGCGACCAGGTGTTCGCCCGGATGCGGCGCCGCCCAGGGGTGACCTACTCGGCGCTGGTGCCCAACGAGCGCGGCGCCGCCGATGCCATCGCCGCCGGCGCCGACCGGCTCCAGGTGGTCGTGGCCGCCTCGGAGAGCTACAACGCGAGCAACCTCAACCGCCCCATCGCCGCGAGCCTGCAACAGATCGCCGCCGTGGTGCGGCTGGCCGGCGACACCCCGGTGGAGGCGTCCATCTCGGTCGCGTGGGGCTGCCCGTACGAGGGCGAGGTCCCGGCCGGGCGGGTGGTGGAGCTGGCGCGGACCCTGCTGGGGCACGGCTGCCGAGCGATCTCGCTGGGGGACACCACCGGCATGGCCACCCCCACCCGGGTCGAGGCGCTGCTGGAGGCGTTGCGCCCGCTCGGCGCCCGGCTCAACTGCCACTTCCACGACACCCGCGGCACCGGCCTGGCCAACCTGCTGGCCGCCATGCAGGCCGGCTGCACCGACTTCGACACCGCCGTCGGCGGCCTGGGCGGCAGCCCCACCGCGCCAGGGGCCGGCGGCAACGTCGCCAGCGAGGACGTGGTCCACATGGTCGAGGACATGGGCGTGGCGACCGGCATCGACCTCGACCGGCTGATCGGCGCGGCCCGGCTGGCCGGCGAGCTGCTCGGTCGCCAGCTCCGCGGCCAGGTGCTGGTCGCCGGCCCGGCCAGGCGCGCCCCCAGCACCCAGGAGGCCGCCCGATGACCGTTCCCCGGGCACCGCGGGAGGCGGGCCAGCCGACGGCGTCGCGGGAGCCGGCCGGACACGCCAACCCCAAGGCACCGCGGGAGGCGGCCGAGGCGGGGGAGCGGGCCGAGCCGGCGTTCGCCGCGCTGGCCAAGCAGGCGCGCGCCGGCGGGACGGAGCGCTACCACGTCAAGGCGCGGGAGCAGGGCAAGCTGTTCGTGCGCGAGCGCCTGCGGCGGCTGCTCGACGACGCCGACGCGATGGTCGAGGACGGGCTGCTGGCCAACGCCATGGCCGGCGACCTGCCGGCCGACGGGGTGGTCACCGGGATCGGCACCATCGGCGGCAGGGACGTGGCGGTGATGGCCAACGACTCGACCGTCAAGGCCGGCTCCTGGGGCGCCCGCACGGTCGAGAAGATCATCCGCATCGAGGAGTACGCGTTGCGCCACGAGCTGCCGCTCGTGTGGCTGGTGGACTCGGCCGGCGCCCGCATCACCGACCAGGTCGAGATGTTCCCCGGCCGCCGCGGCGCCGGCAGGATCTTCTACAACCAGGTGCGGCTCTCCGGCAGGGTGCCGCAGGTGTGCTGCCTGTTCGGCCCGTCGGCCGCGGGCGGCGCCTACATCCCGGCCTTCTGCGACGTGGTCTTCATGGTCGACGGCAACGCCTCGATGTACCTCGGCTCGCCGCGCATGGCCGAGATGGTCATCGGCGAGCGCACCACCCTGGAGGAGATGGGCGGCGCCGCCATGCACTGCCGCGTCTCGGGCTGCGGCGACCTGCTGTGCGCCGACGAGGACGAGGCCATCCAGGCGGCCCGCCGCTACCTCGGCTACTTCCCCGGCAACTGGCGCGGCTCCCCGCCGGTCGAGGAGCCCAAGGGACCCGCCTACGCCGGGCCGGTGACGCCGCTGGTGCCGACCGACGAGTCCCAGCCGTTCGACATGCTCCCGCTGGTCGCGGCGATCTGCGACCAGGACAGCTTCTTCGAGGTCAAGCCCGAGTTCGCCACCGAGCTCATCTGTGGCCTCGGCCGCATCGAGGGGCGCGTGGTGGGCGTGCTGGCCAACCAGCCCATCGCCAAGGGCGGCGTGCTGTTCGTCGACTCCGCCGACAAGGCGGCCCGCTTCATCTGGCTGTGCGACGCCTTCAACATCCCGCTGCTGTTCCTGGCCGACGTGCCCGGCTTCATGATCGGCAAGGAGGTCGAGCGGCAGGGGATCATCCGCCACGGCGCCAAGATGATCACCGCGGTCAGCGAGGCGACCGTGCCCAAGGTCTGCGTGATCGTCCGCAAGGCCTACGGCGCCGGGCTGTACGCCATGGCCGGTCCCGGCTTCGAGCCCGACGCCACGCTGGCGCTGCCGACCGCGTCGATCGCGGTGATGGGCCCGCAGGCGGCCGTCAACGCCGTCTACTACAACAAGCTCGCCGCCCTGCCGGAGGACCAGCGGCCCGCCGAGGTCGAGCGCCTCCAGCGGGAGTACCGCGAGGACGTGGACCTGGTGCGGCTCGCCTCGGACCTGGTGATCGACGCGGTGGTCGACCCCGAGGACCTGCGCGCCGAGGTGGCCCGCCGGCTGCGTGCCGCCGAGGGCAAGCAGCGCGACTTCACCATGCGGCGCCACGGGGTGCCGCCGGTATGAGCGCTGCGCGGGCAGGCGGCGCCGGCATGACGGCACGCGGCCGGGCGGGACGCCGATGACCGTACCGCGCCAGTTCCGCTCGGTGCTGGTCGCCAACCGCGGCGAGATCGCCGTGCGGGTGCTGCGCGCCTGCCGCGAGCAGGGCCTGACCGGCGTGGCGGTCTACTCCGACCCGGACGCCGGCGCGCTGCACGTCCGCGAGGCGGACCGGGCGGTCGGCATCGGCGGCGACCGGGTGAGCGACTCCTACCTCGATGCCGGCAAGCTGCTGGCGGCCGCGCGCGAGTCCGGCGCCGAGGCGGTCCATCCCGGCTACGGGCTGCTGAGCGAGAACGCCGCCTTCGCGCGCGCGGTCGAGGACGCCGGCCTGGTCTGGATCGGCCCGCCCGCCGACGCCATCGAGCAGATGGGCGACAAGCTCGCCGCGCGCCGCGCGGTGCTGGCCGCCGGGGTCGAGCCGGTGCCCGGCACCACCGAGCCGGTGCGGGACGCCGCCGAGGTGATCGCCTTCGGCGAGGCGCACGGCTGGCCGGTGGCGATCAAGGCGGCCGCCGGCGGTGGCGGCCGCGGCATCCGGGTGGTCCACGCGCCCGGCGAGGCGGCCGCCGCGCTCGCCGCCGCCAGCCGCGAGGCCGAGGCGGCCTTCGGCTCGGGCGCCTGCTACCTCGAGCGCTTCTTCGAGCGCCCACGCCACGTCGAGGTGCAGGTGCTGGCCGACGCGCACGGCGGCATCGTGCAGCTGGGCGAGCGCGACTGCTCGGTGCAGCGCCGCCACCAGAAGCTGATCGAGGAGACGCCCTCGCCCGGCCTGCCGGCCGAGATCCGCGAGCGCCTGCTGAGCTCCGCGGTGGCGGTCGCCAAGGCGTGCGGCTACGTCGGCGCCGGCACGGTCGAGCTGCTCTGGGACCCGGCCACCGGCGGCGCCTGGTTCCTGGAGATGAACACCCGGCTCCAGGTCGAGCACCCGATCACCGAGGCGGTCACCGGGGTCGACCTGGTGGCCGCGCAGCTCGGCGTGGCGGCCGGCGAGCCGCTGGGCTTCACCCAGGAGCAGGTCCGCCGTTGCGGCCACGCGATCGAGTGCCGCATCAACGCCGAGGACCCCGGCCGCGGGTTCCTGCCGAGCCCCGGGACGATCGAGCGGCTCCGCTGGCCGGGCGGCCCGGGCGTGCGGGTCGACCCCGGCTACCAGAGCGGCGACACCGTGCCGCCGTTCTACGACGACCTGCTCGGCAAGGTGATCGTCTGGGGCCGCGACCGCGACCAGGCGATCGAGCGGATGCTGGCCGCGCTCGACGACCTGGAGGTCGACGGGGTGCCGACCACCGCGCCGGCGCTGCGGCGCGTGCTCGCCAGCGACGCCTTCCGCGCCGGCGGGCACTGGACGACCTGGCTGGAGGAGTCGTCCGTCCTGGAGGAGCTCGCGCCGGCGGAGCCCACCGGCCTTGGCGCTGGCGCCGGGGCGGACGGCCGGCCGGACTTCACCGTCACGGTCGAGGGGCGGGCGTACCCGGTGCGGCTCTACCGGCACCGGCCGTCCTCGATGGCGGGCCGCTCGGGGGCGACGACGGCCGCCGGGCGGGTGCCCTCGCCGCTGGCCGGCACGCTCAGCCGGCTGGAGGTGGCGGTCGGCGACCGGGTCGACGAGGGCGCCCTGCTGGCGGTGGTCGAGGCGATGAAGATGGAAACACCGGTGCGAGCCCCGTTTAGCGGGACCGTGATCGAGGTAGCATGCTCTGTTGGCGGCCCGGTCGCCGCCGGCGAGACCATCGTGCGGTTGGAGGGCGGCTGATCCGGGCCGGCGTCCGAGCGGATGTGGAGGTCGCTCGGCGGTGGCGACGGCAGGGGAGCGGATGCGGCACCTGAGCTCCAACGGGGTGGTCGTAGCGGGTGGTTGAAGCGAGCGGTCATCGGGTGTTCCCGGGACGGGCGGATCAGGTCGCGCGGGCCCGGCGCTTCGCCGTCGAATCGCTCGACCCCGGCACGGAGGCTCGGGACCAGGTGAGCCTGCTGGTCAGCGAGGCGGTCACCAACGCGCTGCTGCACTCCTCCTCAGGGCGTGACCAGGGGACCTTCGAGGTCACCTACGCCCTCTCCGGAGGCCGCATCCGGGTCGAGGTCCACGACGGCGGGGCGCCGGTCGCCCCCCGCCGTCGCGTCCACGGGGTGGACTCGATGACCGGCCGCGGCCTCGACCTGTTCGACGCGATCGCCGACCGCTGGGGGTTCCGCGGCGACGAGGGCGGCAGGGTGGTGTGGTTCGAGCTCGACTTGCGCAAGGAGATGGGGGATGGAGCTCAGGCTGGGGCCGTTCGATCCCGCTCTGCACGTCCGTAGCCGTGACCACTACGAGGCCGTCAGGCGCGAGGCGCAGCTCATGGAGCTGAGCAGCCGCGAGGCGACCCCGGATCTCGACGAGCTGCTGGAGGACATGGCCAAGCAGTTCGGCGTGCCGCCGATCGACCGCGCGGCCGACCGCGCCTACCTGGCCGGCGAGCAGAGCGTAGAGGTCGTCATGACGGTCCCGGACGAGCGGGTCGGCGCGTTGCTGCGCGCCTGCGACCAGCTGGAACGCCTGCTCGACGACCTCGACCGGTGGACGGAGGCGTCCGGGGCCGACTTCCTGGAGGCGCCGGAGGACGTGAAGCGCTACCGCCGCGCCTACATCGCCCAGATCCGCGGCCAGCTCGGCGCCAGCCACGGCAGCGTCTGACAGCTACTCGCCGGGCCAGGCGGGCGGGCGGCGGTCGTTCCAGGCGGCGATGCCCTCGCGGCGGTCGTTCGACAGCACCGCGCGGCGCCAGGCCTCGTCCTCGACCTCGAGGCCCGCCTCGCGGGCCAGGTCGCCGCCCAGGTCGATCGCCCACTTCGCCAGCCGCACGGCCGTGGGGGCGTTGGCGGCGATCTCGGCCGCGAGCCCGCGCGCGGCGGCCTGCAGCTCGGCGCGAGGCACCACCCGGTCGACCAGCCCGAGCCTGGCGGCCTCGGCGGCGTCGACCCGCCGGCCGGTGAGCACCAGGTCCTTGGCGACCGCCGGCCCGACCCTGCGCACCAGCAGCTGGGTGCCGCCACCGGCGGGCACCAGGCCGAGCCGCACCTCCGGCAGCCCCAGGCTGGCGTCCTCGGCGGCCACCACCAGGTCGCAGCAGAGCGCCAGCTCGAAGCCGCCGCCGAGCGCGTAGCCGAAGACCGCCGCGACGGTCGGCAGCGGGCAGCGGCGCACGGCGCCAAAGGCGCGCCGGAAGATCTCCCGCTGCACGAACCAGCCGTGGTCGTCGAAGCCGCCGCGCTCACGCAGGTCGGCGCCGGCGCAGAAGGCGCGCTCGCCGGCGCCGGTCAGCACCACCGCCCGCACCTCACGGTTGGTCGACAGCGGCTCGAACACCTCGGCCAGCTCGGTCGCCAGCGCCGACGAGATGGCGTTGCGCGCCTCCGGCCGATCGAGCGTGACCGTGGCCACGCCATCCTCGATCGCCAGCCGCACCGGCGCGGCCGCCTCCGGCGCGCTCATCCGCCCACGCTTCCCGCGTTGACCTCCTGGAAGGCCCACGCCCAGGTCCGCTCCAGACCGGCGGCCAGGTCGAAGCGCGGCCGCCAGCCGAGCTTCCGCTCGGCCTCGCCGCAGTCCAGCGCGATCGCCTGGAGCTCCCCCGGCCGCGGCGGCGCGAAGCTCGGCTCCGGCCCGAAGCCGGTGACCGCCCGCAGCGCCGCGTAGAGGTCGAGCACCGAGCTGGCCACCCCGGTGCCGATGTTGAGCCGCTCGCCGCCGAGCCCCGGCCGGCTCCCGGCGGCCACGAACGCCTCCACCACGTCGTCCACGAACACGTAGTCGCGCGTCTGGAGCCCGTCGCCGAACACGGTCACCGGCTCGTCGCTGAGCAGCCGGCTGCAGAAGATCGCCACCACCCCGGCCTCGCCATGGGGGTCCTGGCGTGGGCCGTAGACGTTGCCCAGCCGCAGGCTCACCGGCTCGAGGCCGTCGAGCGCGGCGAGGCTGGCCAGGTAGTCCTCGGCGGCGCGCTTGGAGACGCCGTAGGGGTTGGTCACCCGCGGCGGGTAGCGCTCGTCGATCGGCAGGTCGGCGGGATCCGGCTCGCCGTAGACCGTGCCGCCGGAGCTGGCGAACACCAGCCGGCGGCAGCCGGCCTCCAGCGCCGCCCTGGCGACCCTGATGGTGCCCACCACGTTGACGGTGGCGTCCAGCGCCGGCTCGGCCACGCTGCGCCGCACGTCGATCTGGGCGCCCAGGTGGTGGACCACCTCAGGCCGGGCGCCGGCCATCGCCGCGGGCAGCTCGTCGCCGGCGAGGTCGGCCTGGACCAGCTGCACGCGCCCCGAGTTGAAGGCGTCGGCGAGGTTCTCCAGCCGGCCGGTGGACAGGTCGTCCACCACGACCACGTCGTGCCCTTCGTGGACCAGACGGTCCACCAGCGCCGAGCCGATGAAGCCGGCTCCGCCCGTGACCAGCGTGCGCATCCGCGGACCGCCCTTCGCGTCGGGTTCGGAAACCTGGGCTGGCAATGGTACCGGCCGTCTTGTGCCCTGGCGCCCGATCGTGCAGGGTACCTGCGCGAGCGACAAGGCGGAGGAGAGCGGTTGCGCCAGGCGGTTGAGGAGCGGACGGTCGGCGGCGACCCGGCCTGGTGGGCCCCGCGCTCGTTGATGATCCCCTACGCGGTCATCGCCGGCGTGGTGGTCAGCGACGCGCTGCTGCCGCGGAACCTGTCGACCGGCGCGTTCCTGGTGCTGGCGCCCCTGCTGGCCGGGCGGGTGACCACCGGAAGGGACCAGGTCTTCGTCACCGGCGTGCTGACACTCGGGCTGGCCGTGGTGCTCGGCAGGTACCTGCACCCGATCCCGTCCCCGCAGCTGGCGCTGCGGCTGGTGCTGATCGGGCTCGGCACCATGTTCGCGCTGCTCAACCAGGGCGCCTACCGCCGCGAGGTGTCCGCCTTCGGCCGCGCCACCGACACCATCACCCTGGCCGCCTCGCTGGTCTCCGGGATCGAGCCGGAGCAGGCCTACAACCTCCTGGTGCGCTCCTCGCGGACGCTCTACCAGGCGGCCGCGGTGGCGGTCTACCGGCGCCAGGGCGACGAGATGGTCTCGGTGGCCCAGGACCGCGAGCCGCTGGTGCCGCCGCTGCCGGCGCGGCTCGACCCGGAGAGCTTCCCTGCGGCGTTCTCCATGCAACTGGAGCGGTTCGCCGGCCGCTCCCGCAACGGGCCGGAGCTGCCCATGCTGGAGGCGCGCGGGCTCGGCAGCCTGCTGTGGCTGCCGCTGATCGACGCCGCCGGCGGGCAGACCGGCTCGATCCTGCTGGCCTGGCGACAGCGCGACCCGCGGCTGTCCGCCTCGGACCTCGAGGCCTCGACCCGCTTCGCCAGCCTCGGCGCCCGCGCGATCGCCGGCTCCGAGCGGGTGCAGGCCCAGGCCGAGGTGCTGCACCAGATCCAGGCGCTGGTGCTGCAGACGCCGCCGGCACGCTGGGGCGCCTACCGCGTGGGCGTGCGCTACAAGTCGGCCAGCTCGCTGGCGGACATCGGCGGCGACTTCTACGACGTGGTCGAGGCCGGCAAGCACGAGCTGGCCTTCATCATCGCCGACGCGCGCGGCAAGGGGCTGGAGGCCAGCTCGCTGGCGGCGGTGCTCAAGGGCGGCTTCCGCACGCTGGCCGGCGAGGGCGCCGGGCCGTCGGTCATCCTGGCCGGGCTCGACCGGCTGGTGGCCCGCGAGGGCGGCGACGAGGACTTCGTCACCGCGCTGGCCGGCCGGCTGTTCCCCAACGGCCGGGTGGTGCTCGCCTCGGCTGGCCACCCGGTGCCGCTGGGCATCGAGCGCCCGCTGCACCCGCGCATCGCCGCGCCGCTCGGCCTGGCCACCCGCCCGGACGACGCCTTCGGGCTGCTGCGCCCTGGCCAGCGGCTGATCTGCTACACCGACGGGCTGATCGAGGCGCGCAACCGCGCCGGCGAGTTCATCCCGCCGGAGGTGCTGGAGCGGGCCATGCGCGCCGGCAGCCTGGAGCGGGTGCTGGACGAGCTGGTCGGCGCAGTGGAGCGGCACAGCGACGGCCGCCACGCCGACGACCTCGCCCTGCTCGGCCTGGAATATGCACCGCGCGACTGACCGCCGGCCGGCCTCGGTACGATGACTGCGGCGCCATCACCGCCAACCGTTGCAGCCCCACGAGGGAGCCCGCCCATGGAGTTCTCGCTCACCGCCGAGCAGGAGGAGTTCCGCAAGATCGTCAGGGCCTTCGCCGAGGAGGTGGTCGCGCCCAGAGCCGAGGCGATGGACAGCGCCGAGCGGCTCGACGACGCCGTGCTCGACCAGATGGCCGGCATGGGGCTGTTCGGCCTGCCGTTCCCGGAGCGCTACGGCGGCATGGGCGCGGACTACTTCACCCTCTGCCTGGCGATCGAGGAGCTGGCCAGGGTCGACTCCTCGGTGGCGATCACCTTGGAGGCCGCGGTCGGGCTCGGCGCCATGCCGATCTGGCGCTTCGGCACCGAGGAGCAGAAGCGGCGCTGGCTGGTGCCGCTGGCCTCCGGAGAGGGGCTGGCCTCGTTCGGGCTCACCGAGCCGGGCGGCGGCTCCGACGCCGCCGCGCTGCGCACCCGCGCCCGCCTCGAGAACGGCCAGTGGGTGATCGACGGCACCAAGGCCTTCATCACCAACGCCGGCCTGCCCCGCTCCAGCCTGGTGACCGTCGCCGCGGTGACCGGCGAGCGCGCCGACGGCCGCCCGGAGACGTCCATCATCATCGTGCCGGCCGGCACGCCCGGCTACCGGGTCGGCAGGAGCTACTCCAAGGTCGGCTGGCACGCCTCCGACACCCGCGAGCTGGTCTTCGAGGACTGCCGGGTGCCCGAGGACCACCTGCTCGGCGAGCGCGGCTCCGGGCTGGCGAACTTCCTCCGCACCCTGGAGGAGGGCCGCGTGGCGGTGGCGGCGCTGGCGACGGGGCTCTGCCAGGGCTGCGTCGACGAGTGCGTGAAGTATGCCCGCGAGCGGCAGGCCTTCGGGCAGCCGATCGCCTCGTTCCAGGCGGTCGCCTTCAAGATCGCCGACATGGAGCTGCGCGTCCACACCGCCAGGCTGGCATGGCAGCGGGCGGCCGCCGCGCTGGCCGCCGGCGAGCCGTTCGGCCGCCAGGCCGCGATCGCCAAGCTGTACGCCTCCGAGGCGGCGGTCGCCTCCGCGCGCGAGGCCGTCCAGGTGCACGGCGGCTACGGCTTCATGAACGAGTTCCCGGTGGCGCGCTTCTACCGCGACGCCAAGGTGCTGGAAATCGGCGAGGGGACCAGCGAGGTCATGCGCATCCTGATCGCCCGCTCGCTCGGCCTGGACGCCGCGCGGTAGGGCTTCCGCCAGGACGCTCAGCCGGCCGGGGAGCCCACCGGCGCCTCGGCGACCGCCGGGGTCCGGGTCGGCTCCAGCCCGGCCTTGCGGGCCTCGATGGCGAACACGGCCGCGTCGCGCACCGCGCAGCCGCCCGGGTCGTTGTTGAAGTAGACGTAGACGTCGGCCCCGGGACCCCAGGTCGCCGCCAGCGTCTCGGCCCAGCTCGCCAGCGCCTGCCGGCCGTAGCACGGCCTCGGGGTGGCGGTGCCCTCGTGGAAGCGCAGGTAGGTCCAATCAGCCGTGCGCCAGACCGGCGAATGCCAGCGCGCCCGGTCGGCCAGGCACAGCGCCGCGCCGTGGTCGCGCAGCAGCTCCACGGTCTGCTCGCTGAACCAGCTCTCGTGGCGCGGCTCCACGGCGACCCGGATGCCGTCGGGGAACTGGTCGAGGGTGTCGTGCAGCAGGCCGGTATCGGCCCGCAGCGTCGGCGGGAGCTGGAGCAGCACCGGGCCGAGCTTGGCGCCGAGATGGCCGGCGTGGTCGAGGAAGCGCTGCACCGGCTCGGCCGGCTCGCGCAGCCGCTTCACGTGCGTCAGAAAGCGGCTGGCCTTGACCGCCATAACGAAATCCGGCGGCGTCCTGGCCGCCCAGGCCGCGAAGGTCGCCGGCTCCGGAAGGCGATAGAACGCATTGTTGGATTCCACCGTGGAGAATCTGCTGGCATAGTGCTCCAGCCAGTGTCGTTGTGCGAGCCGTTCTGGATAGAAACGCCCGCGCCAGTCTCTGTACTGCCACCCGGAAGTGCCGACCAGAACTGGCATTTTGCGTTCCTGACGGGAAAGAAGGTGGCGCATCACCTTCCGACCGCTACCACGCCTTTTGCGGAAGCGCGCGCTTCGGGGAGTGCGGGTCGAGCGGGGTGAGTTTAGGACGCGGCCACGTATCCGCGGAGCGGTGGGACACCTGGCCGGCGCCCTACAGCCCGTAGCGCTCCTTCATGGTGGGATCTCCCGGGTCGATCTCGCGCATGCCGCGCTCGGCCAGCCGCTGGTTGATCTCGTCCAGGTGCGTGCGCACCAGCTCCTTCTCGGCCTCGGTGATGCGGCCGCGGTGCGGCTCGCCGGCGTGCTCCAGGGTGGCGTAGTTGACCTTCGCGCGCCCGGCCCTGGTGGTGGTGGCGTTGGTGGTCCGCGCGCCGTCGCCGCTGCGCGAGCGGTTGCGGTGCTTGGAGATCAGCGCGTCCTGGATTGCGTTGTCCATGACCCCGGGACCGGCCAGCAGATTGAAGTCCTCGATCGCCACGGTGATGCGCTCGCCCTTGCGCGCGCCGGGCCGGATCCACTCCACGGTGACGAACCGGGCGTTGGTGGCCTGGAGCTGTTCGACTTCCTCCGGCAGCGCCTCGAGGGTGACCGGCAGGTCGGAGTATTCCGGGTGCTCGTGAACCACCAGGCGACCAAGGGTCTGCTCGTCCGCTTCCTTGCCCGAGATGTCCGACACATGGATGGTCTTCACTGCCATCAGGGCGGATTCCTCCTCGAACCAAATGGACTGCTCTCACGGCAGCATGACGCTAAACGAAAAGCACCGAGGAAAGCAACGTGGCTACCCCGGTTCGCTAAGCGACCAACTTATCTTGGTACTACGGGCAACCAAAATGGGTGAGGATGAAGGCGCGTTTTTTGTGCGTCAGGGTCTGCGTCTGGAGCCGTCTTCGAGCCGTTGTTCTAGGCGTTCGACGCGTTCGGAGACGTTGACGACCAGCTCGGCCAGGAAGCCGACCAGGACCACCAGCAGGCCGGCCAGCATGACGATCCCGGCCACCAGCATCAGCGGCCGGTACTGGGTGTG
>DASVXQ010000530.1:0-12767 GCA_036392615.1 Actinomycetes bacterium | reverse complement strand
CGAGCCCGCTGTCGAACCGCAGGTAGTCGCCCTGCCACCAGCCCCGCATCGCCGGGTTGTCGCCGGCGCCGGCGACCGTCAGGTAGACCAGGAGGTGCACCGCGCCCACGCCCACCGCCGCCGCGGCCGCCTCGCCGGCCCGCCGCCAGTGGCGGCGGGCCACGGCGGTCAGGACGAGCGCGCCCAGGCCGGCCAGCGCCAGCGGTGGCGCGGCGTTGGCGATCAGGACCGAGGCTCCGGCCATCAGCGCCAGCAGCGCCAGCCGGCGGTGCGACCAGTGCTGCTCGACCCGCGTGACCAGCAGCAGCAGGGCGACCGCGACGAACCCCTCCGCGGTGTACTGCTTGAGGTCGTGCCGGGCGAGCGAGGCCGGCAGCAGCGCCAGGCAGGTGGCGGCGACCGCCGCCCGCAGGACCCCGTGGCGGCCGAGGCCGCGGGCCAGCACCCACGCCAGCGCCACGGTCGCCACGGCGAAGGCAAGCGGCAGCAGCCGGTACCGCTGCGGGCCGCCCAGCGGCGGGACGACGCGCAGCAGCAGCGTCCAGCCGACCGGCGTCGACGAGGTGAGCAGCCCGAGCTGCCGCAGCGGCGCCCGCACGGAGTCGACTACCCAGCCCTCGTCGAGCCAGAACGAGTGGCGCAGCAGGTAGCCGGGCCGGCGGGCGACCACCGCCAGCGCCAGCAGCGCCACCAGCAGCATCTCCGCTGGCAGTCCACGACGGATGGGTCGCTTCATCTGGACAGGTCCGATCGGCTCGGCGCTCCAGCCAATTCGATACGCTTGCGATAGGTGCTGCATCGGCGGGCGGGCTGGGGGAGCTGACGAGATGTTCGGAACGTCGTGGCGTGTGGCAAGGATCGCCGGCATCGAGGTCCGCATCGACAGCTCCTGGACGGTGATCGCCCTCCTCGTCACCTACAGCCTCTATCTCCGCTTCTCGTTCCTGTATGGGAGCCTCTCCACCTGGGGGGCGGTCGGGCTCGCCATCCTCGGAGCGGTGCTGTTCTTCGCCTCGGTGCTGGTCCACGAGCTGGCGCATGCGCTGGTCTCCCAGGCCAGGGGCATCCGCGTCCAGGACATCACCCTGTTCCTGTTCGGCGGGGCGACGCGGGCGAGGGTCGAGTCCCGCGGGCCTGGCGACGAGTTCGTGATCGCCCTCGTCGGCCCGCTGACCAGCGCGGCCCTGGCGGTGCTGTTCGGCGCCATCGATCTCCTCGGTCGTGACGCGCTGGGCAGGCCGCTCAGCGGCCTGTTCGGCTACCTCGCCTGGGTGAACCTGCTGCTGGCGGCGTTCAACCTGGTGCCAGGGTTCCCGCTGGACGGCGGCCGGCTGCTCCGCTCGGCCATCTGGAAGGCCACCGGCAGCTTCGGGCGCGCCACCCGGATCGCCTCGACCACCGGGCAGGCCATCGGCTGGCTGCTGGTGGCCGGCGGCGTGGTCTTCCTGCTGACCGGCAACCTCGCAGGGGGCATCTGGTTCGCCTTCATCGGCTGGTTCCTGGTCCAGGCCGCCCGGTCCTCCTACCAGGAGCTCCAGCTGCGGCACCTGCTCCGCGACGTCGAGGCCCGCGACGTGATGGCGCGCGACCTGCTGCGGGTGCCGCCGGACCTCAGCCTCCAGGACGCCTTGGACGGCTGGTTCATGCGCTACAACCACGGCGCGTTTCCGGTCGAGGAGCAGGGGCGGACGATCGGCCTGCTGACCCTGCGGGGCGTGCGGCGGGTCCCCCGCGACCGGTGGGCCACCGCGCGGGTGCGGGACGTCATGGTCCCGCTGGGCGACGAGATGGTGGTGTCGCCCGACACCCGGATGGACCTGGTGATGGAGAAGCTCGAGGACGGCGACGCCGGGCGGGTGCTGGTGGCCGACGACGGCGAGGTCGTCGGGATCATCACCTCGTCCGACCTGACACGATGGCTGCAACGCTGGCGCGCGTTCGAGCGCAGGGGGGTCTGACCACGGCCGGGCGGCTCCGGCCGCTCCAGCCAGCCGCCGACGGCTAGCGGATGGGATGACCGCGGCGCGCGCGTCCCGCGCAGAGCAGCAGCCAGCCGCCGAGGCCCAGCAGGGTCGCCGACGCCAGCAGCAACGCCCGGGAGTCGATGCCGGTGAACGGCAGCAGGCCCGTGCCGATGCCGGTCTTCGCCAGGGCGGCTGGAGCGCCTGGCTGGCTGGTCACCGGCCGGTGCCGCTCGGCCAGGCCTGGGACGGTCGCCGGCGGCTGCGTCGTCGGCGGCGACCCGCCGGTCGACGGGGGCCCGGCCGGGTTCGCCGCGGTGGTCGGCGGCGCGGTGGTGGACGGCTCCAGCGTGGTGGTCGGCGCCGCCGCGGTGGTCGTCGGCGCGGCCGTGCTGCTGGGGGCGGCGGTCGTGCCGGGCGCCATCGTGGTCGTCGGCGCCTCGCTGGTGGTGGGCGTCTCGCTGGTGGTGGGCGTCTCGGTGGTGGTGGGCGCGTCGGTGGTGGTGGTCGGCAGGGCGACCTGGGCGCTCAGGACGCGCCCGTCCGCGCCGGTGGTGATGGTGACCGGGTTACGGATGCCGGTCTGGTCCTGGCAGCCGAGGTTGTCCCACGATTCCTTGAAGCGGTTGAGCACGAACAGGTGCAGGTCATCCGAGACCGCCGGGTCCGGCGAGGATCCCAGTGCCCGGAGGAACTGCCGGTCCAGCTCGATCTTGGTCAGCCCCAGGTCGAGCAGCTTGCGGCAGTAGGTGGCCACCGACGCGTCCTGGGCGTTGGCCGCCGGCGGCTGGTTGACCTGCGCGCGGTACAGGTTGGTCTTCGCCAGGCTCGGCGTCCCGTCGACCAGCGTGAACGGGTCGCCCATCGGGACCAGCGCCGGGTCGGGGTCGTTGGCGGAGCGGGCGAAGAGGTTCAGCAGCGCCGAGGAGGTCGACCGCACCGGCGCGTCCGGATCGGTGACGTCGGTCGCCCGCGGGGGCTGGCATCCGATCGCCGGCGCGTAGAACTTGGTGTAGAGCGCGTTGTCGCTGCCGTTGCCGATCTGGTCGTCGCCGAGCGCCTGCTGGTTGGCCGCGGTGCTCTGCGCGGTCTGGCCGTCGCGGACCAGGTAGTTGGTGGTGGTGTTGTCGGACTGGTCCTGGTCGACGATCTCCCAGCTCTCGGTGGTGGGGCAGGTGCGGCCGTCGTCCGGGGAGGTGCCGAGCGGCGGGTCGAAGGCCACCTTGCCGTTGGCGGCCGCGTAGAGCGCCGGCGCGTTGCAGAAGATCTCCTGCCCGAAGATGGAGCCGGGCTGGCCGTTGACGCAGTGCGACTCGGCGATGTCCTGACCACCGTTGGCGTCGGTGAGGGTGAGTTCGTCGCCGTTGAAGCCGACGCTGATCTCCACCACCGCGCCGTCGGGCAGCTTCGGTGGAACGGGGTCGGCCGCCGCCGTGGTGCCCTTGGTGACCACCAGCGGCCGGTAGATCAGCACCCGACCGGTGGCCGGGTCGAAGATGGTGGCGTCGATGAAGGCCGCCTGGTCGGGGTTGGTCTCGGCGCACTGGCCGCCGCGGTCGCCGCTGAGCACCCAGGGGGTGGCCAGGCCCTGGGCCGTCAGCGCGTGGGGCGGGACGGTGATCTGGCACGCCACCACCTGCTCGTCCGCGCCGGCGACCTGGATCGCGCCGGCCGAGCCGACCGCCTGCGACCCGGTCGAGCCGGCGTCCTGGGCGAGCACCACGCCAGCGCTCATGCCGAGCAGGCAGCCGAGCGCGATGCTGACGATCGCGAACCGCCGCAGGCCGCGCGCGGTGCGTGCATGGCGGGACCCGAGGGCGGGCGAGGAACCGGATCGCGGCATGGGCGGTGCACCCCTTCTCGCACACCGCGACGTCGTCCTGGGCGCGCATGGATGCACGACCGGGGTCGCCGCGGAGATGACCGTCGACATACCCGAACACGCCGCCAGGAAGAGCGTTCGGGAGGGAGCGTCACTGGGGGATGACGGAGGGCAACCATAGGTGAGAGCACGAAGTGTCGTCAAATCGTGACCTATTCGAGACACTCCCCCTTGCGCCAGGAATCGTTCTGGCCGGCCGTTTCGTGGGCACAATGCCGGCATGCTGGCTTGGCTCACCGGGCTCGGGCTGTCGACGGCGGCGGGACTGAACGCCTACATCCCGCTGCTGGTGGTCGGCGTGCTGGCCCGCTTCACCGACGTGATCGACCTGCCGCCGTCGCAGCGCTGGCTGGCCAGCGGGTGGGTGCTGGGGATCGGCGCGGTGCTGCTGGTCTGCGAGCTGGTGCTCGACAAGGTCCCGGTGGTCGACCATGTCAACGACGCGGTGCAGACCTTCATCCGCCCGGCGGTCGGTGGCGCCATCTTCACCGCCACGGCCGCGGCGCAGCAGGCCGACGCCTCCCAGTGGATGCGGGACCACCAGTGGGTCGGCTGGCTGCTGGGGATCGTGGTGGCCGGGCTGGTCCACACCGGGAAGGTCACCGCCCGCCCGGTGGTCAACCTGTCGACCGTGGGCATGGGCACCCCGGTGGTGAGCGCCGCGGAGGACGTGACCTCCCTCGGCATGAGCCTGACGGCCGTGTTCGCGCCGCTGCTGGCCCTGGTGCTGGTGGTCGCCCTGGCGTGGGGCGGCACCCTGCTGGTCCGCCGCTCCCTGCGCCGCCGCCGGTCCCGCGCGCTGCGCCAGGGACGGCTCGGCACCCCGCCGGCCTGACCCGCGGTCGGGCGGGCGTCCCCGGGGTGGCCGACCGGCCGCTCGACCGTAGGCCGCTACGGCGAGTGGGCCACGGTCGCGTTACGGCATTCAGGTCGTGCGCATCGGCCCCGTCTGCTGTCGGCTGTGGCATGCGCAGGACGGGTGAACGGCAGGGGGTCGATGCGGTGCACGAGCGCGCTTGGCTGGCGGGTCCCGGAGCGGCGGATGGCGTCGGCTCGCGCTGTTGAGACGCTGCGGCAGGCCTGGTTGGTCTACCGAGGGGTGATCGCGGCGCACGAGCGCGTCGCCACCTTGCTGGTGCTGCTCGGGGACTACGAGGGCGCCGGCGCCGAGCGGCTGGCCGCCGAGGGGGAGCGCGACCGGCTGGCGCGCCTGAAGACGCGCCTCGACGAGCTGGAGTTCGTCGACCGGCCCGCATGAACCCCCGCCCCCCAACTTCCCCGAACTGCCGTCTGCCTGGAAGTTTGGATTCCGGCCACCTGGACACAAGCCTCTGGATGGACGGTGATGGCTTCAGGAACGGGGAGCACGCAGCGGGCGTGGAGGCGGCGCGGCTGGCGGCGGTCCGTCGCTACGGGATCCTCGACACCTCACCCGACGGCGCCTTCGACCGCGTCGCCCGTCTGGCCGCGAGGCTGTTCGCCACACCGATCGCCACGGTGACGATCGTCGACGAGCAGCGCATCTGGTTCAAGGCCCGCCACGGCCTGGACGACGTGACCGAGATCCCCCGCGATCCCGGCCTGTGCGCCTCCGCGATCCTGCACGACGAGCCGTACCTGGTGACCGACGCCCGCGTGGACCCGCGGACGCTGCACCACCCGCTGGTCCGCGGCGAGCTCGGGCTGCGCTTCTACGCGGCCGCCCCGATCGTCACCGTCGACGGTTACCGGCTCGGCACGGTCAACGTCATCGACCGCACGCCGCGCCAGGTGCGCCGGGACGACCTGACGATGCTCCAGGACCTGGCCGCCATCGTGGCCGACGAGCTGGAGCTGCGGCTCGCGGCCATCTAGGCGGTGCGGGCCGGGCGGCGCCGGAGCGCCCAGACCGAGCACGAGCGCGCCCGGCTGGAGGAGATCGCCGCGCTCAAGTCCGAGCTGGCCGGGCAGCTCCAGTGGGCACTGGACCGCCGCGTGATGATCGAGCAGGCCAAGGGGATCCTGATGGCGCGCGAAGGGCTCGACGAGCGGGCCGCGTTCGAGCGGCTGCGAGGCTACGCCCGCTCGACGCGCCAGCCGCTGGAGCCCGTGGCGGCCGAGCTCATCAAGGGCCACCCACTGCCCGCGCCCGTGCCGTCCGGCAAGCCCAGGCGCCGCCAGCGGAGTCACTGACTCAGCCGTCGGCCGCCGCCCTCGAGGCGGGCGTCGTCTGCTGCTGCTCGACCATGCGGGTCCACAGCCGCCTCCCCTCCTTCGACGTCGTCGCGGAGTACCACGGTCAGTGGTGGGGAAACACCCCATGTGTCGGCTTCTTGGAAGATCGCCCCCGGCGGCGGGGGCCGGCCTCCGGCCGGCAGTTTGCCGCCGGGGGCACTCGGGTAGCCGGCGGGCGCTGCGCTCTTCCTGGCGAGGGCTGCGCTCTTCCTGGCGACGTTTGGAGGCGGCAATGAAGCGGTTGTGGCGGCACCACAACCTGAGCGTCGTGCTCGGGCTGCTGTTCGTGATCACCTGGGTCGGCCAGCTGATCACCGAGTGGTTCACCTGGGTCTCGGACCAGCAGGACCATCACGCGCCGCTGGAGGTCGGGCAGTTCCTCTGGGAGTTCTGGCAGAGCACGCTGGAGAACTGGCAGTCGGAGTTCCTCCAGCTGTTCAGCTTCGTGGTGCTGGCGGCGCTGTTCATCCACCGGGGGAGCGCCGAGTCCAGAGACAGCGACGAGCAGATCCAGGAATCCCTGAAGCGGATCGAGAAGCGCCTGAGCGCGATCGAGGAAGCCGGCCAGGCCAAGGCCGGCAGCCGCTGAGCGCCGTCGCGGACCTGACCGAAGGAGGTCATCCATGCCGACCACACAGGCGATGCTCGTCGGGCTCCTCTCCATGGTGGGGGTCGCCGGGCTGCTCGTGGCCCTCATCGTCCTGCTCAACCGCCTCCCGCACGACACCAAGTAGCGCAAGACACGAGGAGGCGACCTGGTGACCACCGATCCGCACATCCCCCCGATGGAGGCCAGCAACGAGGCCGAACCGGAGCAGCTGGACATCGCCCGCGCCCAGGGCGGCACCTACGGCCAGGCGCTCCACGCGATGGACGAGGAGTCCGGGGCGGTCACCCAGCGGGCGGGCGACTACCTGGTCGCCTTCGTCCAGGAGAACGCCGAGGGGATGTACGAGCTCCAGGACGGCCTGCTGGTGTGGCGCGAGGCGCCCGAGGAGGCCAACGCCCACCTGGAGATCGCGGTCGCCGACGCCGCCGACGGCCGCTTCGTGCCCGGGCTCGACATCACCCTGACCCTGCTCGAGGGTGACCGCGAGCTGTTCACCACCAACATGCCATTCCTGTGGCATCCCTACCTGTACCACTACGGCACCAATGCGAGGGTGCCGGGTGAAGGCCCCTACAGCGTCAGGGTGACCATCGGCCCGCCCACCTTCATGCGCCACGACCCGGTCAACGGCAAGCGCTACGAGCAGCCGGTCCACCTGGTGTTCGAGGACCGCCGCTTCAAGCCGGGACGCAAGCCCAGCCCGGAGGCGCAGCCTCGCGGGGACGACACCTCCTACGCCGGCTGACCCTCCAGGGCGTACGCCCGCCGCTCAGCGGTCGCCGAGCGCGTCGTTGTCGTCGCGGTCGGCCTGCTCCGCGGGGGACGGCGGCTCGTCGGGCTGGGCTGCCAGCAGCCGGTCGAAGTCGCGCTCCTGGACGTCGCCCCGGCCGGGCCGCTCGCGCAGCCAGGCGAGCAGCTGCGCGTGGCTGAAGCGCCACTCGCCACCGATCCGGCGCCCCGGCAGGTTCCCGCTGGCCGCCTCCTCCACCACGACGTCCTCCCCGACGCCGAGGAGGCTGGCCGCCTCCCGAGCGTCCAGCACCTCGTCGTCCACCTGGCCACCTCCTCAGCCGACCTCGTGACCCTGGTATTGCCGGTCTGCCCGCGAATATGCGGGGGCGGCCGCCCGCCGGGATTGTTTACGGCCCTGGCGTCGAGAAACCTGGGGCAAAGAGCGAACTCCCAAGTTGGAGCGGGGGAGCCATGGGCGTCCGGACGTGGATCACGTCGTGGCCGGTGTACCGGCAGCTGACCGGGGCGGACCCGCTGGGCCGGGGCAGGGCGGCGTCCTCGCCGCGGTCGCGTCGCGTCCAGCCCCGGACAGCGACCGCCGAGCGGGTGGCGCACTCGGTTTGCCCCTACTGCGCGGTCGGTTGCGCCCAGAACGTCTATGTGCGGGACGACCAGGTCGTCCAGATCGAAGGCAATCCCGACAGCCCGATCTCGCGCGGGCGGCTCTGTCCCAAGGGCTCGGCGAGCAAGCAGCTGGTCACCGGCGGGCACCGGCTGCGCACGGTCCTGTACCGGCCGCCCTACGCCACCGAGTGGCGCGAGCTCGACCTGGAGGAGGCCATGGACATGGTCGCCGACCGGGTGCTGGAGGCGCGGCGCAAGGGCTGGCAGGAGACCGACGCGCACGGCAACCGGCTGCGCCGCACCATGGGCATCGCCAGCCTCGGCGGCGCGACCCTCGACAACGAGGAGAACTACCTCATCAAGAAGCTGTTCACCGCGCTTGGCGCGATCCAGATCGAGAACCAGGCGCGCATATGACACTCCGCCACGGTTCCCGGTCTGGGAGCCTCGTTCGGCCGTGGCGGCGCCACCGACTACCAGCAGGACCTGGCCAACGCTGACTGCATCATCATCATGGGCTCCAACATGGCCGAGTCCCACCCGGTCGGCTTCCAGTGGGTGATGGAGGCCAAGCTCCGCGGCGCCAAGGTCTTCCACATCGACCCGCGGTTCACCCGCACCAGCGCCATGGCGAACCGCTACGTGCCCCTGCGCGCCGGCAGCGACATCGCCTTCCTCGGCGGGGTGATCAACCACATCCTCGCCAACGGCCTGGACTTCCGCGAGTACCTGGTCGCCTACACCAACGCGTCGTTCCTGGTCGACGAGCGCTACCGCGACACCGAGGACCTCGACGGCCTGTTCAGCGGCTACGACCCCGAGACGGCCACCTACGACCCGGCGACCTGGCAGTACCAGGACGTGCGGGCGACCTCCGAGCCGGGGGAGCTGGCCACCGCTCAGGCCAAGGAGCAGGCGGCGCCGTACCAGCTCGGCTCGGGCGGGCCGAAGCTGGAGGGCACCACCGGCGGCATCGCCGCCGACCCGACCCTGGAGCACCCGCGCTGCGTCTACCAGATCCTCAAGCGCCACTACGCGCGCTACACCCCCGAGATGGTCGAGCAGGTCTGCGGCACGCCGAAGGAGCGGTTCCTCGAGGTGTGCGAGGCCTGGACCGCCAACTCCGGGCGGGAGCGCACCGCGGGGCTGGTGTACGCCGTCGGCTGGACGCAGCACAGCGACGGGGTGCAGATCATCCGCGCCGGCTCGATCATCCAGCTGCTGCTCGGCAACATCGGGCGCCCGGGCGGAGGGGTCTACGCGATGCGCGGCCACGCCAGCATCCAGGGCTCGACCGACGTCCCGACACTGTTCAACCTGCTGCCCGGCTACCTGCAGCAGCCCTCGGCCGGCGACCACCCGGACCTCGACAGCTACATCCGCAGCATCCGCGGCCACCAGCAGAAGGGCTTCTGGCGCAACGCCGACGCCTACATGGTCTCCCTGCTCAAGGAGTACTGGGGCGAGGCCGCCACCCCGGAGAACGACTTCTGCTTCGACTACCTGCCGCGCATCAACGGCGACCACGGCACCTACCGCACGGTGATGGACATGATCGACGGGAAGGTCTTCGGCTACTTCCTGCTCGGCCAGAACCCGGCGGTCGGCTCCGCGAACGGCAAGCTCCAGCGGCTCGGCATGGCGAACCTCGACTGGCTGGTGGTGCGCGACCTCGCCATGATCGAGAGCGCGACCTTCTGGAAGGACGGGCCGGAGGTGAAGACCGGCGAGATCGTGCCGGAGCGGTGCCGCACCGAGGTGTTCCTCTTCCCGGCCGCCTCGCACGTCGAGAAGGCCGGCACCTTCACCCAGACCCAGCGCATGCTCCAGTGGCGGGAGAAGGCCGTGGAGCCCGCCGGTGACCAGCGGTCCGAGCTGTGGTTCATGTACCACCTGGGGCGCCGGCTCAAAGAGCGCCTGGCCAGCTCGACCGACGAGCGCGACCGGCCGCTGCTCGACCTCGCCTGGGACTACCAGCTGGAGGGCGACGAGCCCTCCGCCGAGGACGTCCTGCGGCACGTCAACGGCCATGACCTGACGACCGGCCGGGTGGTGGACGGCTACCTGGACCTGAAGGCCGACGGCACCACCTCGTGCGGCTGCTGGATCTACAGCGGGGTCTACGCCGACGGGGTCAACCAGGCGGCGCGCCGCAAGTCCCACGTCGAGCAGGGACCCTACGAGCCCGAATGGGGATGGACCTGGCCGCTGAACCGGCGGGTGCTCTACAACCGCGCCTCGGCCGACCTCCAGGGCCGTCCCTGGAGCGAGCGCAAGGCGCTGATCTGGTGGGACGACCAGCGGGGCGAGTGGACCGGCCACGACGTGCCCGACTTCGAGCGGACCAAGCCGCCGTGGTACGAGCCCCCGCCGGAGGCGGTCGGCCCGGCGGCGCTGCGGGGCGACGACCCGTTCATCATGCAGGCCGACGGCAAGGGCTGGCTGTTCGCGCCCAACGGCCTGGCGGACGGCCCGATGCCGACCCACTACGAGCCGCATGAGTCGCCCGTCCCCAACCTGCTCTACGCCCAGCGGGCCAACCCCACCCGCAAGGTCTACGAGCGCCCCGACAACCCCTACAACCCGGCCGCGCCGGCGCGGCGCGCCGAGGCGTTCCCCTACGTGCTCACCGCCGCCCGCCTCACCGAGCACCACACCGGCGGCGGGATGAGCCGCACGCTGCCGTACCTGTCCGAGCTCCAGCCGGCGCTGTTCGTCGAGGTCTCGCCGGAGCTGGCGCGCGAGCGCGGCCTGGAGCACCTCGGCTGGGCGCACGTGATCACCAGCCGGACGGCGATCGAGGCGCGCGTCATGGTGACCGACCGGATGGCGCCGCTGCGGGTCCACGACCGCGTGGTCCACCAGGTCTGGCTGCCCTATCACTGGGGCGGCGCGGGCCTGGTCGAGGGTGACGTGCTCAACGACCTGCTCGGCGTGGTGGCCGACCCGAACGTCTTCATCCAGGAGAGCAAGGCCGCCACCTGCGACGTCCAGCCCGGCCGCCGGCCGCGTGGCCGGGAGCTGCTCGCCTACGTCGAGGGCTACCGCAGGCGCGCCGGCATCACCGACCAGCCAGGAGAGGACGCCGGATGAGCCTCGACCACACCAGCCTGTACGGCCCGCTCGACGACGTCGCCGCCGACGCCGGCTACGGCGAGCACCCGCCGCGGGTCGGGTTCTTCACCGACACCTCGGTGTGCATCGGCTGCAAGGCGTGCGAGGTCGCCTGCAAGGAATGGAACCTGGTCCCCGACGACGGCTTCGACCTGCTCGGCATGTCGCTGGACAACACCGGCATGCTGGGCGCCAGCACCTGGCGGCACGTGGCCTTCATCGAGCAGGACCGCCCGCTCACCCCGGGCGAGGCGAACCTGGCCGGCCTGCCGACCGGACCGTCGTCGGTGCGTGAGACGGCCGCCGAGGTGGCGGCCGGGCTGCGACGCGCCGAGCGCGGCGGCGCCGAGCTCGGCACCGGCCCGGTCCAGCTCGACCTGCCGCCGATGGACCCGCCAGCCGCCCGCGGAGACGGCGAGCCCCGCAGCGAGCTGCGCATGCTGATGATGTCGGACGTGTGCAAGCACTGCACCCACGCCGGCTGCCTGGACGTCTGCCCCACCGGCGCGCTGTTCCGCACCGAGTTCGGCACCGTGGTGGTGCAGCAGGACATCTGCAACGGCTGCGGCTACTGCGTGCCGGCCTGCCCCTACGGCGTGATCGACCGGCGCCCCGACGACGGGCGCGCGCACAAGTGCACGCTGTGCTACGACCGGCTGCAGGACGGGATGGAACCGGCCTGTGCCAAGGCGTGCCCGACCGACTCGATCCAGTTCGGCCCGCTCGACGAGCTGCGCGAGCGCGCCGCGCGACGGGTCGGGGAGCTGCGCGCCGGTGGGGTCGCCGAGGCGCGGCTGTACGGCGACGACCCGGGCGACGGGGTCGGCGGCGCCGGCGCGTTCTTCCTGCTGCTGGACGAGCCGGAGGTCTACGGCCTGCCGCCCGACCCGGTGGTGCCGACCCGCGACCTGCCGGCGATGTGGAAGTTCGCCGGCGCCGCCGCGGCCGGGTTCCTCGCCGCCGCGGTGTCGGCCTTCGTCGCCGGGGGACGCCGGTGAGCGCCCGCGGCGGCGGCCGCGAGCGGACCGCGGTGCCGTCCGCCGAGGTCCGCAGCTACTACGGCCGTCCGGTGCTCAAGCCGCCGGTATGGGAGTGGAAGGTCCCGGCGTACCTGTTCGCCGGCGGGCTGTCGGCCGGCGCGACGGTCCTGGGGGCCGGCGCCGACCTGACCGGCCGGCCGTCCCTGCGGCGCGCCGGCCGGCTGGGCGCGCTCGCCTCGCTGCTGGCCAGCGTCGGGCTGCTGATCGCCGACCTCGGCCGCCCCGAGCGCTTCCACCACATGCTGCGGGTGGCCAAGCCGACCTCGCCGTTGAGCGTCGGCAGCTGGGTCCTGGCCGCCTACGGGCCCGGGGTCGGGCTGGCGACCGTCAGCGAGCTGCTGCCCGCCGGGCTGCGGTCCAGCCCGCCCGGCCGCCTGCTGCGGCGGGCCACCCGCCCGGTGGAGCTGTCGTCGGCGGCGCTCGCCCCGGCGGTCGCCTCCTACACCGCCGTGCTGCTGTCCCAGACGGCCGCGCCGGCGTGGCACGCCGCCCATCCCTACCTGCCGTTCGTGTTCACCGGGTCGGCCGCGGCCAGCGCCGGCGGCCTCGGCATGGCGCTGGCGCCGCCGCAGGAGGCGGGGCCAGCGCGC
>DASVXQ010000529.1:0-15036 GCA_036392615.1 Actinomycetes bacterium | reverse complement strand
GAGCAGCGCCACCGGGTCGGCCACCAGCCGCTCGCCGGCGCCGGCGTCCAGGTCCAGCAGCCACAGCCGGTTGACCGGGTCGTCGCCGGCCAGCGAGCGCAGGAAGGCGACACGGCCGCCGTCGGCGCTCACGCTGAAGCTCCGCGGCTGGCCGAGGCTGAACCCGCGGGTGCGGGCCTGCTGGCGGGGGAACCCGCGCTGGTCGCCCACGGCCGGTCAGATGAACGCGATCAGCAGGACCACGGCCGCCGCCGCGCACACCGCCGCAACCGCGATCCACAGGCCCGCCTGGAGCCAGGTCGGCCGCGAGTCGGCGAACACCAGGAAGCCGATCGCGAAGGCGAAGTACGAGATCCATTGGAACCGCGGGCGGAACAGCCCGACCACCGCCGCGGCGATCACCGCCAGCGAGATGAACATGGCGTTGCGCGGGTGCAGCACCATCGCGCGCTGGAACACCCGGCCGCGCCGGTCCACGTCGCCGGGCTTCAGCTTGCGCAGCGGGCCCTGCGGCCCCGGCGGCCGCCGCGCGCCGCCGCCGCGTGGCGGTGCCGGCCGCTTGCCGTTGGCGCGCCGGTCGCCCTGCCGGTCCTCGTCCTCGTCGTCCCTGGCCGCCGGCTCCCAGCCGGACTCGCGGCGGGACCGCTCGATCGCCCGCCGCTTCCTGGCCCGCTCCCGGTCCTTGCGTGCCACCTCGTGACTACCTCCCAAAGCGCCGTTGCCGCTGGGCGTACGACCGCAGGGCGCGCAGGAAGTCCACCTTGCGGAAGTCCGGCCAGTAGGCGTCGGCGAAGTAATACTCCGCATGCGCGGATTGCCACAGCAGGAATCCTGACAACCGGATCTCGCCGGAGGTGCGGATGATCAGGTCCGGGTCCGGCACCCCGGCGGTGTACAGATGCCTGGCGATCTCGTCCGGGGTCACCAGCCTGGAGGCCTCCAGCAGGTCGAGCCGCTTGTCGGCGTAATCGCTCAGCAGCCGGCGCACCGCGTCGGCGATCTCCTCCCGGCCGCCGTAGCCGACCGCCACGTGCAGCACCCCGCCGGTGCGCGCCCTGGAGGCCTCGGCGGCCTCCTCCAGCGCGGTGCGGGTGCGTTCGGGCAGCTCGGCGAACTGGCCGACCGGCACGATCCGGTAGCCGTCCGGGCCGCCCTGCTGGGCGAGCTGGCGCACCTTGTCCTCGATGATCTCCAGCAGCCCGGCGATCTCGGCGGGGTGCCGGCCGAGCAGGTTCTCGGTCGACAGCAGCCACAGCGTGACCGTGGGGATGCCCAGCTCGCGGCTCCATTCGAGCAGGTGGTCGATCTGGTCGGCGCCGCGCCGGTGGCCGGCCATGGTGTTCATGCCGAGCTGCCTGGCCCAGCGGCGGTTGCCGTCCATGATCACCCCGACGTGCTTCGGCAGCCCGCCGCGACGTCGCAGGTCGGCGGCCAGCCGGCGCTCGTACAGGCGGTACAGCAGGGCAGTCGGGCCCACGGCAGCTCCCAGGCGATCCGGCGTTGGTCGGTTCCGGACGCGCGAGCGGCGCGACCCGGCAGAGGGTAGCTTACGTGGAAGGCAGACGGATCGTCGGGCGAGCAGCCCGGAGGGAGGACGCGTGGCGCGGACCGAGGACGCTGACGGCTTCTACACCTGCGAGCGCTGCGGCAAGCGCAAGCAGGTCGGCTCCAGGTGCGCCTCGTGCGGCGAGGGCCAGGGCGAGCCGCTGATCCCCGAGGGCTGGGACCCCTCGCTGACCAGCTCCGACCGCCCGCGGCTGACGATCGTCGGGCGGCAGCCGGCGGACGGCGAGCCCGACCCTGGGTCCGGGCAGCGCCGCGGGGAAGGCCACGGCCCTGGACACGGCCGGCCGGGCCGGGCCGGGTAGAGCACCGGTCAGGTATCCGTTTGGAGGTGACGGGTGGCCGCCGGGGGCCGGCGCGCCAGCCTTGGAGCTGCACGGACGGTCAGATGCTGCATGCGGCGCCGATACATGACCGGCACTCTGGCGGGGCAGCGCGGCCGCGCGGGCCGTGGCACCCCGCGACCCATCTCGCCCTGCTGCACGCCGCGCCCGGGTTCACCGTGCTGGCCATCGGCCTGGCCTTCGGCGTGGTCGCCGGGCGGCACCACCTCGAGCCGGCCCGCCTGGCGCTGCTCGCCGGGCTGCTGGCCACCAACCAGTACGCCGCCGGCGCGCTGAACGACGCGGTCGACGTCGAGCGGGACGTCGACGCGGGCCGCACGGCCGACAAGCCGATCCCCGCCGGGGCGATCTCGCGCCGGGCGGTCACCGCGCTGGCGCTGGCCAGCGGGGTCGCGTCGCTGTGCTTCGCGCTGGCGCTCGGTCCGGCCACGCTGGCGCTGGCGGCCGTCGGGCTGGCCTGCGCCTGGAGCTACGACCTGTGGCTCAAGGGCACGGCCGCCAGCGTGGCGCCGTTCGCCGTCGCCCTGCCGCTGGTGCCGCTGTTCGGCTACGGCGCGGCCGGGCGCTTCCCGGCGGTGCTGTGGTGGGCCTGGCCGATCGGCGCGCTCGCTGCGGTGGCGGTCCACCTGGCCGACTCGCTGCCGGACGTCGAGTCCGACCGGGCGGCCGGGGTCAACGGCCTGGCGCCGCGGCTGGGCGTGCGCGCGGCCGCCGTCCTGGTCGCGCTCGCCTACCTGGGAGCGGTCGTGATCGCGCTGCTGAGCGGCCTGGCCGCCGGCGACGCGCCGCTGGTGCTGGCCGGCGTCGCGCTGGCCGGGTTGCTCGGCCTGGCCGCGCTGCTGGCTGGCGCGACCGGCGGCCAGCCGGGCCGGCGGGTGGCCTACCGGCTGCTGCTGGCCGGCCTGGTCGCCCTGGCGCTCGGCTGGGCCGCCGCGGTGCGCCCCTGACCCTGGCGGCCGGCTCGAGTTGCGGCGAGGCTCCTGGACCGCCCGGTTTTAATGCAAGCGGTCCGAGGGGTTACGCTCTTACGGTTGCCGCAGGGCTACCCGAATCGAAGCCCGCCGTACCGCGCAGCACGGAGGTCGTGCATGGTGCTCCCTGCCCTTGATGGCAAGACGCGCTGCCGCTGGGCCGCCACCGACCCGGTGCTGGCCGCGTATCACGACGACGAGTGGGGTCAGGCGCCGCTGGACGAGGCGGGCTGGTTCGAGCGGCTCAGCCTCGAGGTGTTCCAGGCCGGCCTGTCCTGGCGGACCGTGCTGGCCAAGCGCGACGGCTTCCGCCACGCCTTCCACGACTTCGAGCCCAAGCTGGTGGCCGCCTTCACCAGCAAGGACGTCGCCCGGATCCTGCGCGACCCCGGGATCGTCCGCAACCGCGCCAAGGTGCTCGCCACGATCGACAACGCCAAGACGGTCCTGGCGCTGGCCGACGAGCACGGCTCCTTCGCCAACTGGGTGACCGGGCAGCCGGAGAACCTCGAGGAGCAGCAGCGGATCTACCGGCAGACCTTCCAGTTCGCCGGCCCGCAGGTGGTCGAGGCGTTCCTGCAGAGCGTCGGCCGCATCGAAGTGCCGCACGAGCCCGGCTGCTGGCGCATCGGCCTGTAGCTGGCGGCCCGGCCGCGCTCAGTCGTCCGGGACGTAGAGGAAGTAGTCGCCCTCGTCGTCGTCGAACTCCATGTTCACCGCGCCGCTGGCGGCGGCCGCCTTGGCGAACTGGAGGAAGCCCGCGTAGCCGAGGTCCTTCTCGGACCAGCTCGGCACGCGCTTGCGGATCTGGTCCTTGAGCCCTGACAGCGGCACCTCGTCGTCGTCGCCCTGCAGGTCGAGCACGGTCTTGCGCAGCGTCTCGAACGCCTGCGAGGACTGGCCCGTGTCGGGGAAGTCGACCGCCGGGTCGCCGGGCGCCTGGCCGCCGGCCAGCGAGATCACCCCGTTGCGCTCGAGCTGGCGCAGCAGCTCGCCGAAGGCGCGGAAGCCGTAGTCGGACTCGGAGAAGGTCGGGTCCTTGCGCAGCATGGCGCGCTTCAGGGTCGAGGCCAGCACCGGCTCGGTGCCGCTCTGCTTCAGGCCAGCCAGCGTCTGGGTCAGCATCCGCTGCACGTCGTGCAGGTCGCGGTTGCCGTTGCGC
The DNA here is from genome assembly GCA_036392615.1 of Actinomycetes bacterium. Taxonomy (GTDB): domain Bacteria; phylum Actinomycetota; class CALGFH01; order CALGFH01; family CALGFH01; genus DASVXQ01. The sequence goes on along the minus strand of DASVXQ010000529.1, from coordinate 10,996 downwards.
TGCTTGGGCGCCTCGCGGTCGGCCGGCGCCTGCTGGGCCGGGCGGGGCTTGCCGTTGCCGCCGCTCCTGCTGGCCCGCTGCGGGGCGATGTCGCCGACCCCGGGCAGCCGGTCGTAGAACAGGAACTCGTCGCAGGACGGCGGCAGCAGCGCCGAGGTCGAGCCCTTCACGCCGATGCCGATCACCCGCCGGTTGAGCGCCCGCAGCGCGGCCACCAGCGGGGTGAAGTCGGAGTCGCCCGAGGCGATCACGAAGGTCGACACGAAGCCGCGCTCGTAGGCCAGCTCCATGGCGTCGACCGCCAGCTTGATGTCAGCCGCGTTCTTGCGCACCGCGCCGGTGCGCTGCGGGATGTCGATCAGCTCGCAGTTGTGCTCCACCAGCGTGCGGCGGTCGTCGGCGAACAGCGTCCAGTCGGCGTAGGCGCGGCGGGCGACCACGCGGCCGCGCTCGGCGAGCGCCTCCATGATCGGGCCGACGTCGAACGCCCGGCCGATCTCGCGCGCGCCGAGAACCAGGTTCTCGTGGTCGATGAACAGAGCGATGCGTTCCTCGTCGGTCGCCATGTCCCAAACACTACGCCTGTTCCCACCCCGCCGGTGACGGCTTCGGCGGGAGCGCGTGCATCCGGTTTGCGACGGTCGTATCCCAACTGTGCCGTCTGCCGTAGCTTCGACACGTTTTCTCGTTCATCGATATTCATCACAATCGGTCCCTATGCTCCGGTTCGGTGCCCGGGCGCCGAGCCGCTACGCCGTGCCCGGTGCCGGCGCTGTTGGACTATCCCGGGCCCAACTCCGTCGACACGCTGTGCGAGGGCACCCTGCAGCACAACGGCTTCTACGGCGACGGGATCGTCAACGCCCTGACCGCCTCGCTGCGGTAGGCCCGGCTCACGGGTGGGGCTGGCGGGCTCGCCCGCGCAGCCCCACCCGTGCCAGGTCGTCCCAGAAGCCCGGGTAGGTCTTGGCGACGCAGCCGGGGTCCTCGATGGCGACCCCGGGGACCCTGGCGGCCACCGCGGCGAACGCCATCGCCAGCCGGTGGTCGTCGTGGCTGCGCAGCAGCGCCGGCCCGCGCGGCCGGCCGCCGTGGATCGTCAGCTCGTCGGGGCGCTCCTCGACCTCGACGCCGAGCCGGCCGAGCTCGCCGGCGAGCGCGCTGAGCCGGTCGGTCTCGTGGCCGCGGGCGACCGCCAGGTTGCGCAGCCGCGAGCTGCCCGGCGCCAGCGCGGCCAGCGCGGCCACGGTGGTGACCTGGTCGGGCATCGGGCCGAGGTCGGCGTCCAGCGGGGACAGCGTCTGGGGACCGCGCACGGTCAGCGCGTCGCCCTCGCGGCTGACGCTGGCGCCCATCGCCTCCAGCAGCTCGGGCAGGGCGGCGTCCGGCTGGCCGCAGCCGTCCCGGGCGTTGGTCACCGTCACGCTGCCGCCGGTCGCCGCCGCCAGCGCGAACAGGTGGGCGGCCGCGCTGGCGTCGTAGTCGACCTCGGCGTCGACCGCCCGGTAGGGCGCGCCGGCCGCGACCCGCCAGGAGGCGTCGTCCAGTCGCCGCACCAGCGCGCCGAAGCGGCGCATCACCTCGGCGGTCAGCTCGACGTAGCCGGCCGCGCCGAGCCCCTCCGCCCGGACCGTCACCGGCGCCGCCGCGTACGGCGCGGCCAGCAGCAGCGCGCTGGCGAACTGGCTGGAGGCGCTGGCGTCGAGCGTCACCTCGCCGCCCGCCAGGCCGCCGCCGGCGACGGTCACCGGCGGGCGGCCGTCGTGGTCGTCGACGCGCGCGCCGAGCTGGCGCAGCGCGGCCACCAGCGGCCCCACCGGCCGGGCGAGCAGCCCGGGCCGCCCGCTCACCTGCACCGGCCCGGGCGCCAGCGCAGCCAGCGCCACCAGGAAGCGCATGGTCGTCCCGGAGGCGCGGGCGTCCAGCGGCCCGTCCGGGATCGCCAGCCGGCCGGCGGTGCCCTCCACGCTCCAGCCCGCCGGGTCGTCGCGCACCACGGCGCCGAGCTCGCCAAGGGCGACCCGCATCGCGGCCGAGTCGTCGCTGCGCAGCGGCCGGCGCAACAGGCTGGTGCCGCCGGCCAGCGCCGCGCAGACCAGCATCCGGTTGGTCACGCTCTTGCTGGCCGGCGCCTCCAGTCGCACCTCGACCGGCCCGGCCGGCTCGAGCTCCAGCACCGCGCCGCCGCTCATGGGCTGGCGACCCCACCCGGCCCCGGCATCTCAGGCTCCGGCCGCCGCCGCGGTGTCGACCCGCTGGGGGTGGGACGCCTCGTAGGCTGCCACCGCGTCCGACTGGGCCAGCAGGAAGCCGAGCTCGTCGGTGCCCTCCAGCAGCATCCGACGGGAGAACTCGTCGACCTCGAAGCCCACCGTGGAGCCGTCCGGCAGCCGCACCTCGCAGGCCTCCAGGTCGACCGCCATCTCGACGTCGGGGTCGGCCTCGACCGCGGCGGCCAGCCGGGCGTGCGCCCGCCCCTCCAACTCGACCGGCAGCAGCCCGTTCTTGAGCGCGTTGTTGCGGAAGATGTCCGCGAACGAGGTCGACAGCACCGCGCGGATGCCGTAGCCGACCAGCGCCCAGGGGGCGTGCTCGCGGGAGGACCCCGAGCCGAAGTTGTCGCCGGCCAGCAGGATCCGCCGGCCGTGCATCTCCGGCAGGTTCAGCACGAAATCGGGCTTGGGGCTGCCGTCGGCGTTGTAGCGCCAGTCGCAGAACAGCGAGTCGCCCAGCCCGGTCTTGTCGGTGGTCTTGAGGAAGCGCGCCGGGATGATCTGGTCGGTGTCGACGTTGTCGACCAGCAGGGGGATGAGCTTGCTGGAGAAGGGGCGGAACGGCTCCATCAGGCGCTCACTCCCTCGCTGGAGGAGACCAGCGTGCGCGGGTCGCTGATCCGGCCGGCCAGCGCGGTGGCCGCGGCGGTCAGCGGGCTGGCCAGGAAGGTGCGCCCGCCGGCGCCCTGGCGGCCCTCGAAGTTCCGGTTGGAGGTCGACACCGCGTACTGGCCCGGCTGGAGCTGGTCGCCGTTCATGGCGATGCACATCGAGCAGCCCGCCTCGCGCCACTCGGCGCCGGCGGCGCGGAACACCTCGGCGAGGCCCTCCACCTCGGCCTGGCGCTTCACGTCCTGCGAGCCGGGCACGACCATCACGCGCACGTCCGGGGAGACCTTGCCGCCCCGGAGCAGCTTGGCCGCCTGTCGCAGGTCGGAGATGCGCGAGTTGGTGCACGAGCCGATGAACACCACGTCCACCGGCTGGCCCAGCAGCGGCTCGCCCGGCCGCAGGTCCATGTAGGCGAGCGCCTTGCCGAGCGCCTGCCGGCTGGCGCCGTCCGGCGCGCTGGCCGGGTCGGGGATCCGGCCGGTGATCGGCATGCCCATCCCCGGGTTGGTGCCGTAGGTGATCATCGGCTCCAGCGAGCTGGCGTCCAGGGTCACCGACTTGTCGTAGACGGCGCCCTCGTCGCTGGGCAGGGAGCGCCAGTCGGCCAGGGCCCGGTCCCAGTCGGCGCCCTTGGGGGCGAACGGCCGGCCGGCCACGTAGGCGAAGGTGGTGTCGTCGGGCGCGACCATGCCGGCGCGGGCGCCGCCCTCGATCGACATGTTGCAGATGGTCATGCGCTGCTCCATCGACAGCGCCCGGATGGCCGAGCCGGTGTACTCGAAGACGTGCCCGGTGCCGCCGCCGACGCCGATTTTCGCCAGCAGCGCCAGGATGATGTCCTTGGCCGCCACCCCGGGGGCGAGCTGGCCGTCGACCCGGACCTCGTAGCTCTTCGGGCGCCGCTGGAGCAGCGTCTGGGTGGCCAGCACGTGCTCGACCTCGCTGGTGCCGATGCCGAACGCCAGCGCCCCGACCGCGCCGTGGGTGGCCGTGTGCGAGTCGCCGCAGACGATCGTCATGCCCGGCTGGGTGAGGCCCAGCTCCGGCCCGATGACGTGGACGATGCCCTGATTGGGGCTGTGCATGCCGGCCAGCGGGATGCCGTGCTCGGCGCAGTTCTTCTCCAGCTTGCGGATCTGGCTGGCGGCCAGCTCGTCGGCGATCGGCAGCGAGCGGTCGTGGGTGGGGATCGAGTGGTCGACCGTGGCCAGGGTGAGGTCCGGCCGGCGGACCTTGAGCCGTCGCGCCTGCAGGCCGGCGAAGGCCTGCGGCGAGGTCACCTCGTGGACGAGGTGCAGGTCGATGTAGAGCGCTGTCGGCAGGCCGGGTTGCTCGACCACGACGTGGCGGTCCCAGAGCTTGGCGAACAGCGTGCGCGGGCTGGCCATGGCGTACCTCTGCGGGAAACGGGAATCGGCATGCCCTGAGGCGGGCGCGACGGCGTTGTCGAGCGTCAATCCTAGTGCGGTTGCCCACACCGGTGCATGCAACCAGCGGACCGGCCGGCCGGGGCCGCTCGGCGCGCGCTCCGGCGGAGGGCGCGGTAGCCTGTGGATCGCAGCGGAACCGAGCACTGGACGACGCCGTGAGCACTCCCGCACCCCCGACGCAGCCGCCGGACGGCGGCGCGCCGCCGCAGCGCCGCAAGCGCGAGATCCTCGGGCCCACCGGCCTGGTGGTGATGGTGGCGGTGATCCTGGTCTTCACCGCGGTCAGCATCGTCATCGAGCTGGTCAGCAACCACGGCAAGTCCTACACCGGCTCGGTGGACGTGCTCGAGCAGATCCCCGCGGACCCGAACGAGTACCAGGTGGTCTTCCACATCGCCAACCGGGGGACCAAGCCCGGACGGCCGGACGTCTGCGAGGCGACCCTCAACGACCTGCGCGGCGAGCGGGTGGGCACCGCCAGCGTGCGCCTGCGCCAGGACATCCAACCCGGCCAGACGCTCGACGAGCTGGCCGTCGCCACCGCCGCCGCGCGGCCGATCAACGGCCAGGTGACCTGCCGCAGCCTGGAGCCGGACTAGCCCTCTGGGCGCCTAGGTGCTGGAGGGCTCGCGGCCGGCGCGGACCGGCGCGGCGATCACGTGGTGGACGGGCAGGCGGGTGCGGCGCCGCAGCTGGTTGGGCAGGTCGCCGCCGAGCCAGCGCGAGATTCCCGGCGGGAAGGTCGACACCACGATGGCCTGGTAGCCGCCGTGCGCGTAGAGCTCGTCCGAGACCGCGTCGAGCGGCCGGTGCGAGCCGACCCGGACCGCCTCCACCTTGGCGCCGGCCGCGCGCAGCCGTTCGGCGGCCTCGCTGCCGCGCCGCAGGGCCAGCTGGCGCGCCTCTCCCTCCTCCCAGGTGTGCAGGTGCGACGGCGGGGTCGCCGGCACCAGCAGGGTGAACTCCGCCTCGGCGTCCTCGGCGACCAGCGAGCGGATCCGCTCCGCCAGCTCCGGGCTGCCCGCCGTCTGATAGGCCACGATGAGGTATCGAGCCATGTCGGCCTCCGCTCCTGGGCGGTTCGTGCTGTTGTGTATGAATCCGTTGGGCGAGCCGTGTCAAGAGGCAGTAGCCTGCATCGCGGATCGGCCGGCGGCGGCCCGGGGAGGAGAGTGGTGATGGAGCGGTTCGAGGTCGGTTCGGAAGTCGGTCGCCTGCGCACGGTGCTGCTCCACGAACCGGACCTGGAGCTCACCCGGCTGACCCCCTCCAACGTCCACGAGCTGCTGTTCGACGAGATCATGTGGGTCGAGCGGGCGCAGTACGAGCACCGCCGCTTCGCCGGGGTGCTGCGCGACCGCGGCGTCGAGGTGCTGCTGCTCGGCGACCTGCTGGCCGAGACGCTGGCGGAGGAGGCGGCCCGCAAGGAGCTGCTGGACCGCGTGGTCACGGTCGACGCCTTCGGCGAGAGCCTCGCCCCGGACGTGCGCGAGTGGTTCGACGCCCTGCCACCGCGCGACCTCGGCCGCTACCTGATCGGCGGGGTCATCCCCGAGGACCTGCCGTTCCCGCCCAAGGGCCTGGTCGGCGCCAGCTTCCAGCCGACCACCTTCGTGCTGCCGCCGCTGCCCAACCAGCTGTTCATGCGCGACACCTCGGCCTGGATGTACGGCGGGGTGTCGATCAACCCGATGGCCTTCCCCGCCCGGCGCCGCGAGACGCTCTACCTGGAGGCGGTCTACCGGCGCCACCCGAGGTTCGCCGCGGTGGAGTTCCCCATCTGGCACGGCGGCGACGGGCTCGACCACTACCCGGCGGTGGTGGAGGGCGGCGACCTGCTGGTCATCGGCAACCGCACCCTGCTGGTCGGCATGGGCGAGCGCACCTCGCCGCAGGGCGTCGAGGCGCTGGCGCGCAGCATGTTCGAGGCCGGCGCGCTCGACGCGGTGATCGCCGTCGAGCTGCCCAAGATGCGCGCCTACATGCACCTCGACACCGTGCTGACCCAGGTCGACCGCGACGCCTTCGTGGTCTTTCCCGGGCTGCGCCAGCAGCTGCGGCCCTTCGTGGTCACCCCGGGACGCGGCAGCCAGCTCCAGGTCGAGGCGCAGGACGAGCTGTTCGCCACGCTCGCCCGCGTGCTCGACGTGCCCCGCATCCGCACCTTCGACACCGGCGGCAACCAGCTGCTGGCCGTGCGGGAGCAGTGGGACGACGGCAACAACCTGCTGGCCATCGAGCCCGGCGTGGTGGTCGCCTACGAGCGCAACGTCGACACCAACCAGCGCCTGCGCGACGCCGGGGTGGAGGTGCTCACCATCCCCGGCTTCGAGCTGGGCCGCGGCCGCGGCGGGCCGCGCTGCATGACCTGCCCGCTGCGCCGCGACCCGCTCGGCTGACCGGGCCGGTCAGGCGGGCGCTGCGCCGACCACCGGGCGGGGCGGCACGCCCTGGACGGTCTCGGCGGCCAGGTGGTCGATCACCGCCTGGAGGCTGCCGGTCTGCTCGTAGACCCGCAGCTGCCGGTCGGCGCTGGTGCCCTCGCGCAGCAGGGTGTGCACGTACTCGACCTCCTTGCGGGACTCCAGCTCGTCGACCACGTCGTCGACGAACTCCAGCAGCTCCAGCGCCAGGTCGCGCATGGGCACCTCGGCGAGCTTGCCGAAGTCGATCAGCTTGCCGTCGATCCCGTAGCGCATCGCCCGCCACTTGTTCTCGCTGATCAGCGTGGGCAGGTACTTGCGGAAACCGAGGTTCTGGGAGCGCAGCTTCAGCAGCTTGGCGCAGATCGCCTGGATCAGCGCGGCGATGCAGAGCACCTCGTCGACCTTGGTGCAGGCGTCGCAGACGCGGAACTCGATGGTCGGGTACTGCCAGTGCGGCCGCAGGTCCCACCAGATCTTCTTGCCGTTGTCGATGCAGCGCGTCCGCACCAGCAGGTCGACGTAGTTGCTGAACTCCTCGTGCGAGCCGAACTCCGGCGGGATCCCGGTGCGCGGGAAGCGCGACCAGACCACGCTGCGGTAGGACTTGAGCCCGGTGGCGCGGCGCAGCCAGAAGGGGCTCGAGGTCGACAGCGCCAGCAGGTGGGGGAGGAAGTAGCGGGCCTCGTTGACCACCTCGATGCGCGACTGCCGGTCGTCGATGCCGACGTGCACGTGCATGCCGAAGATCAGCAGCTCGCGCACCACGTCCTGCATCTCGTCCTCGATCATCTTGTAGCGGTCCAGCTCGGTGATCCGCTGGTCCTGCCAGTGGGAGAACGGGTGCGTGCCGGCCGAGGCGATCCGCATGCCCTCGGGCTCCAGTAGCGAGGTGAGCGTGCCGCGCAGGCGCAGCACCTCCTCGCGCGCCTCGGCGACGCCGGAGCAGATCTTGGTGCCGACCTCCACGACCGACTGGAGCATCTCCGCCTTGACGTCCTCACCCAGGACCGGCTTGGCGGACGCCAACAGGGTGTCGATGTGGGCCTGGAGCTCGCCGTCCGCGCGGACGATCTGGAACTCCTCCTCGATGCCGATCGTCAGTGGGTGTGCCATCGATGCCATCGGACCCTCCGCATGCGCCCTCGTGATCTGAACAGGATAATCGCAGGGCAGGCCGATCCGTACCGGAGATGAGCGTTCCCACCAGGGGCGATGCTTAGCATGGACGCATGGGCCGTCTGACCGAGGCGAAACGGGGGGATTGTCATGACCGAGGGAAGGCGCAGCGCCGCCGATCCGCGTGACGGGGAGCCACGGAGCAGGATGCGGGAGCCCGCCGAGGCCGAGCGGGCGGGTGCCACCGGGCCGCCGCCCGGGGAGGTGCCGCCCGGGTCCGTTCAGCCGATTCCCGGCGAGGCGCGGCGCCGGGTGAAGCCGACCAGGGCGAGTGCGGTGTGGACGGCCCTTGCGGTGGGCGTGCTGGTGCTGGTCGCGATCCTGATCTTCGTGGTGCAGAACAGCGCCAAGGTGCGGATCAACTTCCTGTGGTTGCACTTCACGCTGGGGCTCGGGATCGCGCTGCTGATCTCCGCGATCCTCGGCATCCTGCTGGCCCTGGCGGTCGGCAGCGTGCGGATGCTCCAGCTCCGCCGCCTGGCCAAGCGCCCGCACGTGGTGGAGCGGCGCCGCTGACGCCGGCGACGGCGGCCGGGCTCAGCCGGCGGGCTCGAGCGTGAAGTCGTAGCTGGCCGTGGAGAACGGTCGGTCGACCCCGCGTGCCCGCAGCTCCTCCGGCCGCTCGTGGCGCTCCAGGGCGACGATCAGGCCGGGCTTGACCGAGAAGATGGTGTCGTCGTCCAGCCACGGGTCGCCGTCGAGGTAGAGCATGGTGGTCAGCGGCCGGTGGCCTGGTGCCGAGAGCTTCAGGTGCAGGTGGGCAGGGCGCCACGGGTGCCGGCCGACGGCCTCCAGGAAGCGGCCCACCGGCCCGGAGTGCGGGATCTGGTAGGCGGCCGGCGCGACCGTGCGGAACTCGTAGCGGCCGTCGTCGCCGGCGTGGAAGCGCCGCCGCAGGTTCCACTCCGGCTGGCTGGGGTCCTCGTGCTCGTAGAGGCCGTTCTCGTTGGTCTGCCAGACGTCGAGCAGCGCGCCGGGCAGCGGCCCGCCGCCGGCCGAGCGGACCTGACCGCTGACGAACAGCACCTCGCCGGGCTCGTCGTCGCCGCAGAGGGTCACCGGCGGGCCGACCAGCGGCGCGTCCGGCCGGTAGAAGGGACCTTCGACGTTGCTGGCGGTCGCCTCGGCGCCCGGGTGGTGGCTGCCCGAGTCCACCGCGACCGAGATCCCCAGCACGTCGCTGAACAGCTGCCACTCGCCGGCGGCGCCCACCTCGCCGAGGAACCCCAGCGCGCCGCGCAGTTCCTGCTCGGTGATCTCGAGGTCGCGGACGGTCGCGTGGAGGTCCCCCAGGAGGCGGTCGACGATGGCGTGCAGCCGCGGGTCGACGGGCCGGCCCGCTGCCGCCGCCGGGATGTGGTGCGCCTGCTTGGCGGTGGTCATCGATGGCCTCCCTGTCCGGTCGAGCGGCGCTGGACGGCTCCGAGCTTACCGGTGGCCGCGACGGTCAGCGCGGGTACCAGGCGGGCAGCTCGGCGTCGACGTTCACCCAGACCGACTTCGGCTCGGTGTAGCCGTGCATCGCCTCGAAGCCCATCTCGCGGCCGTAGCCCGAGTCGCCGATGCCGCCGAACGGCGAGCCGGGGCTGACCCGCTTGTAGCTGTTCACCCAGACCATGCCGCTGCGGATGGCGGCCGCGGTACGGTGCGCGCGTTGCAGGTCGCGCGTCCACAGGCCGCCGCCGAGCCCGTAGTCGACCGCGTTGGCAAGCTCGAGGGCCTGCCGTTCGCCACGGAAGGTCAGCACGCTCACGAACGGCCCGAAGACCTCCTCGCGGTTGACCCGGTCGGCGGGGCCGGCGCGCACCACCGTCGGCTCCACGTAGCAGCCGTGCTCCAGCGCCGGGTCGGCCGGCGCGCGGCCGCCGAGCAGCACCTCGCCGCCCTCCTCCCGCGCGATCTTCACGTAGCCGAGCACCCGGTCGCAGTGCTCCGGCGAGGTGAGCGGGCCCAGCTCGGTGGTGCGCTGCAGCGGGTCGCCGATCCGCAGGCTGGAGGCCAGCGCCAGGAAGCGGTCGAGGAACTCGTCGGCGATCGGCTCCTCCAGTAGCAGCCGCGAGCCGGCGATGCAGGCCTGCCCCTGGTTGTGGAAGATCGCGAAGGCCGAGCCGTTGACCGCCGCGTCGAGGTCGGCGTCGGCGAACACGATGTTGGCGCCCTTGCCGCCCAGTTCCAGCTGGAGCCGCTTGAGGTTGCCGGCGGAGGCCCGCACGATCTCGCGGCCGACCTCGGTCGAGCCGGTGAAGGAGACCTTCTGGACGTTCGGGTGGGCGGCCAGCCGCACGCCGGCGACCTCGCCGAGACCGGGCACGATGTTGACCACCCCGGGCGGGAAGCCGCTGGCGGCGATCAGCTCGGCGAGGCGCAGGCTGGTCAGCGGGGTCAGCTCCGGGGGCTTGAGCACCACCGTGTTACCGGCCGCCAGCGCCGGTCCGAGCTTCCAGCCGGTGAACATCAGCGGGAAGTTCCACGGCACGATCTGGCCGACCACCCCGACCGGCTGGCGCAGCACGTAGTTGAGGAAGCCGCGCTCCACCGGCACGACCGAGCCCTCGTGCTTGTCGGCCATGCCGCCGAAGTAGCGGTAGGTCGCCACCGTGCGCGGGACGTCGAGCGCGCTGGAGTCGCGGATCGGGTGCCCGGTGTCGAGCGTCTTGAGCCGGGCGAGCTCGTCGGCGTTGGCCTCGATCATGTCCGCCAGGCGCAGGAGCAGCCGGCCGCGCTCCGCCGCCGGGTCGCGCTCCACGCCGGGAAGGCGGCCCGGGCTGCCTCAACCGCCCGGTCGATGTCCCGCTCACCCGCCTGCGCGACCTCCGCCAGCAGCGACCCGTCGTGCGGGTTGAAGACCGGGATCGTCCGCCCGTCGAGCGCGTCGACGAAGCGCCCGTCGACGAACAGCCGCGTCTGCATCTCGGCCGTCTGTTGTTGTGTCCCTGGTGGTGGTTACAGGTCGATGGGGTTGGTTGGGAGTTGGCCGGTGGAGATCAGCTTGGGCAGGGCGGGGTCGGCGTTTTCCCAGACCAGCAGCATCGACCGCTTGGGCGCATAGCCCTGGTGGCGGATGTCGGCTGGCATGGCG
>DASVXQ010000528.1:0-4312 GCA_036392615.1 Actinomycetes bacterium | reverse complement strand
GTGGAGCTGAGGGGATTTGAACCCCTGACCCCTTGCATGCCATGCAAGTGCTCTGCCAGCTGAGCTACAGCCCCGAGGCCCGATGGGCCTGCTGAATATAGCGATCAGGGGCGGTCGGCGCAAAGGGCGACGAGCGCGGATCGCGCCCTGGATGGGACCTCACCGGATGTGCAGGTTGACGCCGAGGAGGATCAGGAACCACAGGAAGATGGCCAGCAGCGCCTGGAGGATGCCCTTCAGCAGCCCGACGGTGATGTAGTGGTGCGTCCAGGCGACATAGATCCCGATCGCGATGTAGAGCAGGAAGAGCAGGCTGACGCGACGCAGACGCACGGCGGCTCAGCTCCTTCACCCCCCTGGCCTGTCTTGCTCGGACGGCGAAGATGTGCCCCGCGCACATCCGGCGCAAACCGCGTCGTATCGGGCGTGACCTGAACGTCGTCAGGCTGTGACCAAGCTCCCGAGCTCGTTGCTGCGGGCCACCACCGGGGCGTCGCGCCAGAGTCGCTCGAGGTCGTAGTACTCGCGCTCTTCCTGGTGGAAGACGTGCACCACGACGTCGACGAAGTCCAGCAGGATCCAGTGGGCCTCGCGCTCGCCCTCGCGCCGCAGAGGGCGGGCGCCGTGCTCCTTGCAGGCGCGCTCGACCTCCTCGGCGATCGCGCGGACCTGGCGATCATTGGAGCCGGAGCAGATGACGAAGTAGTCGCAGATGACCAGCGGCTCGGAGACGTCCAGGACGACCACGTCACGAGCCTGCTTGTCGGAGGCCGCCGCCGCAGCGGTCAGGGCCAGCTCGAGAGTGCTGGGCAGGGAGTCAGCTCCTTCACAACGGGATTGCCACCGCGGCCACTCCGAAGAGCGACCGACCTGGCAGAGTTTGCCACTTGCACGGTAGCGAGCCAACTGCGGAGTGTGCAGCGGGGCAACCATCGGCCGGATGGCCGCGGCGCCGGCGGCCTCCGATGTCAGGAGCTGGCCTGATCGTCGTGGCGGCGGCCACTCGCGGCGGCCGGCTGCGACCGGTACAGGCCTCGCTTGGCCACGTACTCGACCACACCGTCCGGGACGAGGTATTGGATCGGCGCGCCGCGCGCGACCCGGGCGCGGATCTCGGTGGAGGAGATCGCCAGCATGGGGATCTCCATGGGATGGAGCCGCTCGCGGGCGAGCGGCAGCCGCTCGGTCAGCCGCTCCAGGTCGTAGCCGGGCCGCGTGGCGGCGATGAACTCGGCCAGGGCGAGCACTTCCTCGCGGTCCTTCCAGGTGAGGATGTGCAGCACGGCGTCGGCGCCGGTGATGAAGAACAGCCGGGCGTCCTCCCCCAGCTCGGCCCGCAGCCTGCGCAGGGTGTCGACCGTGTACGTCGGTCCGGGATGGTCGATCTCGACGCGGCTGACCTCGAAGGCCGGGTTGGACGCGGTGGCGATCACCGTCATCCGGTAACGGTCCTCGGCCGGGCTGACCCCCACCGGCTTCTGCCAGGGCTGGCCGGTCGGGACGAACAGCACGGTGTCGAGGTCGAACTGCCAGCGCGCCTCCTCGGCGGCCACGAGATGACCGTGGTGGATCGGGTCGAAGGTGCCGCCCATGAGGCCGATCCGTCGCTGCGTCATGAGCCAGCAGTGTACCGATGGACCGCGCCGCCGCCCGAACCGCCGGCTGCGGACCGGGGCAAGCGACGCAAAGAGGATCTGTCCAGCATCGGACGATCGAAATGGTATGGCCGCGAGGCGAGCACATGCCTATTGCGGCTGGAACGATGCCCGCTTGGGCGGCTACGCTAGCGTCCCCGGATCGGGTCCGGATCCAGGGGTCTTGCTGGGTGGAGACCGGCGGCGTCCGGTGGGAGGGAGCAACCATGGCGCAGATCGTGCTCGATGACGTGACCAAGGTGTACGGGGGCGCGACCCGGGCGGTGGACTCACTGTCGCTGGACATCCCGGACGGGGACTTCATGGTGTTCGTCGGCCCGTCGGGGTGTGGCAAATCGACCGCGCTGCGGATGATCGCGGGGCTGGAGGACATCACCTCCGGCACGATCAGCATCGGCGAGCGTGTGGTCAACGACCTGCCCCCCAAGGACCGCGACATCGCCATGGTGTTCCAGAACTACGCGCTGTACCCGCACATGACCGTGGAGGAGAACCTCGCCTTCGGCCTGCAGCTTCGCAAGACACCAAAGGCCGAGCAGCAGCGGCGGGTCGCCGACGTCGCCAAGATGCTGGCCCTTGAGCCGTATCTGAAGCGCAAGCCGGCGGCGCTGTCAGGCGGCCAGCGGCAGCGGGTGGCGATGGGCCGGGCGATCGTGCGCGAGCCGCAGGCCTACCTGATGGACGAGCCGCTGTCGAACCTTGACGCCAAGCTGCGCGTGTCGATGCGGGCCAACCTCGCCCAGCTGCACGAGCGGCTGGGGGTCACCACCATCTACGTGACCCACGACCAGATCGAGGCGATGACCCTGGGCACCCGCGTCGCGGTGCTCAAGGACGGACAGCTGCAGCAGGTCGACACGCCGCAGTCGCTGTTCGACCACCCGGCGAACCTGTTCGTGGCCACCTTCATCGGCTCGCCGTCGATGAACCTGGTGCAGGCCAAGCTGGTCCGCGACGACGGTGCGGCGATCGTCTTCGGCGGCCACAAGCTCCCCCTGCCCGCCGACACGTTCGAGCAGCGTCGCGGGCTGGACGGCTACATCGGCAGGGAGGTCATCGTCGGCGTCCGCCCGAGCGACTTCGAGGACGCGGCGTTCGTGCAGTCGCAGGACCGGCCGGTGATCAAGGCCGAGGTGGCCATCGCCGAGGAGCTGGGCAGCGAGGTCAACGTGATCTTCCCGGTCGACGCCCGGCCGGTGCAGCACGAGGTGATGCAGGCCAAGTTCGACAAGCAGTCCCAGGAGGCCGACGAGACCGACGCGCTGACCGCCGAGGAAGGCCAGAGCCTGTGGACCGCCAGGGTCAACCCCAAGACCCAGGCCCGGGCGGGCCGGACCATCGAGCTGGCGGTCGACACCCCCGCCCTGCACTACTTCGACCCCGACAGCGGCCAGGCGATCCCGGCCCCGCACGGTGCTCCAAGTCCCAACTGATGGCACGTATCGCGTTTCTCGGCATCGGCCGCATGGGCGCCCCCATGGCGGGGCGCCTGGCGGCCGCGGGTCACGAGCTGACGGTCTGGTCGCGGACCCGCGGGCACGCCGAGGCGCTGGCGGACCGGGCCACCGTCGCCGACTCGCCGGCGGCGGCCGGGGCCAAGGCGGAGGTCGCCATCACCATGCTGGCCGACGGCGGCGCGCTGGAGGAGGTCACCCTCGGCCGCGACGGGCTGGCCGAGGGGCTGCCGAGCGGAAGTCTCCAGATCGACATGTCGACCACTGGCCCCGGGCCGGCGCGCAAGGTCGCCAAGGCGCTGGAGGCCCGCGAGATCGCCTTCGTGGACGCGCCGGTGGCCGGCTCGACCGGGCCGGCGGCCGAGGGGCGGCTGGCGCTGATGGTCGGCGGCGACGCCGAGGCGGTCGAGCGCGCCCGCCCGCTGCTGGAGGTCCTCGGCGACCCGCAGCGGACCTTCCTCCTCGGCCCGGTCGGCTCCGGGCAGGCCGCCAAGCTCATGGTCAACCTGGTGCTCGGGGGCGTGATGACCGCGGTCGCCGAGGGCTACACGCTCGGCCGGGTGCTGGGCCTCGACCCCGAGGAGGCGCTGGAGGTGCTCGAGCAGGTCTCGGTCGCCTCCCAGACGGTGCACGGCAAGCGCGCCCGGCTGCTGGCGGGCGACTTCGACGATCCCGGCTTCCGGCTCGCGCTGATGCACAAGGACCTGCGGCTCGCGCTGGACGCCGCCCGCGCGGCCCGCTCCGCCCTGCCGAGCGCCGAGCGGGTGGCGGACCTGTTCGCCGGCGCCAAGGGCCAGGGGCTGGCGGACCAGGACTACTCCGCGGTCGCCGCCTACCTGGCGAGCATGGCACCGCTGCTGGCCCAGCAGGACGCCCAGGGGCCGCCGCCCAAGGGGGGTGGCCCGGCCGCCCCTCCCCCGCCGCCCAACGGCGGCTGAAACGCCACGGGGCCGGCGGTGCGCCGGCCCCGAAGCAACCTCGATCTCCCTGCAGCCCGCTACCCCTTCACGCCTCCGGCGGTCAGGCCGGCGACGATCCGGCGCTGGAAGAACAACACCAGGATCACCAGCGGGATGGTGACCAGCACGCCGGCCGCCATGATCGTCCCGAACGGTTGCTCGAAGCGGCTCACGCCGGTGAACTTCGCGATCGCGACCGTCACCGGCTCGGCCTTGAGCGTCTGGGTCATGGTGTAGGCGATCA
>DASVXQ010000527.1:0-14601 GCA_036392615.1 Actinomycetes bacterium | reverse complement strand
TCCCGCTACGAGAAGCAGCGCCGCGACACCGCCGAGCCGTACAGCCACCTCACCCTGCTGGCCGAGAACCAGACCGGCTACGCCAACCTGCTGCGGCTCGTCTCGCTCGCCTCGCTGGAGGGCTTCTTCTACAAGCCGCGCATGGACCGGGAGCTGTTCGAGCGCTACCACGAGGGGATCATCGCCACCACCGGCTGCCTCGGCGGCGAGGTGAACCAGGCGATCCTCAAGGACGACCTGGTGGGCGCCCGCAAGATCGCCGCCGAGATGCGCGACCTGTTCGGCCCCGACAACTACTTCGTGGAGCTGCACGACCACGGCATCGCCGAGCAGCGGCGCGTCAACCGCGAGCTGCTGCCGCTCGCCAGAGAGCTCGACATTCCGCTGCTGGCCGCCAACGACCTGCACTACACCCACAGGCGCGACGCCGGCCCCCACGAGGTGCTGCTCTGCATCCAGACCGGCGCCACCATGGCCGACCCCAAGCGCTTCAAGCTCGAGGGCGAGGAGTTCTACCTCAAGTCGCCCGCCGAGATGCGCGCGCTGTTTCCCGGCGACGAGTTCAAGGATGCCTGCGACAACACCCTGCTGGTCGCCGAGCGCTGCAACGTCGAGCTCGAGTTCGGCAACAACAAGCTGCCCCGCTTCGACGTGCCCGAGGGCCACGGCCTCGAGTCCTGGCTGCGCCACGAGGTCCTGCGCGGCGCCAGGGAGCGCTACGGCGACCCGATCCCCGCCGAGGCGCAGCAGCGGATCGACTACGAGCTGTCGGTGATCGACCAGCTCGGCTTCGCCGGTTACTTCCTGATCGTCACCGACCTGTGCCGCCACGCCCGCGAGCACGGCATCCGGGTCGGCCCCGGGCGCGGCAGCGCGGCCGGCTCGTGCGTGTCCTACTGCCTGCGGATCACCGACCTCGACCCGATCGCCTATGGGCTGATGTTCGAGCGCTTCCTCAACCCCGAGCGGCGCGAGATGCCCGACATCGACCTGGACTTCGACGAGCGCCGGCGCGGCGACATGATCCGCTACGCCACCGAGAAGTACGGCGAGGACCACGTCGCCCAGATCGTCACCTTCTCGACCATCAAGGGCAAGCAGGCGATTCGCGACTCCGCCAGGGTGCTCGGGTTCCCCTACAAGCTCGGCGACGACCTCGCCAAGATGATGCCGCCGCCGGTGCTCGGCAAGGAGTTCCCGCTGGCCAAGGCGTACGAGCTGTCCGCCGAGCTGCGCGCCAGCCGTCACGGCGACAACCCCGACGCGCGCCGCGTGCTGGAGACCGCCGAGGGGCTCGAGGGGCTGCGCCGCCAGTGGGGCGTGCACGCCGCCGCGGTGGTGATCTCGCGCGACCCGCTGATGGACAACGTGCCGATCATGAAGCGCGAGGCCGACGGCGCGATCATCACCCAGTACGAGATGAACGGGGTCGCCAAGCTCGGGCTGCTGAAGATGGACTTCCTGGGCCTGCGCAACCTGACCGTGCTGGACGACACCGTGCGGCACCTGGCGGCCCGCGGCATCGAGCTGGACCTCAGCAAGCTGCCCACCGACGACGCCAAGACCTTCCAGATGCTCTGCGCCGGCGACTCCGACGGCGTCTTCCAGATGGAGTCCGAGGGCGTGCGGCGCATCCTGCGGCAGCTGCGCCCCGACCGCTTCGAGGACGTCGTGGCGGTGATCGCGCTCTACCGCCCGGGTCCGATGGAGCAGATCCCCGCCTACGTCCGCGGCAAGCAGGACCCCAGCAGCATCACCTACCTGCACCCGCTGATGGAGGAGATCACCGCCGACACCTACGGCGTGATGGTCTACCAGGAGCAGATCATCACCCTGCTGCAGAAGGTCGCCGGCTACACCGCCGGCGAGGCCGACATCGTGCGCAAGGCGATCGGCAAGAAGATCGACGCGCTGATGCGCAAGGAGGAGCCGCGCTTCCTGGCCGGCTGCAGGCAGCGCGGGCTCAGCGACGGGCAGGCGCAGACCCTCTGGCGACTGATCCAGCCGTTCGCCGGCTACTCCTTCAACCGCGCGCACGCGGCCGGCTACGGCGTGGTCACCTGGCAGACCGCCTACCTGCGGGCGCACTACCCGGTCGAGTACATGGCCGCGCTGCTCACCAGCGTCAAGGACGACAAGGACGCGCGGCCCAAGTACCTCGGCTCCTGCCGCCGCATGGGCATCACCGTGCTGCCGCCGGACGTCAACGACTCCGACTCGGACTTCACCCCGGTGGCCGATGGCGAGGCCCAGGGCGGCGCGCCGCGGGCGATCCGCTACGGGCTCTCGGCGGTCCGCAACGTGGGCGAGCAGGTGGTCGAGGGGATCGCGGCCGCCCGCCGCGACAAGGGCCGCTTCACCGACTTCTTCGACTTCTGCGAGAAGGTCGACGCCAGCGTGCTCAACAAGCGCGTGGTCGAGTCGCTGATCAAGGCGGGCGCCTTCGACTCGTTCGGCCACACCCGCAGGGGTCTGCTGGAGATCCACGACAAGCACATCGACGACGTGCTGGCCCGCAAGCGCGCCGAGGCGGCGGGGCAGTTCTCGCTGTTCGGCGGGCTGGGCGACGACCCAGCGTCGAGCGTCGCCGCGCCGCGGCCGACGATCGGCGGCGAGGACTGGGACAAGGCGACCCGGCTGGCGTTCGAGAAGGAGATGCTCGGCCAGTACGTCTCCGACCACCCGCTGTTCGGGCTCGAGAGCGTGCTCGAACGGGAGGCGGACACGCGCCTGTCGGCGCTGAGCGACCGCTCCGACGGCGCGGTGGTCACCGTCGCCGGGATCCTCGCCAAGCTGGTCAAGAAGTTCACCAAGCGCGGCGAGACCTACGTGGTCGCCGAGCTCGAGGACCTCGACGGCGCCGCCGAGTGCATCTTCTTCCCGCAGACCTACCAGCAGCACCTCACCCTGCTGGCGCAGGACGCGGTGGTGGTGGTCCGCGCGCGGGTCGACGGCCGCGACGAGACGCCCAAGCTGATGGCGCTGGAGGCGCGCGCCCCCAACCTCCAGGACCCCGGCGCGACCCCGATCGTGGTCGAGCTGGAGGCGCGCTCCTGCACCGACCTGACCGTGAACCAGCTCAAGCGCATCCTCGGCTCGCACCGCGGCCGCTCGCCGGTCAACCTCCGGATCCGCGGCGCACATTCGACCATGGTGGTGCGGCTCGGCGACGAGTTCCGGGTGGACCCGCGCAACGGCCTCTACGCCGAGCTGAAGGCCGAGTTCGGCCCCGACGCCCTGGTCACCTAACGGCCAGGCAGGCGCTCGACCACCTGGCAGAGCGCCGCCAGCTCGTCGCCGGTGTTGTAGTAGTGCGGCGAGGCGCGGACCAGCACCGGCAGGCCGCGCCGCTCGAAGTCGTAGCGGGCGGCCTCCGGGGCGGACAGGCTGACGTTGATCTTCCGCGCCGCCAGCGCCTCGGCGACCTCGCCGGCGGGATGGCCGGCCACCGAGAAGGTCACGATGCCGCACTGCCGGGCCCCGCGGTCGTGCACGCTCACCCCGGGGATCGCCCGCAGCCGCTCGCGGAGCTCGGCGGCCAGCGCGGTGACGCGCTCCTCGATCGCCTCCAGCCCGAGCGCCAGCGCGTAGTCGACCGCGGCGGCCAGCCCGATTCTGCATGCCAGCGAGCTCTCCCAGCTCTCGAAGCGACGCGCGTCGGGCCGCATGGTGTAGCTGTCCGGCGCGGTCCACTCCGCCGCGTACAGGTCCAGGAATGGCGGGTCGAGCCGCTCGAGGAACGGCGCCGACACGTACAGGAAGCCGGTGCCGCGCGGCCCGCGCAGGAACTTGCGGCCGGTGGCCGACAGCAGGTCGCAGCCGATCTCCCGCACGTCGACCGGCAGCTGCCCGACCGACTGGCAGGCGTCCAGCAGGTAGGGGACGCCGGCCTGGGTGGCCACCTTGCCGATCTCGGCGGCGGGGTTGACCAGGCCGTTGTGGGTCGGCACGTGGTTGACCGCGATCAGCTTGACGCGCTCGTCCAGCAGGCCGCGCAGGGCGTCGACGTCGAGCTGGCCGTCCGAGTCGTCGGGCACGACCTCGACCTGGACGCCGGTGCGCCTGGCCAGCTGGAGGAAGGCGATCACGTTGCTGGCGTACTCCGAGGTGGAGGTGAGGATGCGGTCGCCGGCCCGCAGCGGCAGCGCGTAGAAGGCCATGTCCCAGGCGCGGGTGGCGTTCTCGACCAGGGCGATCTCCTCGCGGCGCGCGCCCAGCAGCGCTGCGACCGCGTCGTAGGCGTGCTCGGTCGCCTCCCCCCTGGCCGCTGCCGCCTCGTAGCCGCCGATGGTCGCCTCCAGGCGCAGGTGGTCGATCACCGCCTCCAGCACCGGCGAGGGCGCCAGCGCGGCGCCCGCGTTGTTGAGGTGCGTGACGGTGCGGCAGCCGGGGGTCTCCGCGCGCGCCCGCTCCACGTCCAGCGGCAAGGCATGCTCCTCCTCGGTCGGGGTGCCTGGAGCCATCGTAGGGCGGAGCGCACACAGGCCCGAATCGGCGTAGCTTCTCAGCCGACGACCCGATTTCGGCACGGCTGGAAGGGGAGCGACCAGATGGCGCAGCAGGTCCGTGGTGTGGTGGCGAGGTCCAAGGGGGCGCCCGTCGAGGTCACCACCGTGGTGGTGCCCGACCCCGGCCCCGGCGAGGCGCTCGTCGGCGTGAAGGCATGCGGCGTCTGCCACACCGACCTGCACTACCGCGAGGGCGCCATCGCCGACGAGTTCCCCTTCCTGCTCGGCCACGAGGCCGCCGGAGTGGTCGAGGCGGTCGGCGAGGGCGTCGACAACGTGGCGCCGGGCGACTCGGTGGTGCTGGCCTGGCGGGCGCCGTGCGGCCGCTGCCGCTCCTGCCGCCGGGGCCGGCCGTGGTACTGCTTCGACTCCAAGAACGCGCACCAGAAGATGACCCTGGAGGACGGCACCGAGCTGTCCCCGGCGATCGGCGTGGGCGCCTTCGCGGAGGCCTGCCTGGTCGACGCCGACCAGGCCGTCAAGGTCGACCCGGCCGCCCGCCCCGAGGCCGCCGGGCTGGTCGGCTGCGGGATCATGGCCGGCTTCGGCGCGGCGGTGAACACCGGCGAGATCCGCCACGGCGACACCGTGGCGGTGTTCGGCTGCGGCGGCGTCGGCGACGCGGCCATCGCCGGCGCCGCGCTGGCCGGGGCGCGGATGATCATCGCGGTCGACCTGAACCCCAAGCGGCTGGAGTGGGCCAGGCAGTTCGGCGCCACCGAGGTGATCGACGCCAGCGCCGAGAACCCGGTGACCAGGATCCGCGAGCTGACCGGCGGGCACGGCGCCGACGTGACCATCGAGGCGGTCGGCCGACCGGAGGTGTTCAAGCAGGCGTTTCTGGCTCGAGACCACGCCGGGACCATGGTCCAGGTCGGGGTGCCGGACCCGGAGATGCGCATCGACGTGCGCATGCTGGACTTCTTCGGCCGCGGCGGGAAGCTGAAGCCGTCCTGGTACGGCGACTGCCTGCCGACTCGCGACTTCCCGATGCTGATCGACCTGTACTTGCGCGGCAAGCTCAACCTGGACCGGTTCGTCTCCGAGACGATCGCCCTCGACCAGGTCGAGGAGGCCTTCGCCAAGATGCAGCGCGGCGAGGTCCTCCGCTCGGTGGTGGTGCTGTGAGGTGAGTGCGGGGGACCCTTCCCCCGGGATACAGGCCAACTTCAGCAGCCTCGATTCGTCCGTCGAGTGAGTCGAACGAGCGGGTCAAGCGCGAATGTCCCGGATCACGCTATGGGCAGCGTGAAGCGTGAGGCCATTCGTGCTTGACCCCGCGACTGACAACACCTCGCTCGCATGACTGGCCCGAACTGTCGCCACAGTTCCCCGATGCAGTACGACCGTTTGGGCTGCCTCGGTTGACAGGGTCGATCCCGTGGTCTGGCGGTGTGCCGAGGAAGGCATTGGGAAGTGCTGCTGTAATACGTTCTGCTGTGTAAGTCCAGATACCTTTCTGCGCGGTGGCCTCAGGTGATGGGATAATCCTCGTTCATCATGGCCGACGACATGGACCAACTCCGAGCCGAGCAGGAGCGGATCCTGATCATGCCGGGCGCGGCCGCCATGATCAGGCTCAGGCGCTTAGGTCGCACCCTGAGAGTCTTCCACGGCAATGCCGACGCGCTGCTCGCGCATCTCAGGCAGATGGATGACTTGGGCCGGATGCTCACCACAACGACCAACCCGGAGGCGCTTGAGGAGTTCGGCGCGGAGACCGAGCGACACCTGCACAACTTTGTCGCCGCCGCCCAGAGTCGTGTTGACCATTTCCGGCAGTTCGCACGGGCCGAATGGCCCGAGGACTCGCCGTCCCGACAGGAGTATGAGCGTCGGGTTGAACAGGAGTTCAGGACCTCACCGTTGCACAATTTCATCATCAAGCTGCGGCAGCTTATGCAGCATGTGCGCCTGCCGCTCTCGACCTCACAAGAGACATGGACGCGCGGCGACCCCTGGACCGTCAACTTCAGGGTGATGCTGGACTCGGCCGACCTCCTCCGCTGGCCGGATTGGAACCTACTGGCGCGCAGCTACATCCAGGCTAGCGGGAAGGCAATCGACCTCGCCCAGACCGTGATCACCTACAGCAACGAGATCCTAGCGTTCGATCAGTGGATAGCCGAGCGCTTCACCCACGAGCATCAAGAGGAGATCGAATCCTACCTGGAGGCGGCGACGAAGGTCCGGGAGCGGCTGCGCCAGCTTGGACTCTTGAACCCCCAGGGGCTCCGTAGCTGGTGAGCCCCCATCAACCGTCCCTGAGAACGTTCAGTTTGCGCCGGCGCTGAGCCGCATCGCGCGAAAGCGCAAGCGATCGTGGAGTTGGAGCAGTCGTCATACTGATCCTCGGAAAGGCATCGCGTGCCATTTAGTGGCTATTTCCTTGACAAGTTCGTCGCCCCCGGCATCTCCAACTTCGCGTCCGCAGAGATCCCCGAGTTGGCTGAGTACGACCCCGAGTCAAAGTTCTGGCTGGCAAATTTTGTGCTGAACTCAGAGTTGCGAGGAAATTTCAACCCACCTGGCACGCATACGCCTACAACTACCTGCGGCGCACCGTGGCGGCCTTTTCTGCATACGAGGAGGCACGTCAGGCGACCCTGGCATTCCTCGCCTCGCGCCAGCAGTCGACGCCGCCCTACGCGGCCGCCACGTTGCACTGGGACTTCTTCTTTAGTCAGTCATGGCACGCGCATCTGCTCATGCGGGGTCTCTTCAAGTTCCTGACGGAGCAAGACGTTCCCAAGGTATTCGTTCAGGGGGAACGGTCCGTCGAAGAACGGCTCAACAATCTGTACAATCACATGAAGCATGTCGAATCTCGAATCTCGAATCGAGAACGGGCAGATCATTGCAAGGGCCACTATCCCCAGTCTGGTTGACGAACGAAGGGCTCCGAAGCACTGATGCACTTCTCACGTACGCCGAGACCGGTGACATCCTCCGTGACCTCGCCAAGTGGGCAAACATTGTCGTTGACCCCAGAGAGATGGCGAATAAACTGCGAGAAGCGAGTGGCTCGTGAGCGGTCACAGCTGTCTACCCGTCTCCAGCGCCGGGTGTACGTAGGGGGCTCCCCTACTGCGATAGTCCCTCGGCGGGGTCTTCGGGCGGCTGCTCGACGCTGATGCCGCCAGCAAAGGGCTCGACGAGCCGCCGGTCGTCGACCTGTCTGAGGGCCACTACATGGGCTTGTATGACTACAATTAGTTGACGTCGTCTGGGTGGATCACGGCCATGCCGTCGCAGCTGCACAGGATGTGACTGTGTCCCGCGCTCAACGACGGACGTCCAGTCGGTATCGATCGAGTGCTACTCGGATCTGGCTGAGCCACTCTGTGCCCAGCTGGTGCCCATTTGGGAGTTGGTCGCCTCGATCCCAGCGCCACGTTGTGATCATCGCCAGCACGAGGATCCGGCACTCGCGTAGCAAGTCTTGATTGACACCCGGATAGTGCTCGCTGACTTCTTCGGGCGCATGGGCGAGGTCGAATTCGACAGGCCCACGGCAGCACGTCTCGAGGTCTATGAACAGCAGCCCGTTCTTCGTGGTGAGGACATTGCCTGGGTGCGGCTCGCCGTGCAGTAGCTGCTCGGCGCCGCCGCGCTCGCCGATCACTCTTGTGAGGCTTCGTAACGTGCTGCCGAGGAGCTCCCGGTCCGCGTCGGCGAGCGCCGGAGTGTGGTCGCGGCTTGCCACGAGTTGTTGGGCCTGCTCGACTCGATCCGTGAAGTGCGGCGCAGGGACATCGAGCTTGCGCATGCCGGCATGCAGCCGCTCGAGCGCATTGGCGTAGCCGGTTGGTGAGACCTCTCGAGGCGTCGCAGGTTCGTAGTAGGTCCACAGCGTGACCACGAAGCCATCACGCTCGTAGACGCGTGGCTCCACTCGAGGCTCGAGCGCAGCCACCGGGCTATCGGTTTCGGTGAGCCGTTGAGCAAGCTCGATTTCGAACTGTGCGACCTGATGCGCTACAGGTGCCACCCGGGCCAGGACGTCACAAGGCCGCAGACGCAGAGTGAGCTTGTTCGAGTCGTGAAGAATAACCGCGTCATCGACCATCAGGTCAAGCGCGGCGGCCGTGGAGACACCCGCGGCCACCGCACGCGGAACGTCTGATGCCTTCATCGTCGCTCGTCCCTCTGCCTTGCGCAGCCGACCAGAGCAGAGCGACAGCGAGGATCGCGACGTACTCCCTGGTGATGTCCCTGCACTGCGAAGCACCCTTCCGCTGCCTGCGCACCCTGGCATCCTCCGTGGCCCCTCAATCGCGGACTCTGCCAGAGAGTTTGACGCACCCATCCGGACTGGATCGAACATGTGTTCCGCTGCTAAGCATGACGCCTGCGGAGGTCCGTGTGCTGGCGCTCGTTCGTGGCGGTCGAGCCAGTGTCATCGGTATGCCGCACGTCCCCGGCTCCGAGGTGACGTGCTCCCTCTGCCGGCGCCCCATTGACGAAGGGTCCGAGGTCTCGGTCGGGATCGTCGGTCGCAATGTGACCGTCAGCCACATCCCGTGTCCGAGCTGAAGAGAAGGCCCATGCTGACTTGTGGTGGAATCCATATCAATCAAACTTGATCGATATGACAGAGAGCACGATCTTGCTGAGCACCGCTGAGCGTGATGGCGACAGGATCGCCCGGGCGCTCGGCGACCCGCTGCGCTGGCGGATCGTCATGGCGCTGGCTGGCGAGCAGCTGTGTGTCGGCCACCTCTGCGAGCGGCTGGACGTGGCTCAACCTCTTGTGTCCCACCATCTCAAGGTGTTGCGCGAGGCGGGGTTGATCGAGGCCGAGCGCTACCGCTATTGGACCTACTACCGACTTTGTCCGGCCGCGTTGGACGGCCTGGCCGATCAACTGTGGCTGCTCGCGCGGACCAGTCCCGCCGCGACCGCGTGCGCAGTTTGGCCATGGGCATCCAGTCCCCGCCCAGCGCAGCAGCCCATCCCGGCCGATCCCGGGCTGTTCAAGCAGGCAAGGTCATGCCCGAGCGTCAGCTCGACCCGGTCTCGAACGCCTGCGTGCGCTTGGCCAGACCCAAGGGAGCATCGTGAAGGAACGTCCAGAGGTGCTGTTCGTCTGCGTCCACAATGCCGGTCGGAGCCAGATGGCCGCCGCGCTGCTCGACCATCACGCAAAGGGCCGTGTCCACGTCCGCTCCGCCGGGTCCGATCCGGCGGACCAGATCAACCCCGCGGTGGTCGCGGCGATGGCGGAGTGGGGGATCGACCTCGGCAAAGAGTTCCCGAAGCCACTGACCGACGAGGTGGTCGAGGCTGCCGATGCGGTGGTCACCATGGGCTGTGGGGATGCTTGCCCGATCTACCCGGGCAAGCGTTACCTGGATTGGGAGCTGGATGACCCGGCTGGCAAGCCGGTCGAGCAGGTTCGTGCCATCCGCGGCGAGATCGACCGCCGCGTCCAGGCCCTGCTGGCCGAACTCGTCCCTGCCTGATCGCCCCAGTCGGAGGTGGCGCGACTGGATGGCGGCTTGCCCTTTCGGCTGGTGCCCGTTGTCTTGGAGGGTTGCCTGATTGACTGCCGATCATGCCGGGTGCAAGCCAGCAGACATGACGGGTCAAGGTCCTCAACGCCAACAGGCGATGACCGCGCTGGTCGCGCTCACCCAGGCGGACACGGTGGTGCTGTGGCATCCCACCAACCGCACGCTGATCGTCGCCAGTCTCGTCGGCAAGTGCTGGAGGTCGTGCCCGGGTCGTCCGAGGTCCGGCGGGTCCAATAGCGCCTCGACCCCGCCAGAAGCCGTGCCCTATGCCCGTGGTTTCACGCGGCCGCGAGCGGCCTGCTCGGGCCGCAGCGGGGTGCCGCCGGTGATCCGCTGAAAGTAGGAGCGATAGCCCGGGCTGCCCGGCGGCCACTGCGCCAGAAACCGCGCCTGCCACCAGACTGGATCGAAGCCAACCGGGATCGCGTCGCAGCGCAGCGAGCCGATCGTGATGCCATACAGGCTGTCCGCCGGAGGCGGAGAATCGCTCGACAGCCGGGTGATGACACCGTGGCTGCTGCCGGTGAAGTTGCCCATGCCGGCGGTGCCGTTGTTGATCACCAGCCGCTGCCGCCCCCCGACCAGGAAATCCTGGGCGTACGGCAGTCCGGTGTGGGTGCTTGCGAACACCGTCACGTTGGCGCGGTGGAACCAGTCGCCCACCAGTTCCGGTGTCGTCGGCTGCCCGTTCCAGCCCTGCTGCTCGCGCACCGCCGCGTCGCCGGGTTCCATCGCCTCCAGCGCCAGACGCCATCCGGCCAGCGACTCCGGATCCCCATGCACGATGCCGACCCGCTCGCCGCCGACACTGGCGGTGAGGTAGCGCGGCAACTCCTCAAAGCGGCCGACCAGGTCGGGGAACCGGGCAGCCGTCACCCGCAGCCGGTCCATGATCTGGTTGGAACGCTCAACCACGCCGTCATCGACGTAGTCGGGATAGCCGCAGCCACACCCGGCGTCCTCATCTGAGGCGAGTTCGGCTTCGACGTTGCCCTTTATTGCGTAGTGGGACAAGACCGCCTCGCTGATCGAGCGGAAGTCCTTAGCGTCAGTGTCGAGCCAGTGGAAATCTCCGTTGAACACGATCGTCGCCTCGCCGGCGGGCTCACGTCTGGCTCGCTGGAGCACGGCCTGCATGGCGGCCGGATTGCCGTACAAGCCGCCGACGACATACAGCGTGCTCGTCCAAAGCACTGGCGGTACGGCCAATGCCTCAGGCGAATAGCGGTATGCCAATGGACAATCCCGTCCACGGAAGCTCATGGCCCTCCTTCCCAGCCCTCAAGTCAGGCCAGAGGCTCGGGCGTGCCCGCGAGGGTCGGTCTGTCGGCAGTCAGTTGCCAACGATGTTGCCCCCTCCATCTTCATCGTCTATCGTCGATTGACGATGAAGATCGATCGTTCCTCCGCGCAGACCTACGCCCGCTGGTTCCAGGCGCTGGCCGATCCGAGCCGGGTGGTGATCTGCAACCTGCTCGCTGACGCGGGCCGGCCTATTTCGGTGGGCGAGATCGTCCAGGCGGTCGAGATCGGCCAGTCGACGGTGTCGCATCACCTGAAGCTGCTTGCCGAGGTCGGCTTCGTCCAGGCGACCCCGAAAGGCACCGCGCGGTTCTATCGGTTCAACCAGCGCTGCCTAGAGGCGTTCCCCACGGCGGCGGAGCTGGTCATGGGCCGGCTACCGCGCACCGAGGGCGTGCAGTGCCTGCCCAGCGGCGAACGCGACGAGCCCGAACAAGAGGAGGCGGCGGGATGAGCAGGCCTTACACGTCGGCGGCTGACCAAGCCGTCGGGGGCGAGGCGCAGGACTTGGCGGTCGAGTCGCGGGATGTGCGGATCGAGCCGTTGTGGCCCGCCGACTGGCCAGCGGTCGCCGCGATCTACGGGCAGGGCATCGCCACTGGCAACGCCACCTTCGAGACCGAGGTGCCGAGCTGGGAGCGCTGGAACGTAAGCCACCTGCTTGATCACCGGCTGGTCGCTCGCGCCGGCCCCGCGGGCCAGGTAATCGCCTGGGCGGCGCTGGCACCGGTTTCTGACCGTTGCGCCTACGCGGGGGTCGCGGAGAACAGCGTCTACGTCGCCGAGCGGGCGCGCGGGCTCGGGGTCGGCCGCCGCTTGTTGACTGAGTTGGTCGAGGGGGCTGAGCGGGCGGGGATCTGGACGGTGCAGACCGGGGTCTTCCCCGAAAACACCATCAGTTTGGCGCTGCACCAACGCTGTGGCTTTCGGGTCGTTGGGGTCCGCGAGCGGATCGGCCGGCTCCACGGCCACTGGCGCGACGTCGTCTTCCTGGAACGCCGCAGCAGCGTCGCCGGGCGCTGAGCGGTCGCGCACCAAGACACGACAGAGGCTGCATTGACGTTTATCGATTCATCTGGCAGGGTCATACGTCATACATCGAAGAGTGTCAATCCAAGGAGCTTCGATCGTGCCTCGCTCTGGTCCGAGCCGATCACTGACCCACTGGACCGGCCGCCGCCCCGGCGCCGATCGAGTTCGCGATCGGTGCGCCAGCGTGTGCGACGCTCGCTGCCGTGCCACCGCGCTCCGCGACCAGAGTCTGCTGCGAGCGCTCAACGCAGGACGCCGGGTCCTATGACTGACCACCGCCGCCCCGACCTCTCCTGCCTCGCCGGCGGCGGCGTGCTGCGCGCCGCTGGCGGCCGCGGTCCTGTCCGACCAGGAGGCCGCCGCGACCGCCACGCTGTTCAAGGCGCTGGCCCACCCGCACCGGGTGCGGATCGTCAATCTGCTGGCCACCAGCCCGGACCCGGTGTGCGTCTGCGAGTTCACCGGCCCGCGGGGCTGGCCCAGCCGACCGTGAGCCACCACCTCAAGAAACTGGTCGCCGCTGGGCTGCTCGATCGTGAGCAGCGCGGCACCTGGGCCTACTCCTCCCTCAACCGCGACGCCCATGGCCGCTTGGCCGCCGTCGCCGACCTCTAAGGAGGCACCCCGTGAGCACTCCATCCCAGCCGGCCAGCGGACACCATGAGGCGCTGCTTGACGGTCTGGTCGAGGAAGTCGCGCTGCGCGAGCGGGTCCGTGCCCGCTACGCCGACGCCGCCCGTCAGGCCGCCGCCGGCACCCAGGCCAACGACTGCGGCTGTGGCCAGCCCGCCGACTGCGGCTGCACCGGCTCGTGCTGCGGGCCCGAGGGCACCGAGGTCCCAGCGTTCGGCCCCGAGCTCTACAGCATCGGCGAGCGCCGAGAAGTGCCGGAGACCGCGCTGCTGGCAAGCCTCGGCTGCGGCAACCCCACCGACGTCGCCGACCTGCACGAAGGCGAAACGGTCCTGGACCTTGGCTCTGGCGGCGGCATCGACGTGCTGCTCAGCGCCCGACGGGTCGGCCCGACCGGCAAGGCCTACGGCCTGGACATGACCGAGGAGATGCTGGCGCTGGCTCGCCGCAACGCCGCCGACGCCGGCGCCGCCAACGTCGACTTCCTCAAGGGCCACATCGAGCAGATCCCGCTGCCCGCGGAGACCGTCGACGTGGTCATCTCCAACTGCGTCATCAACCTCTCGGTCGACAAGCCCGCCGTGTTCGCCGAAATGCACCGTGTCCTGGTCGCGGGCGGGCGGATCGGCATCAGCGATGTGGTCGCCGAGGATCGCCTCAGCCCCGCCGATCGCGCCGAGCGTGGCAGCTACGTCGGCTGCATCGCGGGCGCCTTGTCCCGCAGCGAATACGAGCAGGGCCTTGCCGCAGCGGGGTTCGAGCAGGTCTCGGTGACCTTCACGCACGAGGTCGCGGACGGACTCCACAACGCCATCATCAAGGCCACCAAGTCGTCTGACACACTGGTGGCGGTGCCACCAGCGGCCGACGTATCAACAGCCGCTCGGCCGAGCTGCTGCTGACGGGTCATTGACGACTCCGCCAGCTCCGAAGTCTTGCTACCGCCCGGGCCGAGCAGCGCCCGGAGCGGCTTGATCCGTTGTAGGGAAACTCCTCACCGCGAGGAGTCGGCACGGTGCGTCTGCTGGAGCTCGGGGAAGGTGTACATGTCCGGGTCGGCGAGATGTTGGTTGGCGGGCAGCTCGATGAGCGTCCAGAACAGCTCGGCGCCGTCGGGCAGGTCGGCGTTCGGGTCCAGCTCGCGCAGCCAGGCGACGGACTGGCCATCGGCGAGCCGGCTTGGTGGCAGCAGGATCAGCGAGCCGGGCGCCAGGTACAGGATCGCGGCGGTGGCGCTGTCATAGCGGTCGGCTTGGTAGGAGTCGGGCGCGGCGAGGAGCTGGAGTCGTCCGAGGCCGGCGTACAGGATCGGACCGGACTTGAGGCGCTGGCGCTCAGCGGTGGTTCGAGGCTTGCGACATACCGGCCGGGGTCGCTGAGCTTCCTGCGTACTGCCTGATGGTGGCGGCCGGTGCGTGCAGCGCGCGTCGGCTGGTGGTGGTGTTTTGTGGCTCACCCTGGGGGCGTACGGTCATCCTCAGGTGGTAGACCGGTGCGCCGGGTGCAGTAGCACCACCCACCACGCAGGGCGGATGCGCGTGACCGGCGGGTGCGGGCAGGATCTCTTGGAGGTCGTGATGCAGACACCAAGGATGCTCAGCACCGTGCGC
>DASVXQ010000526.1:0-15520 GCA_036392615.1 Actinomycetes bacterium | reverse complement strand
CCACGGGGTCAGTTTTCGGCCGTCGTTGACACGGCAAGGGCACTTGGTCGGTGCCGCAGGTATAGCAGCGGCGCCAGGTGGTGCCATCCGAGCTGCTCAGTCGCCAAGCGTGACAGGGCCTCGGCGGTGTGTCATGGGCGTGCCCGCAGCGCGCCTGCAGCATGCCCGTAGAGGTCACGACGGCCCACTCGACACCCATCCAGCTTGGTCCCGACGGCATGGCAAAGGGCGTATCCACCAACGTGGCTCCTTCGAGACTTACCGGTGTGTTGAGGCGCCTCGATAGTAGCCCCCGGCCCCGACATATCCATGCCGAGGCACATGCCCCGCCTTCTCGGCCGCATCACTTTGGTCACTTGCTCGGAGCGCCAGTACTCGAGCATCAGATGACGAGTGTCGGCACTCAATGGTTCGATGGCTCCGCCGGGCCTTGGTCCGTGGATTGTCCTGCTCAGGTCTGCCGGACGTCGCTTACCGACCTGTTCCCTGATGGTGGCATCGGCGGCGGCAGGAGTGACATGGCCGGAGACACCACCACGGACTTCGATTTGGACGCCTGGGTACGAGAGTCACGGGCGGCTCAGGGGCTACCGCCCATCATTGAGGACGACACGATCATCACGCGCGTGCTCATTCTGGCAGGGCTTCTGGGGCATCCCGCCACTCCGCCACGATCCGCTCCGGGTGGAAGGTCCGTGAGCCACCCCGCTGAGGCAGCACCACTACCCGAGCGAGCACAGCCTTGACGATGGCCCGCCGACGGTCCATGGAGAAATCCGGCCAGACTTCCCGCAAGTTCTTCGGGATGTAGATCATGACCTGGCGGCCGCGCTTGCGGTCGAGCCAGTTGCGGGTGTCTTCCATGCGCCGCTCGATCTCAGCGCGGTTGCGCTTGTAGGCCGCCTCTGAGATGAGCTCTTGCGCCATCTTGTCTTCCAGCCGGTCAAGGAGACCCTGGTCACGGGCGAGTTGTTCGTACAGCGGCGCCGTGGGGTCTTCCTGCTCAACTTGCTGCAGGCGCTTCCATAGGTCGCCCTCGGTGGCCTTAAAGATGGCTTGTTCGATGAGCTTCTCGATGGGTTCAGCCTGACGGCCGACCGTCCCACATCCGCCCGTGGGGGCACCGGGCGAGCAGTAGTAGACGCGCTTACCGCGGATCTTGCGGACACTGAGCTTCTTGTCGCACTTCCCGCAGTAGGCAATCCCGGTCAGCAGGTACTTGGCGGTGCCGCCGCGGTGGCCATCCACTCGAGACGGGTCCTCCAGGATTGCCTTGACGGCCTGCCACTCCTCCGTGGAGAGGATGGGGTCGAACTTGTGCTCGTCGTAGAGGGTGCCTTGGTAGGTGCGTATTCCCACCATGCGCGGGGACAAGAGGCAGCGCCGCAGGTTCACATTGCGCCAGACGCTACCTTCTCGCCTCTCCTCTCCCTTGTACTTACCGGCGGGCGTTCTAATGCCGCGTTTCTCCCAATCCAGCACAATGCCGCGCAGCGAGTCGCCCGCGATGATACGGCGGGCTGCTTCGCGCAGCAGTTCGCGCTCTTTCGCGGCTTGCTCCTCAGTGACGGCCCACTCGCCTTTCCACGCATCACCGAATGGCCGTTGTCCGCCGAAGTGCTTCTCGCCCTTCTCGGCTGCCTGCTGGTTACGACTACGAAGGCGGAGTGACATCTTCTCAACCTCAGCCGCGGCGATCGCCACGCGGATGCGCAAGGTCATGCGCTGGTCGGGGTTGGAGATGTCCAGCTCACCACCGGCGCTTGCCATCCTCGTGAGGTTGACCCGCTCGCAGACCTTGAAAAAGGCTTCCAGCTCGGCGAGTTCGCGCTGAAAGCGGTCGTCCATCCACACCACTACGGCCTCGAGCCGTCTGGCCTCGATGTCCGACAGGAGCCGGGCGTACTCGGAGTGGGCGCCGCGCTTCTTGCGGGCGAACTTGGAGATGGACTGGTCGTTGTCGATGTACTCGTCGACCACCGTCCACCCAAGCCGGGCGGCGATCTTCAGGCAGTCCTCACGCTGCCGCGTGACTCCCTTGGCCTCGCCCTCCCAATCGCGGCTAATACGGCAGTAGATGCCGCAGCGAACTACCAACTCCGTCAAGGGGCCACTTCCTCAAGTCGAAAGTGTGGTGATTTATCCTACCGGGTGTGTCAATAGACCATCATTCATCCAGGCGGAGGGGTACCGCTCCCTGGACGAGGGGCAGATGGTGGAGTTCGACGTCACCCAGGGGCCCAAGGGCCTCCAGGCGACCAACGTGCGCGCCTTGCCCCAGCAGGCCTGAACGCTCCAACCAGCAGCTGATGCCCACGGCCCGCCGCGGTGGCGGCGGGCCGCTCCACGTTCCGTGCCTCAGCTCCGGTTGCCCCCGGGATGGTCGCGGAGGAACTGCTCGACCTCGGCGACGAACTCCTCGGGAGGCAGGTCCGCCAGGGACGGCTCCTCGTCGGGGTCCTGCTCGTCGGCCTGCGCTTCGAGCCGCTCGACGTAGCCGGCCAGCTCGGAGTCGTCCGAGACGATGTCCGCCATGGTGGCGTCGAAGGCCGCGGTCTCCTCGGCCAGCGAGGCGGTGTCGATCGGCAGCGACAGCAGGTTGCCGAGCCGCTCGACCAGGGCCAGCGCCGCACGCGGGTTGGGCGCCTGGACGTAGTGGGGCAGCGCCGCCCAGAAGCTCACCGCCGGGATCGAGGAGCGGAGCGCCTCGTCGGTCAGCACGCCGAGGATCCCGGTGGGCCCCTCGTACCTGGACTCGGGCAGCGAGAGCTCCTTGGCCAGGGTCGGGTCGCCGGTCGAGCCCATCACCTGGACCGGCCGGGTGTGCGGCACGTCGGCGAGCAGCGCGCCGACGGTGATCAGCATCTCGACCCCGAGTGTCTCGGTCAGCTCGAGGATCTCCTTGGCGAAGGTGCGCCAGCGCATGTTGGGCTCGTGTCCCCGGAGCAGGACGAGATCGTGCGGGCTGCCCGGAATCCGCACCGCCTGGAACTCCGCCGAGGGCCAGCGGATGCGGCGGCCGTCGCCGTCCTCGCGCTGGACCATCGGCCGCGTCACCTGGAAGTCGTAGAACTCCTCCGGGTCGATGTGGGCGAAGGTCTCGGCGCCGAGGGCGTCCGCCACGAAACCGAGCGCGGTGCTGGCCGCCACGCCGGCGTCGTTCCAACCCTCGAAGGCCGTGACCAGGAACGGTCGGTTCAGGGTCGGACGATGGATGAGCGTCGTGTGCTCCATGCCTCCACGATGCCACGGATCGACGGCGGGCGGCATGAGCTTCGCACAGTCCTGTGGATAAATCTCGCGCTCCGGCGGCAGCGGACAATCCGAGCCGCACCCAGGCCTCCATCCGGGCGAACGCGTCCATAGTCGGCACTACGTGGACCTACGGATCTCTGAAAGATTGCCGCTTTGGTCAACAAATGGCGGGGATTGGCAGTATCATGGCGGCGTAAGGCCCCGCGCGCTGTCTTGGCCCCCCCGGATAGCGCGGGGGCCTTTTGCTTTGCGCGCCCGGGCGGGCGCGTCCGCTGCCATCTGGTTGGGCTGCTCGTCGGTGGTGGCAGGAGGCCGGTGTCCCCAGCAAGCCACCCGGGCGGACTATCGGCGGTAGTCCTTCCGCGCGGTCGGCCACGCTAGTCCCCGGCGGAGCGGGCGGCCGCGAGCAGCTCATCGAGCTGGCGCGCCCGGGCCAGGTAGGGGGCTGGGTCGTCATCGTAGGCTCGGGTGCGGCGGATCGCCTCGGCCACCACGCTGGGGACCAGCCGGTCGAGCGGCCCTCCGCGGGCGGCCGCGGCGCGCGCCTCGGTCGAGGACCGCGCGGGCGTCCACCCCGGCGTCGGCAGCGGCTCGACGCGCAGCGGCAGCGCCGTCGCCGGATAGCCGGCACGCTCGGCGACCAGCAGCGAGGCGGTACGGTCGAGCCGCTCGATCGCGCTGCCGGGGTCCTCGTAGTACCTGGGATCGACCAACTGGGCGGCCTTGTCGGTGCCGACCAGCAGGGTGACCTCGCCGCCGGTGCGGCGGGCGAGCGCCTCGGCCATGTCGACCAGCAACGGATGGCTGGACACCGCCACCACCGCCCAGGGCAGGCGGCGGGTCCAGGCGCGCACCCAGTCGAGCCGGTCGACCGGGTGCGCGCGCTCGACCCCCTCCTTGTCGAGGCTGACCGGCGCCATCGCCAGCACGATCCGTTCCTGGCCGGCGCGGTGCCCGGCGGCCGCGAGCGCGGCATGCGCCCGGGTGATCGGGTTGAAGCTGCCGGCGAGCAGGGCGGCCCGGCCGGCGGGCGGCAGGGTCCCGCCGACCACCTCGAGCCGCGGCGGCCCGGGTGCCGCCATGCGCGCCAGCGCGGCGGCCAGCGGCGCCAGGCGGCGGGCCTCCGCCGGATCGAGCGCGCTCGCCGCTCAGCCTTCCAGCTCGACCGGGACCAGGGTCAGCTCGACCAGCTCGCCGTTGCGGAAGACCCGCACCCCGACGGGCCGGCCGATCGCCTCGGTCACCATCAGCCGCTGGAGGTCGCCCGCGTCGGCGACCGGCTTGCCGTCGACCTCCACCAGGAGGTCCTCGCGGCGGATGCCGGCATGCGCGGCCGGGCTGCCGGGGATGACCTCGACGACCTCGAGGCCGGCGGCGCGGTCCAGCGCCTGGGCGACCCGCGGCGGCAGCGGACGGCGGCCGCCGGCGATGCCGAAGAAAGCACGGCGGAAGCGGCCCTCGCGCATCAGCGCCGAGATGATCCGGCGGGTGGTGTCGTTGATCGGAATGGCCAGTCCGAGGCCGACACCGGCGACCGCGGTGTTGACGCCGACCATGCGGCCGCGGCCGTCAACCAGCGCCCCGCCGGAGTTGCCGGGGTTCAGGGCGGCGTCGGTCTGGATGACGTTCTCCACCATGCGGGCGGCGCGGCCGTTGGAGGTGGTGAAGGAACGGCCCAGCGCGCTGACCACCCCGGCGGTCACCGAGCCGGCCAGCCCCATGGGGTTGCCGACCGCGACCACCAGCTGGCCGACGCGGAGCTGGTCCGCGTTGCCGAGGTCCACGGGCTCCAGATCGGCGCCGCTGGTGCGGATCACCGCCAGGTCGGAGAGGGGGTCGCGGCCCACGACCTCGAAGTCGAGCTCGCGGCCGTCGGACAGCGATGCCTGGCCGCGGTTGGCGCCCTCGACGACGTGGGCGGAGGTGGTCATGTATCCGTCGGGAGTGATGGCGACCGCCGAACCGGCGCCCTGCGCCTGGTAGCCGCCGGGCATGCGGCGGCTCACCCGAAGGCTGGCGACCGAGGGGATCACCCGCTCGGCCACGCTGGTGATCACCTTCGAGTAGGCGTCCAGCGCCTCCTCCTCGGAGGGTCCGAGGTCGGGCTGCTGGGTGGTGCCGGCCACCGGCGAGTCGATGAGCTGGATCGAGGTCATTGCATCCTCCCCTCGAACTGCGAGGGACTTGGTAAACATATCCACTTGCAATGCTGCCAGCGGCGCGAGCATTCCTGCCCGGGGCGCGCTCGTCGGGACCCTGGTTTGCCATACTGTCCAGTCATGGTCGTGGACCCGGAGCTCCTCGAAGGTCTCGAGGCGGCCGTTGCCGCTTCTCCGGACAACGTGCCCCTGCGACTGCACCTCGGGATGCTCCTGCTGCGGGCGGGCCGGCATGCCGACGCGCTGGAGCAGTGCGCCGCCATCCTCCAGCGGGTCCCGGAGCATCGCGGCGCGCTCGACCTGGCCGCCAGGACCACCATGGCGGTCGAGCCGCCCCGCTGGACGACCGACCGCTCCGAGCGGGCCAGGCACTCCCCAGCGCCGCCCCGCGCCCCCGCCGGCGGCCGTCCCGCGCTCGAGGCCGTCCGGGAGCGGCCCGGGGCCGCCGCGCCGGCCGAGCCGGAGGCGAGCGCGTCCGCGCGCGAGATGATCACCACCAGGAGCAGGGTGCCTGTCGCCCGGCTGGCCTCCGGGCTGCCGGTGCCGCTGGACGACCGCGTGCCAATCGAGCACGAGGACCTCGCCCGCGGCAGCCAGCTCGCGCTGCTGCTGGACGACCTCGGGCTGGAGGTCGAGCCGCCCGGCATGACCCTGGCGGCCGTCGGCGGCATGGCCACGGTCAAGCAATGGCTGTTCACCGCCGGGCCGACCTCGTGGGCGGAGCAGAGCCCGCGCCGGCGACTCCAGCGGGCGCTGCGCGGCGGCCTGCTGGAGTACGGACCGGCCGGCTGCGGCAAGACCTTCCTGGCCCGGGCGATCGCCGGGGAGCTGGGCGTCGGCTTCCTCGCGGTCGACCTCGCCGAGCTGGTCGAGCAGCGGCCCGGTGAGGCGCAGCGCAGGGTCCACGAGGTCTTCCGCGCGACCCGGCTGGCCTCGCCGTGCCTGCTGTTGCTCGACCGGCTCGAGGCGCTCGGCGACTCCCCGGCACGTCAGGGCAGCTTCAGCCGCGGGGTGGTCGAGCAGTTCGTGGTCGAGCTGCACACCATCCGCGAGCAGCACCCGGAGGTCACCGTGGTGGCCACCTCGGAGGCGCCCTGGGACGTCGACCCGCTGCTGCGCGAGCGCCTCAGCCGCAAATTGCTGGTGCTGCCGCCGGACCGGGACGCGCGCGAGGTGATCATCCGCGACGCGATCGGCGACTATCCGGTCGCCGAGCTCAACGTCCCGGCGCTGGCCGGCCGCACCGAGGGCTTCTCCGCCACCGACCTGATCATGCTGAGCGACTCCGCGGTCGAGATCGCCAGCGAGCGCGCGCTGGCCATCGGCCGGGACCGGCCGGTCAGCATGGGGGACTTCGACCGCGCGCTGGTCGGCATGCGGCCGAGCCCGCCGGCCTGGCTGGCGCTCGCCCGCGACTTCGTGCTGTACGCGGGGCATGGCGCCGTCTACGACGACCTGCTCGCCTACCTGCGGGTCCGCGCCTGACCGGCGCCGCTGTCCACAGATTCCTCCGCGACCGTCCACTGCCCGGGCCACGTCAATACAATGTCCCGACGTTGGGTCCCCGCGCCGGGGCCGGGGCGGGGCCGGACGCGAAGCCATGCCAACGCCTGCGAGGGAGCGCTGTCGTGCTCGATGACACCATCGTCCGCAAGGTCCTGGGCGCCGCGCTGTCCACCGGTGGCGAATGGGCCGAGGTCTACGCCGAGGACCGCCTGTCCCATTCCATCCGGCTCGAGGACCGCCGCGTCGAGGAACTGGTCACCGGACAGGACAGGGGTGTCGGCGTCCGCGTCGTGCGCGGCACCTCGTCCGCCTACGCCTACACCAACCGGCTGGACCCCGACAGCCTGCTCGAGGCGGCCAGGGTCGCCGCCGCCGCGCTGCGCGAGCAGCCGGTCGCCGAGGTCCGCGACCTGCGGCGGCGCACCTCCGAGCTGCGCCACCCGGTGCGGATCGACCCGGCCGGCGTCGAGCGCGCCAGTCTCGCGGACCTGGTGCGCCGCGCCGACGACGCGGCCCGCTCGCACGACCCGTCGATCGCGCAGGTCATCGCCGGCTACAGCGACGGCCGGCAGCACGTGCTGATCGCCAGCTCCGACGGCTTCTCGATCGAGGAGGACCGGGTCCGCACCCGCTTCGTCGTCCAGGTGGTCGCCGTGCGCGACGGGGTCGTCCAGACCGGCTTCGACGGGCCGGGGCGCTCCTCGGGCTACGAGCTGTTCGACCAGTTCCCACCGGAGGACGTGGCGCGCCGCGCCGCGACCCGGGCGGTCGCCATGCTGGACAGCCGGCCGGCGCCGGCCGGCGAGATGCCGGTGGTGATCGCCCCCGGCAACGGCGGGGTGCTGTTCCACGAGTCCAGCGGCCACGGCATGGAGGCCGACCTGATCGCCAAGCAGGCCTCGGTCTACACCGGCAAGCAGGGCCAGCGCATCGGCGTGCCAACCTTCAACGGCGTCGACGACGCCACCGTGGAGGGCGCCTGGGGCTCGTTCCAGTTCGACGACGAGGGCACCCCGGCGCAGCGCACGGTGCTGTTCGACAACGGCGTGTGCACCGACTACCTCACCGACCTGATCCGCTCCAGGCAGCTCGGCCAGCCCGCCTCGGGGAACGGCCGGCGGCAGTCGTACGCGGACGTGCCGATCCCGCGGATGACCAACACCTACATCCTGCCGGGCTCCGACGACCCCGACGAGATCATCCGGCAGACACCCACCGGCCTGTTCGCCAAGTCGCTCGGCGGCGGGCAGGTCAACCCGGTGACCGGCGAGTTCGTGTTCGGCGTGGTCGAGGGCTACCTGATCGAGAACGGCGAGCCGACCGTCCCGGTGCGGGGCGCCAACCTGGTGGGCGACGGCCCCAGCGTGATCGCCGCGATCGACGCGCTCGGCACGGACTTCGACGTCAAGGAGGGGATCTGCGGCAAGGAGGGGCAGGGGGTGCCGGTGGGCAACGGCGCGCCCACGATGCGGATCGCCCGCATGACTGTGGGCGGCACGGGAGGCGCGGCATGAGCATCGAGCTGAGCGAGATCGTCCAACGGCTGGCCGGCGAGGCGACCGGCGGCGAGGGGGTCGAGGCCTACGCCGAGCAGACCACCCGCACCGAGATCAACGCCTTCGAGGGCGAGGTCGAGCGGCTCACCTCCGCGTCCTCGACCGGGGTGGGCGTCCGGGTGGTGAAGGACGGCCAGCTCGGCTACGCCTACACCGCCGACCTGAGCGACGACGGCCTGCGCCGCTGCCTCGCGGAGGCCAGGGCGAACC
This sequence comes from Actinomycetes bacterium, assembly GCA_036392615.1. Taxonomy (GTDB): domain Bacteria; phylum Actinomycetota; class CALGFH01; order CALGFH01; family CALGFH01; genus DASVXQ01. The sequence goes on along the minus strand of DASVXQ010000526.1, from coordinate 6,834 downwards.
TGGACGTGTCGACCGAGGACGCCGGCAACGTGCTGCCCGCCGCCGCCCCGGTCGAGCCGCTCGAGGGCCTGTTCGACACGCGCCAGGTCGACATCTCGCCGGAGCGCAAGGTCCAGCTCGCCCTCGACCTGGAGCAGCGCACCAGGACGGCCAACCCGAAGGTGACCAAGGTCGAGACCGCAAGCTACGGCGACGCGGTCGTGCAGGTGGCGATCGCCTCCTCCACCGGCATCAACGGCTCGCTCGCGTTGACCAGGGCATGGTGCTACTCGACCGCGCTGGCCACCCAGGACGGCGAGTCGCAGATCGGCTTCGGGATCGACAGCGCCCGCTCGATCGAGGAGCTCGACATCGAGCCGGTCGCCGCCGACGCCGCCGAGCGGGCGGTGCGCCTGCTCGGCGCGGTCAAGCCGCCGACCCGCACGGTGCCGGTGGTGCTGGACCGCATGGTCGCCCCCCGCCTGATCGGCGTGCTGCTCGCCGGCCTGTCGGCCGAGGCGGTGCAGAAGCACCGCAGCCTGTTCGCGGACAAGCTCGGCGAGCGCGTCGCCGCGCCCGGCCTCGAGCTGGTCGACGACGGCCGCCTGCTGGACGGTCCCGGGGCCACGCCGTTCGACGACGAGGGCGTGCCCACCGCCCGCAACGTGCTGCTGGCCGACGGCGTGCTGCAGCGCTTCCTGCACAACACCGCCTCGGCGGCTCGCGAGGGCGCCAGGTCCACCGGCAACGCCGCGCGCGCGTCGTTCAAGACGACCCCTGGGATCTCGGCCCACAACATCCACTTCGTGCCCGGCGACAAGGACGAGGCCGGGCTGCTCGCCCAGGCCGGCGAGGGGCTGCTGGTCCAGGACATGACCGGGGTGCACTCCGGCGCCAACCCGATCACCGGGGACTTCTCGGTGGGCGTGAGCGGCCTGTGGTTCCGCAACGGCGAGCTGGCCGAGCCGGTTCGCGAGGCGACGGTCGCGGCCTACCTGCTGGACATCCTCAAGGGGATCGTCGCGGTCGGCTCCGACCTCACCTGGACGACCGGCTCGATTGGCGGATCGACCCTGCTGATCGGCGAGATGACCGTGGCGGGGGCCTGAGCGTGCCGGTTCGGCTCGCGACCCGCTCCTGGGACGGCAACGACAACGGCGAGCTGGTCGCGAGCGCGGCAGCCGCCGGGCCGCTGGCGCTGCTGGTCCACGGGGTGACCTCGTCGTCGCGGACCTGGTGGCGCCTGGCCCCCGAGCTGGTCCGGCGCGGCTACCGCGTGCTCGCGCTCGACCTGCGCGGCCACGGCGCCAGCCCGCCCGTGGACGACGAGCTCGTCCTCGGAGACCTCACCGCCGACGTGGTCGAGACTCTCGGCGCGCTGGGGCTCGGGCGGCCGGGGGCCGCGCCTGGCCCGGTGGAGCCCCGGCGGTCCGCCGGAGGCGACCAGGGTCCGGCCATCGACCTGCTCATCGGGCACTCGCTCGGCGCCCTGGTGGCGCTCGACCTGCTGGCGACCGTCCCCGGGGCGGCCCGCCGGCTGGTGCTGGAGGACCCGCCGGGACCGACCGGGATCGACTGGCCGGCCGTGTCCGAAGGCATCAGGGCCGACGGGCGGCGGGCGCGGTCGGAGCCCGAGGCGATGCGGCGCGAGCTGGTCGCCGGCAACCCCGCCTGGGTCCCGGAGGAGGTCGACCGGCGGCTGGCCGACCTGGTCGCGTGCGACTCCGACGGGATCGCGGCGGCGCTGAGCCGGACGACCGCCTTCGACCTGATCGGTCTGGCGAGCGCCGTGCGGGTCCCCACGCTGCTGGTGATCGGGCTCGAGCGGCTCGGCTCGGCGCTGGTCGGTCCCGACCGGGCCGCGCTGGTGGCCGCGCTGGACGGTCACGCCGACGTCGAGGTGCTCGACACCGGCCACAACCTGCACCGCGAGGCGTTCACGCGCTACCTCGGGGTGCTCGACCGGTGGCTTGCCGCCACCGCCGCGGCGGTGGGGGGATGAGCCAGCACCACGACTGTGGGGCTCCGGCTGCTGCGTGACCTGGTCGACGCGGCGGGAGGGACGCTCGACGACATCCAGCTGGTGGGTGAGGCCACCGGCGGCGACGAGGCGATCGGCGTGGCCAGCGACACCGACCCGAGGTGGTCCTGATGGACCTGTGCATGCCGGGCAGGAGCGGGCTGGAGACCACCCGGGGTGCCGCACGAGCGCATGCCCGAGGTCCAGGTGGTGATCCTGACCTCCTGCGACGACCAGCGGATGATGCTCGAGGCGATCGGCGCCGGCGCGGTTGCCGAGGGCATGTCCGCCCGCCGCAACGGCCTCGCCGGCGAGCTGGCCTGACCCTGGTCAGGCGACCGCGCCGGCGGCGCGGAGATCGGCGATCTCCTCGCGGGTGAAGCCGCCAGCGGCCAGCACCTCGTCGGTGTGCTCGCCGACCGCCGGCGGGCGCGAGGGTGCGGCCGGGCGCGTGCGGCTGAAGCGGGGCGCTGGCGCCGGCTGCCGGGACCCGCCGACGGGGACGAAGCTGCCGCGGGCGCGGTGGTGCGGATGGTCGGGCGCCTCGCTGGGCCGCAGCACCGGGGCGACGCAGGCGTCGCTGCCCTCGAACCGCTCGACCCATTCGGCGCGGGTGCGCGTCCGGAACGCCGCCTCCAGGCGGGCGCGCAGCTCGGGCCAGCGCTCCCGGTCGGCCGGCGGCGGCAGCTCCTCCCCGGCCAGGCCGAGCCGTTCCAGCAGCTCCGCGTAGAACTTCGGCTCGAGCGCGCCGACCGCCATGTGCTCGCCGTCCGCGGTCCCGTAGAGGCCGTAGAACGGCGCGCCGCCGTCGAGCAGGTTCGAGCCGCGCCGCTCCTGCCACAGTCCCAGCGCGGCGAGCTCGTGGAACGAGGTGGTCAGCAGCGAGGCGCCGTCCACGATGGCCGCGTCGACCACCTGGCCCTGGCCGGACCGCCGCGCCTCGACCAGGGCGCAGGCGACGCCGAAGGCCAGCAGCAGCCCGCCGCCGCCGAAGTCGCCCAGCAGGTTGAGCGGCGGCACCGGCGGGCCGTCCGCGGGGCCGATCGGATGCAACGCCCCGGCGACCGCGATGTAGTCGATGTCGTGACCGGCGGTCAGCCGCAGCGGGCCCTCCTGGCCCCAGCCGGTCATGCGCCCGTAGACCAGGCGCGGGTTGCGGGCCAGGCAGGCGTCGGGCCCGATGCCGAGCCGCTCGGCGACCCCTGGCCGGAAGCCCTCCAGCAGCGCGTCGGCCGAGGCGGCCAGCCGCAGGACGACCTCGGAGCCGCGCGGGTGCTTGAGGTCGACCACCACCGAGCGCTTGCCGCGGGCCATCAGGTCCGGCCATGCGCCAGGGACCGGTGGCCGGTCGACCCGCACGACCTCGGCGCCCATATCGGCCAGCAGCATGCCGCAGAACGGTCCCGGGCCGATGCCGGCGATCTCCACGACCCGGACGCCGTCGAGCGGGCCGCGCATCAGGATGCCTCAGCCGCGAACGGTGGCCAGCAGGACCACGAACAGGCCGCCGGCGATCAGGCGGTACCAGATGAACGGCCACAGCGTGTGGGTGCGCAGCATGCGGATCAGGAACGACACCGCCAGGAACCCGGAGACGGCGGCCGCCAGGAAGCCGACGGCGAGCTGCGCGGTCGATTCGCTGGCCTGCGACAGGTCGCCGAGCTTGAGCACGCCGGCGCCGAGGATCGCCGGGATCGACAGCAGGAACGAGAAGCGGGCGGCCGCCTCGCGCGAGATGCCCTCGAACAGGCCGGCGGAGATGGTCACCCCGGAGCGGCTGGTGCCGGGGATCAGCGCGACCGCCTGGGCCAGGCCGATGCCGGCCGCCTTGCGGAGCGGCAGCCGCTCCAGCTCCTCGGTGGCGCTGCCGGGCTCCGCCGGCGCGTCCTGGCGCTGCCGGCGGATCTCCGCGCGGGTCATCGGCCGGGCCGCGGCGGCCGCGAACTGGACCTGCGCCGGCTCGGGGGCCACCGGCTCCTTCTCGAACAGCGACGCCGGGGCCCGTTCGGCGGCGGGGGCGGTGGCGGCCTCGGCCTCCCGGATCGCCCCGCCGGTGGCCGGCGCCGGGTGGCTGCGCGCCCACAGCTCGGCCGCGATCATGATCAGCGTGGTCAGCACCAGCCAGACCGCCGAGCGGAGCGGCCTGCTGGTCTGCTCGTCGGCCCAGTTCTGCAGCAGGTAGCCGAAGATCGCGGCGGGAATGCTGGCGATCACCAGCAGTCCGAGCTGGCGCCGGCGGGCGGCGGCCTCCCGCTGGCCGAGCATCCTCGGCGCGACCAGGCTGAGCACGAAGGCCCACAGGTCCCTGGCGAAGTACACCACCACCGCGGCCAGCGTCCCGAAGTGCAGGAGCACGTCGAAGGCCAGCTCGGGCGTGCGGAGGCCGAGCAGCTTCGGGACGATCGAGAGGTGCGCCGACGACGAGATCGGAAGGAACTCGGTCAGCCCCTGGACGATGCCGAGAATGAGCGTGCGAAGCACTGAGGATCGATCGCCTTTCCCTTATCGGAGCACCGGAGCACGACCGGGGAAGTATCGCAGCTTGCGATCGTTTCGACAGCCAGGGTTGGCTCAGACCTCGAAGCGCGCGCCCTCCAGGGCCGTCGAGCAGGGGCAGGAGCGCTCCTTGGGCATCACCGGGATCATCGCCTGGAGCAGGTCCCGCAGCTTGACGTTGTTCTGCTCGAAGACCCGGACCACCTCGGCGTGGGAGACCGCCTCGACCCCCGGCACGCCCTCGAGGCCGACGTCGTAGTCGGTGATCAGCGAGACGTTGACGTAGCAGATCTCCAGCTCGCGGGCGAGCACCGCCTCCGGGTAGCCGGTCATGTTGATGACCTTCCAGCCGGCCTGCTGATACCAGCGGGACTCGGCGCGGGTGGAGAACCGCGGGCCCTGCACGACCACCATGGTGCCGCCGTCGTGCGCGGTGATGCTGTGCTCCCGCGCCTGCTCGAGCGCGATGCCGCGCAGCTCGGGGCAGTAGGGGTCGGCGAAGGCCACGTGGGTGGTGACCGGGCCGTCGTAGAAGGTGTCGGCCCGCCCGGTGGTCCGGTCGACCAGCTGGTCGCAGACGACGAAGTCACCGGGAGCGGCCTCGCGCTGGAGCGAGCCGGCCGCGCACGGGCCGATGATCCGGGTGACGCCCAGCTCACGCATGGCCCAGAGGTTGGCCCGGAAGTTCACCCGGTGGGGCGGGAACTGGTGGTGCCGGCCGTGCCGCGGCAGGAACGCGACCGAGCGCCCCTCGACCTCGCCGACCGCGATCCGGTCGGAGGGCGGCCCGTAGGGCGTCTGTACGGCGTGCTCGCGCATCCCGTCGAGGAACGAGTAGAAGCCGGAGCCGCCGAAGATCCCGATCTCCGCCTGGGGAAGGGCCATCGCTCAGGCGCTCTTCTCGCTCGACTTGCTCGACGAGGTGTCCGGCTTGGTGGAGGAACCGTTGGAATCCGATGAGGAACTGGCCTTGGACTTCGCGGACGAGCTGTCCGAGGAGGTGTCCCTGGTCGAGGTCGGGGACTTGCCACGGGAATCGGTCCGGTAGAACCCGGAGCCCTTGAAGACGATCCCGATGGGTGAGAACACCTTGCGCAGCCTGCCGCCGCACGCGGCGCAGACGGCCAGCGGCGGGTCGGACATCGACTGGACCACCTCGATGTGGTTCCCGCACTCGACGCAGGCGTACTCATAGGTCGGCATGACTGACTCCCACAAGAACGGGGACCAGCCCATATGGGGAAGCTGGTCGCTCCGAGGCTGATGATAGCAACCCGTCAGCCGCGGCCCGCGGCGATGCCGTCGATGACGGCGGCGGCGAGCTCGAGGTAGGCGTGGCGGGTGGCCGGGGCGAGCTGGTCGAAGGCGATCTCGGAGCCGGTCTCCAGGTGGCGGTCGAACGGCACCTGGATGACCGCGCGGCAGCGGCGCTCGAAGTGCTGCTGGAGCTGGTCGACGTCCACCAGGCTGCGCGGGCGCACGGCGTTGATCACCACCACGGCCTCGCGCGCGAGCTTGGCGTAGTCGTGCTGCTCGAGCCAGTCGAGCGTGAGGCTTGCCGCGCGCGAGCCGTCCAGGCTGGCGGCGCTGATGACCACCAGCTCGTCGGCGGTCGGCAGGATCGAGCGCATCGCCGAGTGGAGCAGGCCGGGACCGCAGTCGGTCAGCACGATGCCGTAGAAGCGCTCCAGCACGCCGGCGATGTCGCGGTAGTCCTCCTCGCCGAACGCCTCGTCGACCGCCGGGTCGACGTCCGAGGCGATCACCTCGAGCCGGCGGAACTTCGTCTGCGAGGCGTGGGCGCGCATGTCGGCGTAGCCCTCGACCTCGTCGACCCCGGCCAGCAGGTCCTTGGCGGTGCGGGTGGTCTCCAGGCGGATCCGGTAGCCGAGGGTGCCGGCGTCGGGGTTGGCATCGACCGCCACGATCCGGTCCTGCCGGTGCTCGGCCAGCACCGCGCCGAGGCAGGCGGTGGTGGTGGTCTTGCCGACCCCGCCCTTGAGGGCGATGACCGCGATCCTGCGGCTGCGCCCGACCGGCGCGGCGATCCGTGCCTGGAGCCGCGCGCGCTGCTCCTCGCTGGGCCTCGGGCGCACGCGCCCGCCGGTGATCAGCGACACCAGCCCCTGCCAGGTCTGCGGCGTTCCCCCGGGCCGCTGGGCCGGCTTGTCCCCGGGGGCGCTGACCGGCTGGCCCTTCGCCGGCCCGGTCTGGCCGGCGTCCCGCTGGCTCGTGGACGCGTCCTGCCCTGTGGCGGGCGGCGCCGTGGCCGGGCGCGGGGCCTCAGCCGGACGCACGCCCCGGTCGTTCAGGGGAGGCTTCGGGCCGGTGGTCGGGCC
>DASVXQ010000525.1:0-4719 GCA_036392615.1 Actinomycetes bacterium | reverse complement strand
GCCGCCTGAACCCTGCGGAGGTCGAGGCGATCAAGTCGCGGCCGTGGCCGCGGCTCCCCTGGTGGCTCTGGCTGGCGGCGATCGTCACCACCGCGGCCATGGTGGTGGTCGCGCTGCTGCTGCTCATCCAGCGCGGCCCGGAGCCGGTCGGCGTCGGCGGCAGGCGCCCGCCGCCGGCCGGCGGGCTCACCCACGGGGTCGGCACCACCCGCGTGCCGGCGCTGGACCCGGTCAACGCGAGCCGGGTGGAGCGCCGCCGCGCGAGCTGCCCGCGGCTGGCGAACCTGGAGCTGGTCGGCACGCCGGGCGAGGTGGCGCTGCTGTCCCAGGCGGCCGACCGGACCTGCGCGCTGCGCTCCACCCCGGGGATCGAGCGCGCCAGGGCGGGGCTCAACCGGCCGGGCGTGCGGGTCGCCTTCGCCGAGTTCCAGGTCTCCACGGTCGAGTCCACCACGCGGCTGGAGCCGTCCCCGCCGACCGTGCTGGTGACCGGCGCGTTCTCGCAGCGCACCCCGCAGCGGATCGCCACCGTGCTGATCCACGAGGGCAGCCACCTGGCGGCCGGCCGCCCGCCCACGGCCGCCGACGAGCTCGAGGCGGACGGGGCCGAGCTGGACGCCTGTCAGCGGCTCTTCCCGCCGGGCGGCGGCGTGACCGCCAACCAGGACTGCCGCGACGCAGCGCAGCTGCTCGCCTCCAGCGACGCCGACGCCCTGCGGGCGCTGCGCGCGGCGGGCTACCGATGAACGCGAGGTGGCGATGATGGCCGAGCTCGACTGGCCGGTGCGGCACGGCGGCGCGGCGGTGGTGACCCCCGGCGGCGCCGAGCGGCAGTGGGTCGCCGGCACCCAGGAGGACCGCGTCTGGGCGGTGGCGTCGGTGACCAAGCTGCTCACCGCCGTGGCCGCCCTGGCCGCGGTGGAGGCGGGTCATGTCGAGCTCGACCGGCCGGTGGACCCGGAGGGCGCCACCCTGCGGCACCTGCTGGCCCACACCTCCGGCCTGCCGATGACCCTGGGGCAGGGGCGCCGGCGCGCGGTCGGCCAGCGGCGGGTCTACTCCAACGCCGGCTTCCGCGTGGCGGCGGAGGTGGTCGCCGACGCGGTCGGCACCAGCTTTCCGATGTGGCTGTCCAGCTCGGTGCTGGACCCGCTCGGCATGGGCTCGACCCGGCTGGCGCGCCACGAGGAGTTCGACGAGGACCCGGCCGCCGGGGCGCTGACCACCATGGACGACCTGGTCGCCTTCGCCCGCTGCCTGCTCGGCGGCGGCGCGCCGGTGCTCGGCGCCGAGCTGTTCGCCGAGGCGACCACGGTGCAGTTCCCCGGGCTCGCCGGGCTGGTGCCCGGGGTCGGGCGCTTCGATCCCTGCGACTGGGGGCTCGGCTTCGAGCTGCTCGACGGCAAGCGGCCGCACTGGATGGGCGAGCGCCGCTCCCCCGCCAGCTACGGCCACTTCGGCGCCAGCGGCTGCTTCCTGTGGGTCGACCCCGCCGCCGGGATGGCCGCCGTCGGCCTCAGCGACCGGCCCTTCGAGGACGACCGCTGGGCCATGGGCACCTGGCCGGCCTGGTCGGACGGGCTGCCGGCGGCTTGATACGCTGCCAGCGGCAACCGTGAACCTCCGGCTGGAAGGAGCCAGTGTGCGCATCGGCGTGGTCAGCTTCCCAGGGTCCTGCGACGACCGGGACGCGCTGGCGGCGGTGGAGCTGATGGGCGCCGAGCCGGTGGCGCTGTGGCACGGCGACGACGACCTCGGCGGCGCCGACGCGGTGATCCTGCCCGGGGGCTTCTCCTACGGGGACTACCTGCGCTGCGGCGCGATCGCCCGGTTCTCGCCGGTGATGACCGCGGTGGCGGACTTCGCCAGGGCCGGCGGGCCGGTGCTGGGCATCTGCAACGGCTTCCAGGTGCTCTGCGAGGCCGGCCTGCTGCCGGGCGCGCTGCTGCGCAACGCGGGCCTGAAGTTCGTCTGCCGCGAGGTCGAGGTCGAGGTGCGCTCGGTGGCCACCGCCTGGACCGGGGCGTGCGAGCAGGGTCAGCGGCTGCGCATCCCGGTCAAGCACGGCGAGGGCCGCTACGTCTACCCCGAGCCGGAGCGGCTGCTGGGCGACGGGCAGGTGGTGTTCACCTACGCGCCCGGGCAGAACCCCAACGGCGCGCTGGCCGACATCGCCGGCGTGCGCAACGCCGTCGGGAACGTGGTCGGGCTGATGCCCCACCCGGAGCACGCGGTCGACCCGCTGCTCGGCCCGACCGGCGGCCGCGCGCTGTTCGACAGCCTGCTGGCGGCGCCGACAGGGAGCAGGAGCTAGTAGTTGGCGCTCGCTGGGCCGGGCGGGTGGTGGTGCTCGCCGCTGAGCCGCTCGATGCGGTGGGCGAGCTTGGTGTCGTTCTCGGTGAGGCCGCCGGCCGAGTGGGTCGACAGCGCCAGGGTCACCTTGTTCCAGCGGATGTCGACGTCCGGATGGTGGTTGGCCGACTCGGCGGCGTCGGCGACCCGGTTCACGAACAGCATGGCCGAGCGGAAGTCGTCGAACTCGAAGGTCTTGACGATGTTGTCGCCCTCGCGACGCCACCCGGGCAGCTCCCGCAGCGCGGACTCGATGGCGCTGTCGTCCAGAACCTGCATCGGTCCACCTCCGTTGATCGGCCGAAGCGTCGTCGCGACGGTACACCCTGATAGCCTCGTGGCGTCGCAAGCTGCGTCAACGTCGCAATAGGAGGGCCTGTGACCAGCACCACCGTGTCCCTGCACCGCCAGCTCGGGCTGACCGACGACGAGCACGAGCGGATCGTCGCCGGCCTGGGCCGCGAGCCCACCCGTGCCGAGCTGGCGATGTACTCGGTGATGTGGTCCGAGCACTGCTCCTACAAGTCCTCCAAGGCGCACCTGCGCGGGCTGCCGACCGACGGCCCGCAGGTGCTCCAGGGACCGGGCGAGAACGCCGGCGTGGTCGACATCGGCGACGGGCTGGCGGCGGTCTTCAAGATCGAGTCCCACAACCACCCGTCGTTCGTCGAGCCGTTCCAGGGGGCGGCGACCGGCGTGGGCGGCATCATCCGCGACATCCTGGCGATGGGCGCGCGGCCCGTGGCGAGCCTCAACTCGCTGCGCTTCGGCGACCTCGGCGAGCCGCTCCAGCGGCGCCTGCTGGAGGGCGTGGTGGCCGGCGTGGGTCACTACGGCAACTGCGTGGGCGTGGCCACGGTCGGCGGCGAGGTGGTCTTCGACCCCTCCTACGCCGGCAACCCGCTGGTCAACGCGCTCACCCTGGGGATCATGCCGGCCCCGAGGCTGGTCCTCGGGCGCGCCGAGCGCCCCGGCGACCTGGCGGTGCTGCTGGGCGCCAAGACCGGCCGCGACGGCATCGGCGGCGCCAGCGTGCTGGCCTCCGCCAGCTTCGAGCAGGGCGACGCCGCCAAGCGCCCCAACGTGCAGGTCGGCGACCCGTTCCAGGAGAAGCTGCTGATCGAGTCGTGCCTCGAGCTGGTCGAGCGGGGACTGCTGGCCGGGCTCCAGGACCTCGGCGCGGCCGGCATCTCCTGCGCGGTGTCCGAGGTGGCCGCGCGTGCGGGCATGGGCATGGACGTCGACCTCGACGCGGTGCCGCTGCGCGAGCCGTCGATGGACGCCTGGGAGGTGCTGGTCTCGGAGTCGCAGGAGCGGATGCTGGCGCTGGTCTCGCCGCCGAACCTCGACGCGGTGCTGGAGGCCTGCCGCCGCTGGGGGGTGACCGCCACGGTGATCGGCAGGATGGTGCCGGGCGGCCAGCTCCGGGTGCGCTTCCGCGACGAGCTGGTGGCCGACGTGCCGGCCCGCAGCCTGGCCGACGACGGGCCGGTCTACCAGCGGCCACGCCTGGACCCGCCGGCGCCGGCCGGCGAGGCGACCGTGCCGCTGGACGCGGACCCGGCGGAGGCGGTGCTGCGGGTGGTCTCGGACCCCACCTGCGCCTCCAAGCGCTGGGTCTACGAGCAGTACGACCGCTTCGTGGGGCACGCCACCGTGACCGGTCCCGACTCGGACGCGGCCCTGGTGCGCGTACCCGGCGGCCGCCGCGCGCTGGCCCTGTCGGTGGACGGCAACGGGCGCTACGCCGCGCTGGACCCCGCCGCCGGCGCGGCCCTGGCGGTCGCCGAGGCGGCCCGCAACGTCGCCTGCACCGGCGCGCGCCCGCTGGCGGTCACCAACTGCCTGAACTTCGCCAGCCCCGAGCGGCCCGAGGTGATGGGCGCGTTCGTGGCGGCCGTGCAGGGCATGGCCGACGCCTGCCGGGCGCTCGGCACGCCGGTCACCGGCGGCAACGTCAGCTTCTACAACGAGTCCAACGGCAAGGGCATCCACCCCACGCCGGTGATCGGCGTGCTGGGCGTGCTCGACGACGCCGCCAGGGCGGTGCCGTCGGGGTTCCCGCGCGCCGGCCTCCAGGTGTGGCTGCTCGGCAGCGGCAGGGCGGAGTTCGGCGGCTCGGCCTGGCAGCGGATCGCCACCGGCGAGCTGTCGGGGCGCCCGCCCCGGCTCGACCTGGCCGCGGAGGCAGCCCTGCACCGGCTGCTGGTGGAGCTGGCAGCCGGCGGGCTGGTGGCCGGCGCGCACGACCTGTCCGACGGCGGCCTGGCGCTCGCGCTGGTCGAGGCGGCGCTGGCCGCGGGGGTCGGCGCCAGCGTCACCCTGCCGGCGGGCCTGGCCCCCCTGGCCGCCCTGCTGGGCGAGTCG
>DASVXQ010000524.1:0-2823 GCA_036392615.1 Actinomycetes bacterium | reverse complement strand
CCGCGGAGCTGCCGCGGGTTGACCGCGCCGGACAGCGCCACGTCGACCCAGGGGTTGGCCAGCACCGCGGCGATCGCCACCGCGTCGACCGAGGTGCCGTGGCGGTCGGCGACGCGGTGCAGCACGCGCTGCTCGGCGCCGGGCCCGTGCGGGGTGAGGCGGCCGTTGGCGACCGCCTCCTTGACGATCACCCCCCAGCCGCGCCGCGACGCCTCGGCCAGCGCCGGGCCGACCGACGGCTCCAGCAGGTTCCAGGTCGCCTGCACCGAGGCGAACGGGTTGGCACCGTCGACCTCGACCTCCAGGGCACGCTCGACCGTCTCGCGCTGCCGCGGCCCGCTGGTGGTCAGGCCGATCACCAGCCCGGCCTCGCGCAGGCGGGCGAGCTCGCGCAGCACCGCGGTGTCCTCGAGCACGCCGCTCTCCAGCGTGGCCGAGTGGATCTGGTAGAGGCGCAGGTGGTCGCCGAGCAGCCCGCGACTGGAGCCGTACTGCCGCTGGAGGGTGGCCAGCGAGTGGTCCTTGACCTCCTGGACCTCGGCGTCCATGCGCCAGTCGCCGGTGTAGGTGTAGCCCCACTTGGAGCCCACGGTGAGGTCGCCGCGCTCCAGCCCGCGCAGCCGCAGCCACTCGGCCAGGAATTCCTCCGCGAGGCCATAGGAGCGCGCCGCATCGACGTAGCGGACACCGGCGTCGTCGGCGGCGTCGAGCAGCTCGTGGCAGCGGCGCCGCATGTCGTCGACGCTTCGCTCGGTACCGAGATCCTCGCCGCGCCCAAGGGTGATGTAGGCGGGACGGCCGACCGCCGCCAGACCGAGCCCGACCGGGGTGACCGGCAGCCCGGTGGATCCGAGCGTTCGCATCCCCACCTCTCCACAGCCTCCACAGCCCGGCCGCCGCGCTGGCCGGTCCCGACGGGCACCATCATGGACCATCGTCCCGGCCGGGCGGGTGAGCGACGCCGGGCCGGACTCACCTCGACCGGATGATGACAGCTCACCCGGCCCGGGCGCAGCCTGCCACCATCGGCCGCGCCGAGCGACGATGAAACCGCTATCCGGGTCGAGAGGTGGGCAAGTGGCGGCAGCTGGCTACGAGATCCGCATAAGGGGGCGCCTGAGCGAGGCCATGCAGACCGCGTTCGAGGAGTTCGAGGTCTCCACCGAGCCGGTGGAGACGGTGTTGCACGGCCAGGTGCTGGACCAGGCGGCTCTGCTCGGCCTGCTCGACCGCATCGCCGCGCTGGGGCTGGAGCTGGTCGAGGTGCGGCGCGTCGCCGGCCAGCCCGCCGACCGGGGCTGACGCCCCGAGCTTGCTCACCTTGCGCGGGTGAGCGTGTGCTACGGTCCCCCGCGGAGCGAATTTCCCGGAACGTGTCCCAGCGCTGGTGGATTTCTTTGGTGATGCGGCCGCCCGGCCGATGAACCAAGTGCAACGGGACAAGGGGGGGCCGGGGACAGTTGTCGCAGTCGACCGGCGCGCCGCGCACCGGCGCGCCAGCGCAGGCCGCCGATGTACCGCTGCTCGCCTCCAAGGTGGCGCTGCCGGAGCTTCCCGCCGCCCTGATCCTGCGCCCGCGGTTGCTGGAGCTGCTGAGCGCCGGGCCCGACGGCGGCCTGATGCTGGTCTGCGCGCCGGCCGGGTTCGGCAAGACGGTGCTGCTGCGCTCCTGGGCGTCGGGGGCGCGGCCGCCTGGCCCGGTGGCCTGGCTGTCGCTGGAGGCCGACGACAACGACCCCGCACGCTTCTGGGCCTACGTGCTGGCCGCCCTGGAGCGCGCCGGCGTGCTGCCGGCCGGGGCCGCTGGGCCGCCGGCCGCCCCTGGCGCCGACGTCGAGCTCGCCCCGCTGCTCAACGCGCTGGAGGACCTGCCGGCGACCGCCGTGCTGGTGCTCGACGACTTCCACGAAATCGGCGACGAGGCGATCCTGCGGGGCGTGCAGTACCTCATCCGCCACTGCCCGCCGCGCCTGCGCCTGGTGATCTCCGCCCGCGCCGACCCACGGCTGGAGCTCCACCAGCTGCGCACCAGCGGCAGGCTGACCGAGCTGCGGGTCGCGGAGCTGGCCTTCACGCCGGAGGAAGCGGCCGAGCTGCTGGGCGGCCAGGGCCTCGCCCTGCGCGAGCACGAGGTCGCGCTGCTGCACGCCCACACCGAGGGCTGGCCCGCCGGCCTGCGGCTGGCCGCGCTGACGCTGCGCGACCATCCCGACCCGGGCAGCTTCGTGGCCGAGTTCGCCGGCGACGACCGGAGCGTGGCCGACTACCTGACCGGCGAGGTGCTCGCCAGACAGCCGCCGGCGGTCCGCTCGATGCTGCTGGCCACCTCGATCCTCGGGCGGCTCACCGGCGAGCTGGCCGACGCCCTCACCGGCCGCGACGACGGCGAGCGGATGCTCGCCGAGCTGGAGCGGGCCGGCGCGTTCGTGGTGGCGCTGCACGGGCAGGCGGCTGGCGCCGCGCCCTGCGACGCGGAGCGCGCCGGCACCTCCCGCGGCGCGGACGGGCGGCGCGCCTGGTACCGCTACCACCAGCTGTTCGCCGAGCTGCTGCGGGTGGAGCTGCGCCATGAGGCGCCCGAGCGGGTCCCGGAGCTGCACCGCCGCGCGGCCGGCTGGTTCGCCGCGCAGGGCCTGCCGGCGGAGGCGGCCCACCACGCGCTGACCGCCGGGGACTGGCGGCTGGCCACCACGGTGGTGCTGGAGGACTGGCACGAGCTGGTGCTGGGCGACCCGGCGATCCTTCGCGAGCTGCTCGGGCTGCTGCCGCCGGAGCTGGCCGGGCCCGACCCGGAGCTGGCGCTCGGCGCTGCCGCCGAGCGGG
>DASVXQ010000523.1:0-7575 GCA_036392615.1 Actinomycetes bacterium | reverse complement strand
GCTGCCGTACGACAACCAGGTGCTCTTCGCGGTGGCCGCCGGCCTGCTCTGCCTGGCCGGGCTGGGCGCCCGGCTGGCCGGCGAGCGCCGGCCGGCGGGCCGGCCCGGCGACCTGACCGGCGACCGCCAGGGGCTGGTGGTGCCGGTGGCGGCCGGCCTGGTGCTGCTGCTGGCGCCGCTGGGCCTGTCGCTGGCCACGCCGGCGCCGGTGGCGGCCTCCAGCGGCGGCTACCCGATCCGGGTGCTCTCCTACAACCTGCACTTCGGCTTCGACGTCGAGGGCTGGAGCCGGCTGGAGGCGGCCGCCGCCGCCATCGAGGCCAGCGGCGCCGAGGTGGTCGGCCTCCAGGAGGTCTCGCGGGGCTGGTACATCAACGGTTCGACCGACATGCTGTCCTGGCTCCAGCGCCGGCTGCGCATGCCCTACGTGGTCTTCGGCGGCGCCTCCGACCCGATCTGGGGCAACGCGATCCTGAGCCGCTACCCGATCCGCGCCGGCGGGGTGGTGCCGCTGCCCCGCGCCGGCGTGCCGCTGAAGCGCAACTTCATCTGGGCGCTGGTCGACATCGGCGGCGGCCAGACCCTGCGGGTGATCGCCACCCACCTGCACCAGCTCGAGGGCCCGGCGGGCGCGCCGGCGCGGCTCGCGCAGGTGCCCAGGCTGCTGGCCGGCTGGGCGCGCTCGCCGGCCACGGTGGTGCTGGGCGACTTCAACGCCACGCCCGACTCGCGCGAGGTGGCGATGCTGCGCGCGGCCGGGCTGCGCGACGCCTGGTCGGCCGCGGGCTCGCCGCCCGCCGAGGAGCTGACCTACGCCTCCAACCGCCCTTACGAGCGCATCGACTACCTCTGGCTGTCGCCCGACCTGCGGGCGAGCGCCTTCACGGCGACCACCACCACCGCCAGCGACCACCGCGGCATCGCGGTCACCCTGCAGCGCTGAGCGAGGTCCCCGAGCGGGACCTGGGGAGGAAGCGGCCCTGCCCCGGCTGGCCCAGGAACTTGCCGTGGTCGACCAGCACGTTGCCGCGCTGGAGCACCACCTCTGGCACACCGTGGACGCTGCGGCCCTCGTAGCAGGAATAGTCGACGTTCATGTGGTGGGTCGAGGCCGACAGCACCCGCTCGGTGTCGGGGTCGAACACCACGATGTCGGCGTCGGAGCCCGGCGCGATGGTGCCCTTGCGCGGGTACAGCCCGAACAGCTTGGCCGGCGCGGTGGCCACCAGCTCGACGAAGCGGTTCAGGGTGATCTGGCCGGCGCGCACGCCGCCGTCGTACAGCAGCGTGTAGCGGTCCTCGACGCCGGGCAGGCCGTTGGGGATCTTGGCGAAGTTGCCCCGGCCGGCCTGCTTCTGGTCCTTGAAGTGGAAGGGGCAGTGGTCGGTCGCGACCAGCTGGAGGTCGTCGGATCGCAGCCCGGTCCACAGCTCGGCCTGGTGCCGCTGGGGCCGCAGCGGCGGCGAGCAGACGTACTTGGCGCCCTCGTAGTCGGGCCTGGCCAGGTCGTCCAGCGACAGGAACAGGTACTGCGGGCAGGTCTCGGCGAGCGCCGAGACGCCGACGTCGCGCGCCTCCCGCACCGCGTTGAGCGCGTCGGCCGACGACAGGTGGACGATGTAGACCGCCACCCCGGCGAGCTCGGCCAGGCGGATGGCGCGGTGGGTGGCCTCGCCCTCCATCGACGACGGCCGGGTGAGGCCGTGGTTGACCGGGTCGGTGCGGCCCTCGGCCAGGTAGCGCTCGACCAGCACGTCGATCGGCCCGCCGTTCTCGGCGTGGAGCATGATCAGCGCGCCGTTGTCGCTGGAGCGGCTCATCGCCCGGAACAGCGAGGCGTCGTCCACCATGAACACGCCGGGGTAGGCCATGAACAGCTTGAACGAGGTGATGCCCTGGCCCACCAGGCTGTCCATGTCCGCCAGCGTCTGCTGGTTCACCTCGCGCACGATCATGTGGAAGCCGTAGTCGATGTGCGCCTTGGGGCCGGCCTTCTCGTGCCAGCGCTGCGCCGCGGTCTGCAGCGACTCGCCGAAGTCCGACACGGCGAAGTCCACGATCGTGGTGGTCCCGCCCCAGGCCGCCGCGGCCGTGCCGCTGGCGAAGTCGTCCGACGAGTAGGTCCCGCCGAAGGGCATCTCCATGTGGGTGTGCACGTCGATGCCGCCCGGCATCACCAGCCGGCCGTCCGCCTCGATGATGCGGTCCGCCTCGGCGCCGAGGTCGCTGCCGACCACCGCCACTTTCTCGCCGTCGACCAGCACGTCCGCGGACATCGTCTCGGTGGCGGTCACCACGGTGCCGCCCTTGATGAGCGTGCGCATCGATCCTCCCGGCGCGGAGAAGCAGAGTGTGGAACAGCGGAATGGTCTTGACCTTGGGGGGTGTAGGGGGAGCGGGCTCCCCCCACATCGGATCAGGGCAACAGCTCGGTCAGCTCGGAGTAGGTCTCCGGGCGGCGGTCGCGGAGGAACTGCCAGGTGTTGCGCACCTCGCGGGCCTTGTCCAGGTCGAGGTCGGCGACCAGCACCTCGTCGGCGTCCTCGGAGGCGCGCGCGACGATCTGGCCGCGCGGGTCGCAGAAGTAGCTCGAGCCGTAGAAGCGGTGGCTCGACAGCGGCTCCTCGACGCCCACCCGGTTGATCGCGGCGATCCAGAAGCCGTTGGCGACCGCGTGCGCCGGCTGCTCCAGCTCCCACAGGTAGCGCGACAGCGACTCGACCGTGGCGGACGGGTTGAACACCAGCTCCGCGCCCTTGAGCCCGAGCTCGCGGGCGACCTCGGGGAAGTGCCGGTCGTAGCAGATGATCAGCCCGACGCGGCCCACCGAGGTGTCGAACACCGGATAGCCCAGGTTCCCCGGCTTGAAGTAGAACTTCTCCCAGAAGCACGGCCCGACCTGCGGGATGTGGGTCTTGCGGTACTTGCCGAGCACGCTGCCGTCGCGCTCGATCACCACCGCCGAGTTGTAGTAGACGCCCGGCTGGGCTTCCTCGTAGAACGGCACCACCAGCGCCATGCCGTGCTCGCGGGCCAGCTCGCGCATGCGCGTCACCGTGGGGCCGTCCTCCGGCTCGGCGGTCGCGTACCACTTCGGGTCCTGCTCGGCGGGGAAGTAGGGGCCGTTGAAGATCTCCTGGAGGCAGGTGATCTGGGCGCCCTCGGCGGCCGCCTTGGCGATCAGGCCGACGTGCTTGTCGATCGCCTCCTCCTTGGGCAGGTTGGCGTTCGCCTGGATGATCGCCGCTCGGATGGTGGTCATCGGGTGCCTCCTCGCTCCCGTCCCAGCTGCGGGATCAGCTCCTTGCCGAAGGTGCGGACCACGCCGTCGGGGTCGTCGACCATGGAGTAGATGTTGAACTGGTGGACGCCGGCCGCCTCCAGCTCGCGCAGCCGCCGTTCGCAGTCCTCCAGTGTGCCAACCACGCAGAACCTGTCCACCACCTCGTTGCTGACGAAGTTGGCGTGCTCGGCGCCGGCCCGGCCGTGGTCGGCGTAGTCGTAGTGGTCGCGGGTGGCGATGTAGGCGGTCAGCTCGTCGGGCAGCTGGTCGCGCGGGTAGCGGTTGACCAGGTCGACCACGTGGTTGGAGACCAGCGCGGGGAACCAGCGCACCTGGTCGCGGGCGTGCGTCAGGTCGTTGGAGACGTAGGCGGGCGCGGCGGCCATCACCTTGATGTCCTCGAAGCGCCGGCCGGCCTCCTCGGCGCCCTCGCGCACCCACTGGAGCAGCCAGCGGATCACGTGCGGGTCGGCGAGCTGGAGGATCACGCCGTCGCCGATGCGCCCGGCCAGCTTCAGCGCGCGCGGCCCGTAGGCGGCCACCCACACCGGCAGCGTGCCCTTGGCCCACTTGAGCTGGATCTCGGTGCCGTCGTAGACCGCCGGCCGGCCCTCGGCGAGGTCCTTGATCAGCCGCGCGGCCCACTCCATCCGCTCGATGGTCACCGGCGGCTGGCCGATCACCCGCCTGGCGCTGTCGCCGCGGCCGATGCCCATCTCCATGCGGTCGCCGGAGATGTCGTTCAGGGTCGCCAGCGAGCTGGCGGTCACGGTCGGGTCGCGGGTGGCCGGGTTGGTGACGCAGGGGCCCATGTGCACCCGCGAGGTGGCCTTGGCCAACAGCGTGAAGATCGGGTACACGTCCTGCCAGAGCACGTGCGAGTCCCACGCCCAGACGTAGTCGAAGCCGGCCTCCTCGGCGGCGCGGCCGAGCTCGACCATGCGCGTCGGTGGCGGGTCGGCGGAGAAGCAGATGCCGAACTCGAGCATGTCGCGCCTCCTTGCGCTCCGCGGGTCGTGGCCCGTGGCGGCTGGGCCGCGACGGCGTCCCGGCCGCCGCGGCCCGCTGTCAGCGTTGCATCGGCGGTGTCAGCTGCCAACACCAGTGGCGGCCGGGCGGGTGAGCCGCGCTCGGGCCGGGAACACCACGCTGAGCACGTAGTAGGCGACGATCGCGCTGAGCAGCCCGACCACCCAGCTGTAGCTGTACAGCGGACGCAGGAACGGAATCAAGCCGTCGCCCGGGAACGGGCCGGCGCCCTGGGTGGAGTGCGCGCCGCCAACCGCCAGCAGCATGCCGATGATCACGCTGACCAGCCCGCGCCAGTTCCAGCCGCCGCTGTAGCGGTAGGCGCCGTCCACCCGGTACAGGTCGCCGAGCCGCAGCTCGGTGCGGCGCAGCAGCCAGTAGTCGGCCACCAGCACCCCGGCGATCGCCCCGAGGCAGCCGCCGTAGAAGTCGAGCCAGGTGAAGATGTACAGGTGCGGGTTGGCGAGCAGCCGCCACGGCTGGATCAGGATGCCGAGCACCCCGGTGATGATCCCGCCGGTGCGGAAGCTGATCACCTTGGGGAAGGCGTTGGAGAAGTCGTAGGAGGGGCTCACCACGTTGGCGGCGACGTTCACCGACAGGGTCGCCACCGCCAGGGTGAACAGCGCGAACACGATCACCACCGGGTTGGAGAACTTGCCGGTCAGCACCACCGGGTCCCAGATCGCCTGCCCGTAGACCGTCACGGTGGCCGAGGTGATCAGCACCGCCAGCAGCGAGAAGAAGGTCATCGTGGTGGGCAGGCCGAGGATCTGGCCGATGGCCTGCTGCCGCTGGCTGCCGCCGAAGCGGGTGAAGTCGGGCATGTTCAGCGACAGCGTCGACCAGAAGGCGATCATGCCCATCAGCGACGGGAAGAACACCGGCCAGAAGTCGGCGCCCCAGCCGAGCTTGGATGGCTGGTGCAGGATCGGGCCGAAGCCGTGCGCCTTGCTGACCATCCACACCAGCAGGAAGATGGCGACCACCAGCACGAACGGCGCCGCCCAGTTCTCGAAGCGGCGCAGCGTGTCCATCCCTCGCAGGATGATGTAGATGTTCAGCAGCCAGAAGATGGCGAACGACAGCCACTGCGTCCACGGGTAGCCGCCGATCGCGGCGGCGTCGGTCCAGCCCTTGCCGATCACCGCGCCGGTCAGGGTGAAGATCGCCTGGCCGCCGATCCACGTCTGGATCCCGAACCAGCCGCAGGCCACCAGGCCGCGCATGATCGCCGGCAGGTTGGCGCCGAAGGTGCCGAAGGAGGCGCGCGCGAACACCGGGAACGGGATGCCGTACTTGGTGCCCGCGTGGCTGTTGAGCAGCATCGGTATGAGCACCAGCAGGTTGCCAAGGGCGATCGTCATGATCGCCTGCACCCAGTCCATGCCGAGCAGGATGAGACCGGAGGCGAGCAGGTAGGAGGGGATGTTGTGGGCCATCCCGATCCACAGGGCCGCGTAGTTGTAGGTGGTCCAGGTTCGCCGCTCGATCGGGACCGGCGCGAGGTCCTCGTTGTAGAGCGGGCTCGATGCGAGGTCGACGTTCTCGGCGAGCGCATGCCTGCCATCCGGATAGACGACCTCGTCGCCGACGACGCTCGATGCAGCCATCCCCGAACTCCTCTCGAGAGCTGGCTTCCGGGCGGCCGCGGCCGGACCCCGGAGCAGGGGTTGCTGGCGGCTGGCGACAGCAGCGCGCCCGGGCCGGGGCGCAGGAACATGCTAATAACCAGCGCGTAGCCGCTCAAGGGGGATGATTGGCACCGCTGGGGCGTGGCCGCGGCGGCTGGGCGGGCGCCGGGCCGGTGCCCCTCGCGCCGGCCCGGCGCCCAGCCGTCCTGGTCCCCCGCCTGGCGCGAGGGACGCCGTATCGCTAGCTGCTCACCGGCTCGATGATCCCGAGCAGCCCGTGGGCCTCGTCCTCGATGCCCGCGCTGAACACCAGGTCAGTCGGGTCGCCGAAGACCCCGTTGCCGAACCGCAGCGCCCAGAGGCCGTCGATGACGATCTCGCGCCCGTGCTCGTCGCGCAACGCACCGCGGAAGTGCCCGTTGTGTGGGTCGTAGGCATGGATCCGGCCGTCGCCGAAGTTGCCCACCAGCAGGTCGCCGCTGAACTGCCCGAAGCCGTCCGGAGCGATCACCAGGCCCCATGGGGCGTTGAGATGGCCTCTGCGGATCAGGCGGTCCAGCAGGTGACCGCTGGAGTCGAACACGTCGACGAAGCCGCGACCTGGGCCGGCGACCTCGTCGGTGCCCTCGCTGTCCTGCTTCGCGTAGGCGACGTAGAGCTTGCCGCCGAGCGCCTGGATGTTGAACGGCGCGTACCCGCGAGGCAGCCGGGGGTCGCGGAACCCGTCCCTGTGAACGCGCTTCCACTCGGAGTTGAAGACGTCGATCCGTGCGGCCGAGAAGTTGGCGGCGTACAGGAACGCGCCGCGGTCGGTGGTGAGGTTGGCCAGGCCCTTGTACACGGCGCCGCGGATGGTCTTCTTGAGCTGCGCCATGCCATTCAGCGGGACGTTGGGAGCCCACCCGCTGAGGGTGCCCGCCTCGGTGACGAAGATGAAGCGGGCCGGGGCGGTGACCCCGCCCGCGCTGACCGTGAAGCCGGCGGTGTCGTTGAAGACGATGCCGGTGTCGGCCCCGCCGGGCACGCGCACCACGACCGGGACGATCACCGGCGTCGAGCCGCCGACCCCGCCGCTGTAGAGGGTCGACACGCCGGTGCCGTTGTCGTTGGACCAGATCGGGGTGGTGGGTCCGGCCACCAGGCCCCAGGGGTTGACCAGATTGGGGTCGGTGATCGCGGCCCGGCCGGGGAGGTCGGACACCAGGTTGGTCTGCTGGTAGGCGGTGTGCCGGTGGTGACTCGAGGGATGGGCGCCGGCCGCGGGGGCCACGCTGAGCAGCGCGGCGGTGACGCCGAGGGCCAGCGCGAGCCGGACGAGCCGGCGCCGTCGCATCGGGCTCCGCCGCTGCTGATGGGCTGGCATCGCTGGTGGTAGGGGGACTGCCATTGCGCCTCCTTGCGCCAAGGCTTGGAGCTGGACTTCCTGGCCAACTTTTCAACTTCGTTCCGGCCGCCGTGATTGCAGGGAATCTTCCTGAGATGCGGGCCGGGGCGTGAGCGGCCGGGAGGGCGGACCGGCGCGGGCGGCGGGGCCGGGGTGGCCCGACGCGCCAAGGCGCTCAGGCGCCCAGCCGGCGGATCGCCTGGATGCGGGCGCGGCTGCTGGGGTGGGTGGCCAGGCGGGCCGCC
>DASVXQ010000522.1:0-23511 GCA_036392615.1 Actinomycetes bacterium | reverse complement strand
CAACCCGAGCCCACCGAGGGGACCCTCACATGTCAACAACCCTCGTGGGAACTACAGCTAGCGCGCCAGCGACCAGGCGCTGCTCGACGTCCAGCAGCTCGGGGGTGGACCAGCGCCGCTCGCCCAGGGTGCGGTCGGCGACCACGCTGACCGCGCGCTCCTCAAGGAACCGGTCCGCCAGCCCCTCCAGGCCACTGCGGTCGACGGCGACCAGGTGGTCGCCCAGGGCGGCGATCACCTCGGGCCGGGCGAACGTGGAGGCCTGCGCGGTCAGCCCCTGCGCGCTGGCCAGCCGGTCGAACACGCCGGCAACCACCACCGCATCAGCAGTCGCGTCGGCGGGCAGGTCGTCGCCGGCGGTGGGGTCGCTGGTCGCCTGGCGGTCGCGACCCAGCACGCCGCGCAGCAGTTCGGGGACGTCCACCCCATGCTCGGCCGCCTCGGCGCGCCACCGCTCCACCAAGGTCGCTGGCGCCTCGTGGCGCTTGGCCTGCCGGGTCGCATGCACCGCCCACTTGACCAGCTTGGGGGTACGCACCCGGCCCTGGGCCTGCAGGCGTTCGACCTCGCAGTCGATCGCATCCGCCCGCTTGGAGAACACCTTGAGCAGCTCGGGCGGCATCCCTGCGAGTTCGCGGTTGCCCCACCGATCGGCCTCGGTCCAGCCAACTCCCAGCGACCGCGATAGGGCGCGCTGGTAGGTGCCCCGGTAGATCGCATCGGCCGCCAGCCGATGCCGGTACAGGTCGCGACCATCCAGCGCGGTCCAGCGACCATCCGGCCCCTGCACCCGGTTCGCCACAATCACGTGGGTATGAAGCAGCGGGTCGCCAGCTCGGCTGGTGCGGTGGTCGAACCCGACCGCCACCAGGCCGTCGCCGGCGACGTGGTCGCAACCGCCATGCCCGCGCCTGGCCCCGACATGGTCCTCCAGGTAGGACAGCGCCTCGGCGGTCGCCTGCTGGTGGGCCTCCAGCACCGTGGCGGCGACCTTCGCATCGCCGAGGCCGTACAGGAGCGACACACTCTTGGTCGGCCGCAGCACCACATCAAACGCCGGCACCCCCCGCTCGCCGTGCGGGCGGCCAAGCAGCTCCCCGGTCGCAGGGTGGCGCCCATGGAAGACCCGGACGAAGGCTTCGGTGCTGGCGATCCCGTCCTGGTCGAGCGTGGCGGCTCCCCTGCCGAGCCAGCGGCCTGGTGACTCTCCGTGGCCGCTTAGGTACTCTTCGCGGTTTTGGGCGACCTCGCGGACGTAGTAGTCCTCCCGGCCCACCGACAGCTTGGCGATATCCGCCACCACGCCTGAGATCACCTCACGCCCACCTGGCGGGCGCCATTGCGGCACCCTGGTGCATTGCTCTCCTGCCGTCCTGCCGTCCTGCCGTAAATTCGATGGTACTCAGGGCGCGACGACAGGAAAGCGATGCCATTGCAGGCGTAGCAGGGTCGTGTAGCGAGCATTGGGAATGTGGTCGCCTGCGAGGTATCGTTGCAGGTAGACGAACAGATGGAGGCTACGAGCGATAGGTAGCGCTGTGCTTCTGAGAGCCGTGCTCCTGAGCGCATTCAAAGAGCCCGTGGAAGAGCACCTGATTGCATCGATTACGCTCGTGAAAATCCTGCGAAGATGCAGGTGAGCATAGCGCTAATTTCACTCTACTTGCAAAGCAGGTGCTCTTCCAACTGAGCTACAGCCCCGCGCTGCATGGCCTCTGAGCGGATAGCACCTCGGACGATGATGGAGCCAAGCACGACGCTCCTTCACCACCTGCTCCGGACTCCGCACATGCCCGTTGTCATGTCCGGGTCGTCCGAAGCTGAGAGGCCCATGGCACCGCACAGAGTAGACGACTTGGCACGCTCCTTCGAGCGCACCTCCGGGCGGGGAACACGTCGCCTGAACCGGGGCCGTCGCCGGCGGTGGCTCAGCGTGCCGCGTTGACCTGTGCGGCCGGTTCGGTGTTGGGGATCTCCTGCACGTTCGAGGTGCAGTAGGCACACCGCCGCGCCCTGAGGGGGATCTCGCTCAGGCACGCCGGGCACTTGCGGGTGCTGGGGTCGGCCGGCTTGTCGTGGCGGGCAAGGGACATGAGCCTGTTGATCGGCTTGACCACGAAGAAGAACAGGGCGACCGCGACGGTCAGGAACGCGATCAGATAGTTGAGCAGGTCACCGTAGTGGAAGACGCTGTGGTGCAGCGTGAAGGAAAGCCTGCTGAAGTCCGGCTTGCCGAAGATCGCCGCGATCAGTGGCGTCAGGAAGTCCCGCACCAGCGCCTGCACCACGGCCGCGAACGCGGCGCCGATGACGATGCCGACGGCCAGGTCGACGACGTTGCCACGGAGCAGGAACTGCCTGAACTCTCCAGCCCAGCTACGCATGCTTGCTCCCTTATGCCCTGTCTGGAACGGTCTGTTGCTGGCAGGTGTTGCCCCTCGACCCCTGGCCGTAACCCCACGCGGATCCGTCCGCGACCGCCCCAGCCAAGAGGTGCCGGCCGTCGGTACCGTCTGATCCGAGGCAGCAACCCGCGAAGGCCGTCGGTGTCGCTGTCGATCCGCTCGCGGCGCAGGTCCTCACTGACCTGCTCCTCGTCGGTTACGGCCTCCTTGCCGAGGCGCACGCGCTCCTTGGGCACGGTGCGCTTTTCGACCACGGGTTCCTCCTCGTGGAGGATGACCTCGTGCTCGGACTCGGTGATGTCCGGGCCGGCCATGGCCTGGTCGATGTTGGCCTCGGTGATCGGCTCGCGCTCGACGCGGACCTCCTCGCGCTGCAGCGGCACGCTGTGCTGCACGCTCTCGGTCTCGACCCACTTGCGCAGGCGCACCCGGCCCCGCTCGCGCTGGGCGGTGCCGACCCGCAGCTCCTCCTCGGAGCGGGTCATCGCGTCGTCCCGGCCGGCGGCCGGGGCTTCCCAATCGGCCGTGCCGCCGGCGGTACCGGTCGGCAGGCCACTGGCCGAAGGATCGTGGCTGTAGTCCAGCCCGTAGTGGCCGTACAGCTGCGCCTCCTCGGCCTGGGAGAGCTGGCCGTCGGGGTCGACGCGCGGCGCGTCCTTGATGATCTGTGTCTCGTGCGGCACCCGCACGGCGTCGCCCTCGAAACGGGCGCCGGCAAGCGGCACGAAGGTGGCCTTGGTGCCGAACAGCCCGGTGTGCACCAGCGCCCACTCGGGCTGGCCGGTCTGGGTGTCGGCGTACAGGTCGGTAATGGAGCCGACCTTGTCCCCGTTGCGGTCGATCATCGTCTGACCACACCAGTCCGACGTCGCCTGATCGGTGAAGGTCGGACGGGTCATCTGATCCCCTCCTTCTCCTTTCTCGTACGTGCCATCCGCTTCTTTGTGCGATGGCCTGCTTGCGCATCGCCATCGGGCCTAGCCAGCGCAAAAGAGGCTCAAACACCTTCGATTTGGTTGACCTGCTCCAACCAGGGAAATAGCCGCTGATCGGGGCAATTGGGCCTGGCGCGCCTCACTCGGGGACGTCGCGGCCTCACCCGGCCGGATGCTCGCCAGTCTCGTCCTGAGGCTGCTCTGGGAGGGGCTCCCGCACGAGGCGGACCTCCTCGCGCCGCACCGGCACGGTCCGGGTCTCCTGTTCGGTGACGACATACTTCTGCAACCGCACCCGCTCCCGCGGCCGCCGCTGCGTGCGGACCCCCACCTCTTCCTCGGAGCGGGTCATGGCATCGTCACGGTCCCGATCGTCCTGCTGACGGGGCTCAGCGACCGCATCGTCCCAGTAGTCCATGCCGTAGTGGGCGAACAGCACGGCCTCTTCGTCGGGAGTGAGCTCCCCGTCGATCTCGACCCCCGGTGCGCTGGTGATCTGGCTCCTGGGGTAGGGAAGGCAGAGTTCACCGTTGCGCTCGGCAACCCCGATGAGGGGCACAAAGGTCTGCCTGGTGCCCAGCAGGCCGGTCTTGAGCAGTGCCCAGGTCGGGAGCCTGCTTCCCTTGTCGAGGTAGAACTCGCTGATCGTCCCGACCGTGGCGCCGCTGCGGTCGACGACGATCATCTCCCGCCAGCGGTTCATCGTCTCCCGGTCAACAGCGGTCATCACACCCTCCCCACTACGGCGCACCCGATCCCCGGCGAACAGAAAAGCAGCGGCATCCACGCGCAAGTCCGGCGAGCCCAGACTAACCGCCAAAGCCTCCCGCTAAGCGATCGCCACTCGTCGGAAGGTTCTGGGGTTATGTCTGCCCTGCATTGGTTAGGCAAGCTCGATCTCACAAGCAGGCAGCCGGCAGCGGAGGTCGACAGATGACCCAGGGCTCCACCGAAGCAGGGAGCGGCTCGGCCACCGAGCAGGCCAGGAGCCGGTTCAGCCAGCAGCTCGACCGGCGCTCGACCCAGGCCGGCGAGCGGCTCAGCAGCACCGCGTCCGACGTGCGCAGCATGGCTGAGGAGCTGCGCCGCCAAGGCAAGGACGCGCCGGCGAGCATGGCGGAGCAGGCCGCCGCGCAGGCCGACCGGGTGGCCGACTACCTCAAGGCGGCAAGCGGCGAGCGGATCATGCGCGACGCCGAGGACTTCGCCCGCGGCAGGCCATGGGCTGTCGCGGCCGGCGGGCTGGCGCTCGGCTTCGTCGCCTCGCGCCTGCTGAAGGCGTCCAGCAGCCGCCGCTACCACGCCGATCGGGCGGACGAGGGCGGCTCCCAGGGCGCCCCCCGGTCCGAGCCTCACGACCCGGCCCGCTGATTCGCCGATGTGATGTTTGGGTGAACGCCTGGCGGTCATCCCAGGGCGACCATCACCGGTAGAACAAGAAGGGGGGGCAGTGATGGTTGACGTTGACGTCATCCGCGGCTGGCAGGGCCGGACGATGGTCGACCGCGACGGCGACCGGATCGGCAAGATCCAGAACATCTACACCGACGACCAGACGGGACAGCCCGAGTGGGCGCTGGTCAACACCGGCCTGTTCGGCAGCAAGGCCACCTTCGTGCCGCTGATCCAGGCCAGCGAGCGCGGCGGGGACATCCAGGTACCGTTCGGCAAGCAGCTGGTGAAGGACGCCCCGGGCATCGAGCCCGACCAGTACCTGTCGCCGGCCGAGGAGCAGCGGCTATACAGCCACTACGGACTGGACTACGAGACCGTCCCTGAGCCCGGCATGGAATCCGCCGGCGTCGGCACCGACGACGCGATGACCCGCTCCGAGGAGGAGCTGCGGGTCGGCACCGCCCAGCGCGAGCGGGGCCGGGTGCGCCTGCGCAAGTACGTGGTCACCGAGGAGGTACAGCGGACCGTACCGGTGCAGCGCGAGGAGGTCCGCGTCGAGCGCGAGCCGATCACCGAGGCCAACGCGGATGCCGCCATGGCCGGGCCGGACATCACCGAGTCCGAGCACGAGGTCATCCTCCACGAAGAGGAACCCGTGGTCGAAAAGCGCACCGTGCCCAAGGAGCGCGTGCGCCTCGGCAAGGAGGCCGTAACCGACGAGGAGCAGGTCACCGAGGAGGTCCGCAAGGAGCGGATCGACATCGATGACGAGCGCCGCTAAAGGGTCCTAATTGCCAACCCGCTGGGCGGGCGGCACGGTCGGCGCTGTCCGTGCCTTCGCACCGCCTGGCGGGTTGGGATCGGATGGATCTGCTTCGGGTCGTGGCGGCCTGCCGACTGGCTGAGCATTGGCCTGCAGGCTCGCTGTGGGTGTTGCCGGATGTGGGGTCACGGCCCGGAAAGACGAGCTCGACAATCCCGATATCACGCACAGCCGGCTGCGTCGCTACCGGTATCGGCACAACCACAGGGAATTGCAGCAGCCGGATGCAGTTGTACCGCGCCCGCCATCGACATGAAGGGAGTTCCAATGAGCGAGTCCACCACCGAGCAAGTCAAGGATCAGGTGCGTGACAAGGCGCAGATGGCGCAGGACAAGGCCAGCGCCACGGCCGGCCAGGCCCGCGACCGGCTGCGCGAGCAGATCGACCAGCGCTCGACCCAGGCCGGCGACGAGATACTTTCGACTGCGCATCAGGTGCGGAGTCTCGCCGAGCAGCTGCGCGGGCAGGGAAAGGACATGCCGGCCCGCATGGCCGAGCAGGCGGCCGACCGCTCCGAGTCCTTCGGCGACTATCTACGCAATGCCGATGGCGAGCAGCTGCTGAGCGACGTGGAAAGCTTCGCCCGTCGGCAGCCGTGGGCAGTGGCGGCCGGGGGCCTGGCACTGGGGTTTGCCGCCTCGCGGCTGCTCAAGGCCTCGAGCAGCCGGCGCTACTGGTCCGGCCAAGGCGCTGGGCATTTGTCGTACGCCGGCGAGAGGACGTACCCGACGACCGGCGGGGCCTCCACCGTGCACCCGGCTCCGGCCGAGTCCGACTATGGCACCGAGGCGCCGTACGTCCGGGCGGGCCAAGTCCCTCCGGTGGGCGGCACCTACGATCCGGCGGCCGAGGCCGGGATGCCGGTCGCCGAGCCGACCGACCCGTACGGCACCCGCCGCAACTTGGACCCAAGAGCTGAGGGCTAGGAGGAACTATGGTAACCCGGCCTCCAGACGATATCGGGGACCTCAGTGGCGCCGAGGACCCGCGGGAGCGCTCGCTCCCGGAATTGCTGAAGCGCCTGTCGGCCGAGACGACGCAGCTGGTCCACCAGGAGCTCGACCTGGCCAAGGTGGAGTTGACCCAGAAGGGTCGCCAGGCGGGGGCAGGGGCGGGGCTGTTCGGCGCGGCCGCCGCGGTCGGGCTGGCCGCCCTGGGCGCGCTGACCGCCTGCATCATCCTGGCCCTGAACGCGGCCCTGCCGGCCTGGCTGGCCGCGCTGATCGTGGCCGCCGTCTTTGGCGTCATCGCCGCGGTGCTGGCCGTACAGGGCCGTGACCGGGTCAAGCAGGTCACGCCGCTGGCGCCGGAGCAGACTGTCGAGACCGTGAAGGAGGACGTCGAATGGGCCAAGACCCAGACGAGATCCGCCAAGAGATAGAACAGACCAGGGCGCAAATGGGTGAGACCGTCGAAGCGATCGGCTACAAGGCCGACGTGCCCTCGCGGGCCAAGGAGGCCGTAGCCGGAAAGGCAGAATCCGTGAAATCGCGCATCAGTCAGACCACGTCGCGGGCAAGAGAGGCCGTCACCGGGACGACCTCAAGGGCCGGCGAGGGCGTCAGCGAGGCGGCCTCCCGCGTCAGCGATGCCACCCCGAGCGGCAGGGACGTGAAGCGGACGGCCCGCCGGGCCGCCGGCCTCGCCCAGGAGAACCCGCTCGGCATGGCCATCGGAGCGATCGCCCTGGGCTTCCTGGCCGGGTTGGCCGCGCCGACCACGCGGGTCGAGGACGAAAAGCTCGGCCCGGTCGCTGACCAGGTCAAGGACAAGGTCAAGGAGACCGGCCAGGAGGCACTTGAGCGCGGCAAGGATGTCGCCCAGCAGGCGGCCCAGAGCGCGGCCGACACCGCCAGGCAACAGGGTCAGCAACAAGGCGAGGAACTTGCACAGAGCGCCAGAGAGAGCGCCGATGACATCCGAGACCAGACTCGCCAGAGGACCAGGTCAAGGACCCGGTCACAAAGGTCATAGACGGCTGACGCCGTGACACGGCTCGGGGAGCGGGACGACCGCTCCCCGAGCCGACCTCTTGGCATACAGGGGAACCCCTCTGCGCTCAGCGGGTGCCCGCCTGCGAACAGGTGCTCCTCCAACTGAGCGACAGCCCCGGGAAGCGTGATGTCGCGCCGGCTCGCACCTCTTCTCTCATGACGCTTCGGCGAAGCGTAGGGTAGACCACCCGCTGCCGGCGGTAACGACCGACGTTCGGCGGGCGGTTACCATCAGTACAAGGAGTGTGCGCTGGTCACCGCATGCGACCAGCGCACGGCCGCTGGTCGGCGTTCGACCGGCGACGACGGGAGACGTGAGCGGGGAGCGGTGGCGCAGGAGCGGACGACACAGCCCGGAGGGCGTCGGGCGCCGACGGCAGCCGAGGAATTTCGGCTGCTGGTCGAGGGCGTGAAGGACTACGCCATCTTCCTGCTCGACCGCGGCGGGCACGTGATGACCTGGAACGCCGGCGCGGAGCGGATCAAGCAGTACGCCGCCGAGGAGATGCTGGGACACCACTTCTCCCGCTTCTATCCGCCGGAGGACCGGGCGGCGAACGTGCCCGGCAGGGCGCTGGAGACGGCGGCGCGGGAGGGCCGCTTCGAGGGCTATGGCTGGCGCGTCCGCAAGGACGGCAGCCGCTTCTTCGCCCACGTGACCATCACCGCGCTCTACGACGGGCGCGGCGAGCTGCACGCCTTCGCCAAGATCACCCAGGACATCACCGCCCAGCGGGAGGCCGAGCGCCTGCTGCGCGAGCGCGAGCAGCAGCTCGCCGAGGCGCAGGCGATCGCCCAGCTCGGCGGCTTCGAGTGGGACGTGGCGACCGACCAGGTGACCTGGAGCCCTGAGCTGTGCCGCATCTGCGGTCTCGAGCCCCGGACCTTCACGTCGCCATTCCAGCTGCTGCTCGACTGTATGCATCCCGACGACCGGCCGCTGGTGGAGGCGGCGATCCGCCAGGCGGCCAGCACCGGCACCACCTTCGGGGTGGAGCACCGAGCCGTGCGGCCGAACGGCGAGCTTCGCCAGCTGTTCAGCCGCGGGCGGGTCGCGCGCGACGAGCAGGGCCGCCTGCGACGGCTGACCGGCGTCTGCCAGGACGTGACCGAGCAGCGCGAGGGCGAGCGGCAACTGGCCGAGGCGCACGCCCAGGCCGAGTTGTCCCGCCAGCTGCAGAGCGGGCTGCTGCCGGTCCTGTCGCTGCCCGAGTCGCCGCTGGTGGTGCGCACGCGCTATCTCGCCGGTCAGGAGCGCGCGCTGCTCGGCGCCGACTTCTTCGACGCGCTGGAGCTGCAGGACGGGACGGTCGCCACCCTGATCGGCGACGTGTCCGGCCACGGCCCCCGCGAGGCGGCGGTCGGCGTGGCGCTGCGGGCCGCCTGGCGGGCGCTGATCCTCGCCGGGCACGGGCCGCGGGACGTGCTCGACGGGCTCGACAAGATGCTGATGACCAACCGGCCTTCCGAGGAGGTGTTCGCCACTGTCTGCTGCCTGTGGGTCAGTCCCGATTGCCGGCGCCTGACGGTCGCCCTGGCCGGTCATCCGCCGCCACTGCTTGCCAGGGGGGAGCACGTCGACGTCGTGGAGGTGGCCAGCGGTCCGGCGCTGGGGATTCTCGACCAGGGCTACTCGTGGGAGGCCGACGTGCTCGAGGTCGGCGACGACTGGGCGCTGCTGTGCTACACCGACGGGCTGATCGAGGGCCTGCGCGCGCCCGGTTCGGTGGAGCGCTTCGGGATCGAGGCGCTCTGCGACGCCACCGCCAAGCTCGTGGGCGCCCGGGTGGACCTCGACACGCTGCTCGACGGCCTGCTCGAGGTGGTCCTCGAGGCCAACGGCCAGGACCTGTCGGACGACATCGCAATGCTCTGCCTCGCCACCTCGGGGCGGCCGGGATCGGCGAGGAAACGGGGGCGATGACTGGAGGACCCTCGCCAGAGGAGGCGGCGCCGGACGCGGTGGAACGGCTGGATCTCTCCGCCCACGCGTCGAGCGCGGCGTCCGCCCGGCGGTTCATCCGCCAGTTCGCCGGTCGTCACTCGCTCCACGGCGAGCTCGTCGACCAGCTCGTCCTGGTCGGCTGCGAGCTGGTCACCAACGCGGTGCTGCACGCCCGCACCGAGCTCGGCCTCGCGCTCGAGCTGTACCGGGACCGGGTTCGGGTCAGCGTGCGGGACCGGTCCTCCACGCCGGCGGCCCTGCGTCACTACCGGCCCGAGGCGCTCACCGGACGCGGCCTCGCCATGGTCGACGCCGTCAGCCGGAGCTGGGGCGTCGACCCCGCCGGCTCCGGCAAGCGCATCTGGGCCGAGATCGGCCGCTCGCACGGCCAGCGGCCCACCCCGGTCGCCACGCGCCCCCAGCGCGCGCCAGCCCGCCACCAGCCGGCCGGGGCGGGGACCAGAGCCGTGCGGTTCGTGGGCGTGCCGGTCAAGGCCTACCTGGAGCTCCAGCAGTACAACGACGCGCTGTTCCGCGAGATCGAGCTCATCGGCATCGCCCTGGAGGGGCCCGGCGCCCGTGGCGAGGACGAGCCGGACCGGCTGGTCAGCCTGGTCGAGCAGCTCCGCCCGATGTTCCGCGCCTCGAGCGACCAGCACCGCGAGGCGGTCGCCGCGGCCGCGGCACGCGGCCAGGCGACCGTCGACATCGAGCTGCTCGCCCCCCCGTCGATCGTGCCGGCCGCCCGCACCTATGTGGGCCTCCTGGAGGAGGCCGAGGACCTCAGCCGCTCGGGCCAGCTGCTGACCCCGCCGCCGCCCGCATACGTCAGCTCGCTGCGCCGCTGGTTCGTCGACCAGCTCGCCGCGCAACTGCTCGAGGGCGCCTCGCCGCTGCCACCCGGCGACGAGTGCCTCATGTCCTAGCCCGAGCCAGGCAAATCGGGTGACACCGGCAGGGAGCCTGTGGAAGGCTGCTCGCATGGATCAAACGGATTGGGAACGACGGCTCGCGGACGCGTGGGCGTCCATCGACCGGTACGACGAGAACGAGTTCCGTGCCCTGATCGAGAAGCTCGCCGCCGAGCTGCCGCCGGACAGCGCCGTCGGCGACTTCGAGCGGGCCTCGGCGTTCGACTCGACCGGCCATTCGGACCTGGCCGTGCCGCTGTACCGCAAGGCGCTGGACCGTGGCCTGACCGGCGAGCGCCGCCGCCGCGCGGTGATCCAGATGGCCAGCTCGCTGCGGAACCTCGGCCGGCCGGAGGAGAGCGTGGCGCTGCTCACCGCCGAGATGCACGCCCCCTCGGACCATCTCGACGACGCCGTCAAGGCGGTCCTCGCCCTGGCGCTCACCGACCTCGGGCGCGAGCGGGAGGCGGTCTCCATCGCGGTGGCCGCCCTGGCGCGGCACCTGCCCAGGTACCAGCGCTCGATGGCCAACTACGCCCGGCTGCTCGTGGAGCCGGAGCGCGAGGAGCCGTAGGTCTCAGGCGCTGGGGGCCTCGTGCCAGACGCCCTCGTCGATCTTCGCCCGCCGCTGGTTGCGCCGCACCAGGTAGAACGCTCCGCCGGCAACCGCCAGCAGCATCGCCAGCCTGCGCTTGCCGCGCGGCTTCCGCTCGTGGTCGACGTCGGCGTCCGCGGTCTTGCGAGCCATCCGGTCCTCCTCGGGTCAACGGGAAAGCGGGATCTTAGCCCCGTGAGGGCCACCATTGCCCGCTCCGCACGAAAACGACCGACCTATGACCGGAGCATCTCGGACGTGGTCGGCCGCAAGCCGGCATTGCGCGCATGCCACCCGCTCAGGTCAGGGCGCTGCGGCAACGAGCGGATCGTCTTGCTTCCGCGCCCGTGCCTGGCGGATAGTGCCAGCATCCAGATGACGAGGAGACTGCCGGTCGAGACACGAACCATTGCAGCAACCCTGCTCGAAGGGCTCGCCTCCAAAGGGCGGGCTCGCGCGGCCCCGCTGGCTTCCCACCCGGATCGCCGCGGATCGGGCGGACGGCCTCAACACCGCGCAGGTGCCCTCGAGAACCGGCAAGGAAGAGCGGCAATCGCCGAATCGCGGTCGCCACGGTGGGACCGGCGACCCTCACGATAGGGGCAGAACATGTTGAGAAACGGACGGAGATGGCGACTGCTCGCCCTGGGCATGGGCCTGGTGTTCGTGGTCGCGGCCTGCGGCAGCAACAACAGCGGCGGCGGGGGCAACGCCAGTGCGACCACCAAGGCCTCGTCGGTCGACCAGGCGCTGGCCGCGAAGGTGCCCGCGGCCGTCAAAGCCGACGGCAAGCTGCTGATCGGGACCGACTCGACCTACGCGCCGAGCGAGTTCCTCGACACCGACGGCAAGACCGTCATCGGCTTCGACGTCGACCTGTTCAACGCCGTCGCGGCCAAGCTGGGCCTGCAGACCCAGTGGACCTCGGCCAAGTTCGACGCGATCATCCCAGGTGTCGAGTCCGGCAAGTACGAGGTCGGCGTCTCGTCGTTCACCATCAACCCTGAGCGCATGCAGCAGGTCAACATGGTCAGCTACTTCAGCGCCGGGACCCAGTGGGCCACCAAGAAGGGCAACCCGACCGGCATCCAGCCGGACAACGCCTGTGGCAAGAAGGTCGCGGTCCAGACCAGCACCGTGCAGGACACCGACGACCTGCCCAAGCGCGTCAGCGCCTGCAAGAGCAGCGGCAAGCCGGCTATCAACATCGACCGCTACCAGGGGCAGGACCAGGCGACCGCGGCCGTGGTCTCCGGCAAGGACGACGCCATGCTGGCCGACTCCCCGGTGGCCGCCTACGCGGTCAAGCAGACCAACGGGCAGCTCGAGCTGCTCGGCGACATCTACGACTCGGCGCCGTACGGCTACGTGGTCAAGAAGGACCAGACCGACTTCGCCCAGGCGCTCTCCGGCGCGGTCGGCGCGGTGATCTCCGACGGCACCTACAAGCAGATCCTGACCAAGTGGGGCGTCGAGGCGGGGGCGATCACCAACTCCGCCGTCAATCCCTCCGCCTGAGGCAGAGAAGGGGGACGCGACCCAATGACTGAGACCGCAACCAGACCGGCTGAGCGGGTACCGCCGCCGGAGACTGTCAAGGCGGTGCCCGTCCGTCACCCAGGCCGTTGGGTCGCGGCCGCCGTCATCGCGTTGCTGGTGGCGATGTTCGTCCACATGCTGGTGACGAACAAGGCCTTCCAGTGGCGCTTCATGTTCGACAACATGTTCCGCCCGCCGGTCATCGAGGGCGTGCGGACGGCGCTCCTGGTCACCATCCTCGCGATGATCATCGGGGTCACGCTCGGCATCGTCATCGCGGTCATGCGCCTGTCGCCCAACCCGATCCTCTCTGGGGCGGCGTGGGTCTACACCTGGTTCTTCCGCGCCGTGCCGCGGATCGTGCTGCTGGTGCTGTTCGGCAACCTGGGGATCCTCTACGCGCGCTACGAGGTCGGGCTGCCGTTCGACCATCAGATCGGCAACCTGTTCGGGATCGACTTCAGCGCGCGGATCTTCGGCCTGGACGCGAGGACGGTGGTGACCGGGTTCGTCGCCGGCCTGCTCGGCCTGGCGCTGTCCGAGGCTGCCTACATGGCCGAGATCGTGCGAGCCGGCATCCAGTCGGTCGACCCCGGACAGCAGGAGGCCGCGCAGGCGTGCGGCATGGGGCGTGGGGTCACGCTGCGCCGGATCGTCCTGCCGCAGGCGATGCGGGTGATCATCCCCCCGACTGGCAACGAGACGATCGCCATGCTCAAGGACAGCGCGCTCCTCGCCTTCGTGCCGGTGACCAACGAGTTGTTCTTCCAGCTCCAGGCGATCGGCGCGCGCACCTTCCGGGTGTTCCCGATGCTGGTCGCCGCCTGCCTGTGGTATCTGGCGATGACCAGCGTGCTGATGATCGGCCAATATTTCCTGGAGCGATACTTCAGTCGGGGCTTCGGCACCGGCGGGCGGCAGGCGGGCGCCCGCATGAGGGTGGGGAGTGTGGGACATGGGCACTGACCCGAGCGGCTTCGCCGCCACCGATCAGCCGATGGTCAAGGCCGAGAACGTCCACAAGCGCTTCGGCCGGCTCGAGGTGCTGAAGGGCGTCGACCTCGAGGTGAAGCCCCGCGAGGTCACCGTGATGCTTGGCCCCTCCGGCTCGGGCAAGTCCACCTTCCTGCGCTGCATCAACCACCTGGAGAAGATCAACGGCGGCCGCCTCTGGGTGGACGGCGAGCTGGTCGGCTACCGGCAGCAGGGCGACAAGCTCCATGAGCTCAAGGAGAACGAGGTCGCCCGCAAGCGCGCCGAGATCGGCATGGTCTTCCAGCGCTTCAACCTGTTCCCGCACATGACCGCGCTGGGCAACGTCATCGAGGCGCCCATGCGGGTCAAGGGCACCCGCAAGGCCGACGCCATCGAGCGTGCCCGCGAGCTGCTCGGGCAGGTCGGCCTGGCCGACAAGGCCGACGTCTACCCGGCGCAGCTCTCCGGCGGCCAGCAGCAGCGCGTGGCGATCGCCCGCGCGCTGGCCATGGATCCCAAGCTCATGCTGTTCGACGAGCCGACCAGCGCACTGGACCCGGAGCTGGTCGGCGACGTGCTCGACGCGATGCGCAAGCTGGCCGAGAACGGCATGACCATGATCGTGGTCACCCACGAGATGGGCTTCGCCCGCGAGGTGGGTAGCCACCTGGTCTTCATGGACCAGGGCACGGTGGTGGAAGAGGGACGCCCCAGCGAGGTGTTCGCCAACCCGCGGCATGAACGCACCAGGGCGTTCCTCTCCCGGATCCTCTGACCAGCCGCCGCCGGTCAGAGGATCCCGCGGTCGGCGAAGGCCTTCCTCACCGCGGTGGCCGCGGCGGTGCCGTACAGCTGCTGCGCGGCCGCGACCGTCCGGTTCGCCAGGTCCGGCATGGTCGTGCCGGGGAAGTCGAACGAGCCCTGCAGGATGATCGTGTCGGCCTGCACGTTGCCGAGCGCCTGCCGGATGTCCCACAGCGCCCGCGACCAGATACGGCCGTCGTGGTGGACCTCGCCGTTCAGGTCCGCCGGGAAGTGCAGGTTGGTGTCGACGCGCCGCAGGCAGTGCGGGACCGTGCTGGTGTAGGAGACCGAGTCCCAGTCGGCCACGCAGGGCAGCGGCTCGCGCTCCGGGACGCCGAGCGACCGGGAGACCACGTCGCTGACGGTCACCGCCCAGTAGTCGCCGAAGCCCTCGCTGATCGCGCCGGCCTGCTCGGACGCGAAGGAGAAGTTCTGTGCGAAGTGGATGGCGTGGCCGTACTCGTGCAGGATCACCTCGGCGTCCTCGGCGTCGTCTACGCCGCCCTTGCCGAAGCGCAGCTCGTCCTTGGGGTGGTCGGTGGCGAACGAGTTGTCCTGCCCGAACTGGTTGATCCGCACCGCCTGCGGCTGGTCGTTGACCGGCCGGCGGGTCTCCCCGAAGCCGAGGCTGTGGATGTAACGCTGCGCCTGGGTGACCCAGTAGTAGGCCATCACCTGCTCGAACTCGTCCTGGTGACGGGTGTAGCGGAAGGTGTTGGTCGGCGAGAACGCCGGGTTGCCGGTCTCGCTGACGACGTTCGCGAAGTCGCCCCGCAGGAACCCGCTGCCGTCGAGGTTGGTCAGCGTGACGTCGTGGTACGCGGCCGCCGGCACCGCGGCGTCGGCGTCCTTCTGGTCGGTCAGCGACTCGTTGCCGAGCGACTGCACGGGGTTGGGGACGAAGACCGAGCCGGTGCCCGTGCTGCTCCCTGAGGGCGGCTTGGCCGCCAGGGCACTGCTCGCCAGCAGCAGCACGATCGCCGCCACGGCGAACGGCAGGAACAACCTCCGCACGATGCACCTCCACTCGATCGGCCAGCCGACGTTCCGGCTGTCAGCTGGTAGAGCGTTCGGCCGGCCCGGTCCATTACCAGGAGGTCGGCTTGCGCGGCTGGAACAGCCAGACGTCGAAGAAGTGCCGGAGGTTCCTGCCGCTGTCCCGCTCGGCCAGGGCGATGAACTGGCGGGTGGTCGCGTTGCCGTAGCGGTGCCGCCTGGCCCAGTCGCGCATGATGCGGAAGAACACCCGGTCGCCGAGCTTCTCGCGCAGCGCCTGGAGTGTCATGCCGCCCCGGTCGTAGATCGTCCCGTCGAACAGGTTGGGGGCCGATCCAGGGTCCCCCGGCGGGGGTGTCCAGAACTCCGTGTCCGATGCCGGCGTGGCGTAGAGCTCCTGGAAGATGTCGTGCGCCGACCGCTCGCCCCGGTGCTCGCTCCAGATCCACTCCGACCAGGTGGCGAACCCCTCGTGCAGCCAAATGTCCGGCCACCGCCGCAGCGTCACCGAGTCGCCGTACCACATGTGCGACAGCTCGTGGGCCAGCGTCGCCTCGTCCGGCGGCGAGTCGAACACCGGCTTGGTCTGCGTCTCCAGCGAGTAGCCGACCTCCTTGGCGTCGTCGACGATGGCGCCGACGGCGTCGAACGGGTACCGACCGTAGATCGAGCTGTAGAAGGCGACGATGTCCGGCAGCTTCTTCAGCACCGGCATGGCCGGCAGGGTCGGGTCGACCGCGATGTAGACGGGCAGCCCGCTCCGCAGCCGGAACTGGGTGAGGTCGAAGCGGCCGAGGGTCGAGGTGGCCAGGTAGGGCGCCATCGGGAAGCGCTCCCGCCAGACGAAGGTCGTCCTGCCCGCCCTGGTGCTCCGCGACGTCAGCACCCCGTTGGCCATCGCGGTG
The DNA here is from genome assembly GCA_036392615.1 of Actinomycetes bacterium. Lineage (GTDB taxonomy): Bacteria > Actinomycetota > CALGFH01 > CALGFH01 > CALGFH01 > DASVXQ01. The sequence goes on along the minus strand of DASVXQ010000522.1, from coordinate 7,288 downwards.
ATGCCCGCGGGGACCGTGACCACGAAGGTGAAGGTCGCCTTGTTGCGCGGGTTGTCGTTGGCCGGGTACCAGGCCGGCGATCCCTGCGGCTCGCCGACCACGAAGGCGCCGTCGTCGGTCGGTACCCAGCCCTCGATCGACTCGTCGGGGTCGGTGACCACCGCCGGCGTCCCGGCGTAGCGGACCACCACGGTGAACCGGCGCCCCGCCCGGATGCCCCGCTCCGGCGTGATCACCAGCTCCTGGCCCCGCCGGGTGAACGAGGCCGCACGGCCGTTGACCAGCAGCCGCGAGATCTCGAAGCCGCGCAGGTCCAGGTCGAACCGCGAGAGGTTCTGGGTGGCGCGGGCGAGGATCGTCGCCACGGCGTCCAGGTGCCTGGTCGCCGGGTCGTAGCCGAGCCGGAGACCGTAGTGGGCGACGTCGTAGCCGCCGTTGCCGGCCGGCGGCTACGCCGCGGTCGCGCTCGGCTGGGCCAGCTCCTGGGCCGCGGTTCCAGTCTGGCGGTGGCCGTGGCGACGCCCAACGTCGCCGTCGCCTTCCAGCCAGGCGTTCAGCGGCCGCCTGCGCCAACAGGTCGACCTGGACACCCTTACCGCCGAGCTGCTCGCGGTCGCCGAGCAGACCATGCAGCCGACGCGCGTCTCCCTCTGGCTGCGCCCACCAGTCCGGTGACCTCCGCGGTCCCGACAGATCGGATGGCGGCTCCGCTCCCCCCGGTCCCCTCCTGTCGCGTTGGGCTCAAGAGGCGGGCACAAGCACCGATCGCGCGAGGTCGTCGAGGGCGCTGCGCGCACCCTCGGCGAACACCTCCACGTCCGGGCAGCCGTCCCGGTCGGCGACCGCAGTGAGGTTAAGCTGTCCGGCGTACGACAGCACGGCGACGACGAGCGTCAAGTTGCCCATGACCGGCACCATAGGGAACAGCTCCAGCAGCCGCGCGCCGGCAAGGTGCAGTGGCACCGGCGGACCCGGGACGTTGGTCACGACCAGGTTCACCGACCGCTGCCGCGGGAAGTGCCGGTACCAGGCGCGCTGGCCGGCGACGAACCGGAAGATCCCGCTGCCCGCCTGCGGACGGGCCTTGTGCATGCGCGCGGCCGTCTCGGCGGCGATCAGCTCGAGCCGGCGTACCGGGTCGGGCTCGCCGAGCGGCAGCGGCACCATCATCCACCCGGGCTTGTTGCCCTGCGCCTGCCCAGGCTGCTCTTGGTGCAGGGAGATGGGCACCATCGCGCGCAGCACCAGCCCTTGGACGTCCTCGCCACGGTTTGCCAGCAGCTGGCGCAGGCCGCCGGCCACCGCGGCCAGCAGCACGTCGTTGACCTTGGCGTGGTGGACGTGGGCGACCTGCTTGGTGAGGTCCAGGCGGCCGCGGACGATGGCCAGCCGGCGGTCGACGCCGACCGGCTGGTTGAGGCTGGTCCGTGGGGCACGCTGCTCGGTGAAGACTTCCCGCCACGCCGGCCAGGCCCGTCGCGCCCGGTGCAGCGTCCGGCCCGGATGGGCCAGGTCCGACCACCCGCGACCTAGTTCCTGCCGGCGCCGGCGCAGGTTGTCGCGCAGCAGCTCACCGGCGGTCGGGATCGGTGTCGGCGTCCATGGCGGTGCCACCGGGGTGGTCGCGTTGGCGGTCAGGTCCAGCAGCGCCCCGAAGGCGGCCACTCCCGTGGGGCCGTCGGCAACGACATGGTGCAGCTTCAAGTACGCGCCCACCCGCCGCTCTGGCAGGCCGGGCAGCAGCCACAGCTCCCACAGCGGCCGGGCTGGATCCAGCCGTCGCCGCGCCAGTTCCTGGCATGCCTGCAGCAGCTGGGCTTGGCCGCCGGGAGCGGCAAGCGCGCGTACTCGGATGTGGTCGGCCAGGTCGAAGGAGGGAGCGTCGACCCACAATGGCCAGCCCAGCCCCAGCCGGGGTCGGTGCAGCAACTGCCGGAAGCGGGGGACCAGGTGCAGTCTGGGCTCGAGCCGCCGGCGGACCGCCTCGATCCGGACGCGACCGTCGCGGTCGAGCAGGCTGTTGCCGTCGAGGATGACGAGCCCGCCGATCTGGTTGGGCCAGCCATAGTCGTCCCACAGCAGCATGAACAGGTCTGACGCGGTCAACCGTTCCAGGAGACGCGTCTCGGCCATCGTGTCACGCTCCTCCCTCTACGTCGTGCGCGACCCAACCGCGCGCCGGGGTCACACCTGCTTGGGCACGTGTCCGGCGAGCGCGAAGCGCATGATCCGGTGCCCGAGATCGGCAGTGGGCCCAAACATCAGAGGGCAGCCTCCATCGATCACGGTGATGCCGTGCTGCCGGCCGTAGTCGGTCGCGGCTGCCGAGACGCTGCCCGCGCCAGGGCCCCGATGCATCCAAACCTGCTTGATGCCAAGCTCGGCGCACTCGCGCATGGTGTCCTCAGCGATCTCCGGCCGCGTGCCGATCACCACCGCCTGGACCCCACCAGGGATCGATTTCAGATCCTGATAGCACCGATCCCCCTCGACCTCGTGGGCGTTGGGATTGACCGCGAAGACCTCATAGCCACGCTCGCGCAGCCGCTTGTACACCGTGTTGCTCCCGTGGTCCTTGGGCGTGCGGGACACCCCCGTGACCGCCACTCGCCTGCTGGCCAGAAACGCGGATGCCGCCTGCTTGATGCCCTGCATGGCTGCCCCCTTCCTGCTGCGTGCTGGTCCGCCGGCACGGTCGATCCACCGCCGGAAGACCACTCCGAGAGCCAGTTCAGCACCCACATCCGGCCGAGGAAGGGCCAAAGGTCCCGACGCATACGGCCCGAGCGGCTGTAGGCAGCGGTGGTCCCATGGGCGAGACCGAGGGAAGCAGCATCAGGTGCGGCGCGGATCCGGCAGTCCGGGGATCTCGCATCGACCCGGGGCCTCGCCGCGGCGTCGCTTCCCGGGAAACGGTCCCTCCCGCTCCCGCGCGGCGCCGGTGCTGTTGGAGCGGAGCCGGAACCAACCCCAAGTACAGGAGGGGACAATGGGCCAGTTCGAAGTCCGCGCCCGGCTGAAGATCCGCGAGGGGCAGCTGGAGGGGTTCAAGCGCCAAGCGGCTGAGATCATGCGGCAGGCGCGGGAGAAGGACACCGGAACCGTCGCCTACGACTGGTATCTCAGCAGCGACGGGACCCAATGCGAGGTCCGCGAGGCCTATGTGGACGCGGATGCTTTTATCGAGCATGCGTTCCACGTCCGCGAGGCTCGCGACATCTTGTTCGCCGAATTCGCCCACGACCACAAGATGACGATCTACGGCGACCCGGAGCCTCGGCTCGTCGAATTGTTCGACAGGGTGGGGGTGAACGTCACCTGGTTCACTCTGCTCCAGGCCCTTGAGCCTGTGAGCGTCCACGACTGAGGCGGCAGTGCGCTCGGAGCTCACCGCCGGCTCGGCTCCGAGCGCGCTGCGCCCCGCAGAGCCCTGCGCCGACGCAGGAGTCGTGGGAGCAGTCCGGCGGTGGAGCGACGGTCGGAGGGGGCCGATGATGGGTTCGGTGAGGTCGGACGGATGCGACCTCTATTACGAGTATTACGAGCAGGTGGGCCAGGGCGTACCGATCCTGCTGATCCATCCTGCCGGGGCGACGGCCTCGACCTGGGGTTGCGCGACCGAGGAGCTCGCCCGGATCGGGCGAGTGCTCACCTACGACCGCCGGGGGTACGCCCGCTCCGGCGGCGAACCGGTGCGCCTGATCGCCGTCCATACGGCCGACGCCGCAGCGATTCTGGAGTACTTGGGGACCCCGCCCGCCGTCGTGGTCGGGACCAGCGCAGGGGCGGCGATCGCCATCGACCTGGCCGTCCGTCGTCCGGACCTGGTGCGGGTGGTCATCGCCCATGAGTTCCCATGGCGGTTGACTCATCACCTTCCGACCGGTTCGCAGGTGGTGGCGCTGGCCAAAATCGGATCGCTGGCGCTGGGGGGCCGACATGGCGACGCCGCCGAGGCATTGCTGCGCTCTGCCTACGCCTACCGTGACGGTGGAACCGCCTGGGATGCCTTTCCCGAGGAGTGGCGGCGGGCCGCCAGGGAAAACGCCAGGGCAGCTTTGATGGACTTCCGCAACTCGATCGGCAACTATCCATCTCCGACCGAGCTCGCGACCGTCGAAGTCCCGGTGGTGTGCACCTACGGCGCACGGAGCCCCAACAGCATGTTCGGCTTCACGCGATCGCTCGCCGCTGCCATCCCCACGGCGAGAACCCAGCAAATCGAGGGGGCCGGCCACGCCGTCGCCTTCGATGCCACCACCAACTTCGTGCAGCTGATCGCCGAGACCATCACTTCTTGAGGCCTTGACGTTCCGCGCTCATCCGCGGATACGGTGGAACAGGTCGTTGCGAGGCCGGACCAAACGATCGCCATGACGACCGGGGCTGGAGCAGGAGATCGACTGCATGGATCCGCAAGGCCTCGACGCGACAATGCGCGACGAGAACGAAGAGCGGAGCCTTGGCGAGTGTGCTGTGCCGCGGCGGCCATGCAGGCATCTGGCTCATGACGAGGAGCGGTAACCCGGTGAGAGCTTCAATCCGGCACACGCCGCAGCCAACGGCCTCCACCGTGGCGGGACCAGCGTTTCCGCTGGTCAGGCGTGGTGTGGTGGGCCTGCGAGGACTTGAACCTGGGACCTCTTCCTTATCAGCTGTCCCGCGCCGACCGCCATGCCGACCTGCGGTCGCCCTGGCTGCTGCGCTCCAGAAGTGGCGAGGTATGTGCTGTGGGCCGCCCGGGTCCCGGGCAGGCTGTCGAGACACCCCACCGCGGTAGCTGTCAACTGCCGGACCTGGACCGGGAGATCGGGTGTGGCGGTGGCCACAGCGACCGGAAGAGGCATGCCGACGGGGTCTGGGCCAGCGATGCCTCTTCAGGCACTGCGGCCGTGCCGAACAGGCAGTTGGATCCGTCACGACCAGAGTATGGCTAGCCTCCCAACCACTGGTCCAACCTGTGGCTTCGGGATGGCCGCTAGGATTGGCTCGGCCGAACTTGTGGTACTCCTCGACGGCTTGGCCGCTGGCGGTTGGCGTTGCCAAGGCGCCTGGCGGTGGGCCCTCCCTGAAGTTGCCTTCACCATGAGGAACGACACCATGGCTGTTGACCGTCAGATGGTCGCCCGGACCGTCACCGAGCTCCGGGTGGCCCGGCCAGATGCCGATGACCTGCTGGCGGGGCTGCTCCGGGTCGTCGAGGCAGCCAGAACCGTCCTCGAGGTCGACGGGGCCGGCCTCACCTTGGTCCATACGGACGGCCCACCCCGATGGGTGGCCGCCACCGACGCCGCCATGGAGCTGCTGGTCCAGGTCCAGTACGACTTCGGCGAGGGCCCCTACCTGCAGGCCTATGCCCAGGATCGGGCGGTCATGGTCCAGGACCTGGGGGCCGCGCCCGTCTGGGTCCGGCTCGCCGCCGTGGTCGGCCAGCTGCGCGTGCGTGGGGTCCTGAGCGTCCCCATCCGCCTCGTCGGCCAGCCGGTGGGGACCTTGGATGTCTACCGCGCCCAGCCGCGGCCCTGGAGCGCGGACGAGCTGGAGGGGGTGGGCGAGTTCGCGGCGGTGGCCGGCGAGCTGGTCCACACCAGCGTGGAGCTGGCCAGCCGCGAGCTGGAGGTGGCCCAGCTGCGGCAGGCGTTGACCAGCCGGGTCTGGATCGAGCAGGCCAAAGGGGTGCTGGCCGCCACCCAGGGCATCGACCCCGGGGCGGCCTTCCAGCAGCTGCGAGCCCGCGCCCGCTCGTCCTCGCGCAAGCTGGCTGAGCTGGCCCAAGAGGTCGTTCAGGACGCCCAGCGGCAGCGGCTGGCCGCCCTGGCCCTGGACGATGCTCGAGTGCGGGAGGCCGATGCCCGCGCCCAGGCGGCCGAGCAGGCTCTGCAGGCCGCCCATTCCGACCTGGCCCAGCGCCGCGCTGTGCTCGACCAGGCCCAGGGCAGCGCTGACGAGCGCGACCGCATCGCCGATGAGCGCAACCACGCCGCTGACGAACGTGAGCGGGCCGCCGATGAGCGCGACCGCGCCGCTGACGAACGTGAGCGGGCCGCCGATGAGCGCGACCGCATCGCCGATGAGCGTGACCGGACCGCTGACCATCGGGACTAGCGCAGGCCGGCAACTCGTCTGACCGTTCCTGGGCACCCACACGACCAGGAGCTTCGACCAGCGCCTGACAGCCGGCGTGGTACCCGCCCGCGCCAGCTGCACCACCAGCCCCAGCCAGCAGGATGGCCGGCAAGCCGGGGAGATGGCCTCCCCCCGGGACCCCTGCTTGGGGTCAGGCGGCCGCAGTCGCGGGTGTGGGCCAGGCAATCTGCTCGTCGTAGGGATGGCGGTGACGCAGGCAGTCGTGCAGGATGCCGACCAGCCGATTGCCAGGGCCCGCAGGGCTTGATGGTGGGTGGCGCCACGAACCCGCAACGCGTCGTCATAGCGGCGAGCACCCGGCGAGCCGGTCAAGGCGGCGAACGCCCACAGGTGACAGGCGGTGGTCAGCCGCCGGTTCCCGACCGACCGGGCCAACACCACTTGGCGCAATCCACAGGCTCGGACTTCTCCGCTGCCCGCATTCGCTTTTCCGCCGCTGCCTCCTGCGCACCATCGAAATTCAGCAGGACAGCCCAGGCACCGCGCCGATCAGGTTGCGCAAGGCCCGCTGCGACGACCCGGCCAGCTCACCACCTGGCCTTCGAGATCCTCCGCTGAGCTGGGGGCAGGTGCGGATCAGGCATGGATGTCCACTGGCGATCCAGGCGGCAGCTGAGCGGCCAGTTTGGAGATCGAGGCGTTGGACAGGCGCACGCAACCATGGGTGATCGCCCGGCCGAGCTCGGAGCTGTGGTTCGTGCCGTGCAGGGCGATCTGGCCGTCCCCGGTGCCGAACTGGTCGAGCACGTCCGAGTAGGCCGACAGCCCCAGCGCCCAGGCGCCGTAAATCGTCGAGATCTGCGGTGGTCGCAGCCGCACGGTCACGAAGAACCGCCCGGTCGGCGTAGGCGTGCCCGGCTGGCCGATGGCGACCGGGAACGTGCCGACCGCGGTGGAGCCCTGGTACAGGGTGAGGCGACGCGCCGACAGATCCACATCGGCGCGGCGGTCGCGCGGCGACACGCGGACCTGGTCGGCCGGGACCCAGCCGCTGGACTGGTTGGGGCGCTGCGGGAGGAGGACCCAGTACCACAGCTTGCCGTCGACCCGGCGTGCCTCGTGCACCAGGAAGGGCGTGGGCGTGCCCCAGCGCAGCTTCGCGGGGATCCGGAGGAGGCCCGGGGCGGCGGCGGCCGGCGTG
>DASVXQ010000521.1:0-5724 GCA_036392615.1 Actinomycetes bacterium | reverse complement strand
CGCCACCGCCGCTGGCGCGGCCCCGCGGGTGTCGGTGCGGCGCTGGCCGGTCGCCAGGGTCCGGCTGGCCAGGACCGCCAGCGCGGCGACCCGGGCCGCCGGCGGCTTCGCGCTGTTCCTGCTGGCCTTCGCGCTGCGCAGCCGCGGCGTCAGCACCGCGGGGCTGGGGCTGCTGGTCGCCGGCATCGGCGCCGGCGGCCTGATCGGCGCCTTCCTGGTGCCACGGCTCGGGCGGAGGCTGCACGAGGAGGGTCTGCTGGTGCTCGGCCTGGGCCTCTCGGCGGCCACCTCGCTGCTGCTGGCCGGCAGGGTCAACGTGGTCACCGCCGGGCTGGCCGGCCTGGTCGTCGGCGCGGCCGCCTCCGCGGCCAGGCTCGGCTTCGAGAGCCTGGTGCAGCGCGACGTGCCGGCCGAGATCCGCGGCACCACCATTACCAGGTCCGAGACCGCCTTCCAGCTCTCCTGGGTGCTCGGCGCGGTGATCCCGGTCGCCCTGCCGCTGCCGGCCAACCAGGGCCTGCTCGCCGTCGGCTCGGCCTGCGCCCTCGCCACCGGCGTCTACCTCTTCGGCCGCTGGCGGCTGCGCTCCTCGCCAGGGTCGGCCGGGGCCGCCCGTCCCCCCACCGCCCGCCGCGCCGACGAGGCCCCGAGATGAGCCTCGACGCGGCTCCCGGATCGGCCGTCCTCCCCGACGGGGAGCAGCTCGCCGAGGTTCGCGAGCTGGTGCTCGAGTGGTTCGCCCGGAGCGCGCGCGACCTTCCCTGGCGCCGCACCCGCGACCCGTACCGGGTGCTGGTCGCCGAGGTGCTCGCCCAGCAGACCCAGGCGGAGCGCGCCGCCGAGGCGTTCCCGCGCTTCCTGGCGCGCTTCCCGGACCCCTCCGCGCTGGCCGCCGCCACGCCCGCCGAGGTGCTGCGGGCCTGGCAGGGGCTCGGCTACAACCGCCGCGCGCTGGCGCTGCGGGCCTGCGCCGTCGCGGTGGTGGAGCGCGGCGGCTGGCCGGACACCGTCGAGGAGCTGGCCGCGCTGCCGGGCATCGGCCCCTACACCGCCAGGGCGGTCGCCTGCTTCGCGCTCGGCCAGGACGTCGCGCCGGTGGACACCAACGTCGCCAGGGTGCTGGCCCGCTCGCTGACCGGCACCGACCCGTCGCAGCTCACCCCGGCGGCGCGCCAGCGGCTGGCGGACGCCGCCCTGCCCAGGGGAAGAGCCTGGGCGTGGTCGTCGGCGCTGATGGACGTCGGCTCGGCCCACTGCCGCCCGCGGCCGCGCTGCCAGGGCTGCCCGCTGGCGCTGCGCTGCCGCTGGCTGGCGCTGGGCGCGGCGGCGCCAGCGGCCAGGCCGCGCACGGTCGCGCGCTTTTCCACCTCCGACCGCCGCTGGCGCGGCGCGGTGGTGCGCGTGCTGGCGGCCGCGCCGGACGGCCTCGACGAGGCCGTCCTGGCGAGCGCGGTCGACGCCGCCGCGGCCGAGCGCCCGCCAGGATGGTTCCCGGCGCTGCTCGCCCGCCTGGAGGCCGAGGGCCTGGTCGCCCGCGCGCCCGACGGCCGCCTCCACCTGCCGGCCTGACCGGGGTCGGCGCGTCTCAGTCCACGTCGAAGGAGCCGCCGCTGCGCCAGTAGTGCTTGACCGAGCGGCTGGTGGCCGGGTCGGTCTCGTCGGCGCGCTTCAGGAAGCCCTCGTCGACCAGGTGGCGGCGCAGCGCGGCGTAGTCGGGGTGCCAGGCGCCGAGCACCTGGTTGACCTCCGGCTCGGTGTAGCGGCGGCCGGGCTCGAACAGCCCGGCGAGGTGGTCGAGCACCAGCAGGCGCTTGCCGCGCGCCGCCGGCAGCGAGGTCAGCCGGTTGCCGCGGATGAAGCGCCGCAGCACGCCGGCGCCGAGCGGCGCGTCCGGCTCGGGCTTGACGTCGGCCATGGCCGCCTCGCGCAGCACCTCGGTGCGCAGCCGGTAGCCGGCCGGGTCGCCCTCGACCAGCCCGCCGGCGGCCAGCCGCGCCAGCGCCCTGCCGAGCTGGCGCGCGCCGAGGCCGGTGGCGGCGGCGATCTCCGCGGTGGTGGTGGCGCCAAGGGCGAGGGCGGCCACCGCCTTGAGCCGGTCCTCCTCCGCCAGCAGCCCGAGGATCTCTCTGGGAGTGAGCGCTCCCGCCTGCGCGGACTCCATGGCGCCTCCTCCGGCCGACGGCTGTGGACGGCCCGAAGTCGCCGTCCGGCGCCCATGCTACCGTTGGCTGGCGCGCCTCCTTCAGCACCATCAGCACCATCAGCACCATCAGGACGTGCCGTGGCCAGAACCGTACGCACCACCTACGCCTGCACCGACTGTGGCTCCTCCACGCCCCGGTGGGTCGGTCGCTGCCCCAACTGCGGCGCCTGGAACACCCTGGTCGAAGAGGTAATCGAGCGGCCCGGGCCGCCCCGGGCCGGCGGTCCGGTCACGCCCGCCGTCCCGGTGACCGAGGTGACCGCCCAGGCCGGCGCCCACCGCCCCACCGGCGTCGACGAGCTGGACCGGGTGCTCGGCGGCGGCCTGGTGGCCGGCTCGGTGGTGCTGCTGGCGGGCGAGCCGGGCATCGGCAAGTCGACCCTGCTGCTGGCGGTGCTGGCCAAGCTGGCCGCCGAGTCCAGGGTGCTCTACGTCTGCGCCGAGGAGTCGCTCGAGCAGGTCCGCCTGCGCGCCGAGCGCCTCGGCGCGCTCCACCCCGAGCTGTTCCTGGCGGCCGAGACCGACCTCGCCGCGGTGCGCACGCTGATCGACCAGACCAGCCCGCGGGTGGTGGTGGTCGACTCGGTCCAGACGGTCGCCGACCCGGAGCTGGCCGGCGCGCCCGGCGGCGTCGGCCAGGTGCGCGAGGTCGCCGCCCAGCTCGTCCGCGTCGCCAAGGAGCGCGGCATCGCCACCTTCCTGGTCGGCCAGGTCACCAAGGACGGCGCGGTGGCCGGCCCCAAGACGCTGGAGCACCTGGTCGACGTGGTGCTGTCGTTCGAGGGCGACCAGCACCACGCGCTGCGGCTGGTGCGCTGCACCAAGAACCGCTTCGGCCCGGCGTTCGAGGTCGGCTGCTTCGAGATGACCGAGAACGGGCTCGAGCCGCTGGCCGACCCGTCGCGGCTGTTCCTGTCCGCCCGCGAGGCGGCCGTGCCGGGGGTCGCCTGCACGGTCAGCGTCGAGGGGCACCGGCCGCTGGTCACCGAGGTGCAGGCGCTGGTCGCGCCGACCGGGCTGGCGATCCCGCGGCGCATGGCGCAGGACCTCGACCAGGGCCGCCTGGCCATCCTGATCGCCGTGCTGGAGCGGCGCGCGCGGGTCTCGTTCCGCGGCAACGACGTCTTCGCCGCCACCGCCGGCGGCGTGCGGCTCGGCGAGCCGGCCGCCGACCTGGCGGTGTGCCTGGCGCTGGCCTCGGCCGCCCGGGACTGGCAGGTGCCCGCCGACCTGGTCGCCTTCGGCGAAGTCGGGCTCGGCGGCGAGGTGCGCCCGGTGCCGCAGCTCGGCCGCCGTCTGGCCGAGGCCGCCCGGCTCGACTTCCGGCGCGCGCTGGTCCCGGCCGCCGACCCCGGCACGCGCGGCGGCCTGCGGATCACCGCGGTCGGCTCGGTCGCCGAGGCGCTGGCCGCGGTCGGCGGACCGGCGGCCCTGCCGCGCCGGCGCGACGCCGCGGCGCCGGCGGGGAGCCCGCAATGACCGGCGCCGACGGCTCCAGGGAGCGGCTCGACGCCCACCAGCTCGAGGTGCTCCGGCTGGTCGCCCCTGGCACGATGCTGCGGCAGGGCCTGGAGCGCATCCTCCGCGCGGAGACCGGCGCGCTGATCGTGCTGGGCGCCCCGGCAGCGGTGCAGGCGCTGTTCACCGGCGGCTTCCGCATCGCGGTGCCCTACACCGCCCAGCGGCTCTCCGAGCTGGCCAAGATGGACGGTGCGCTGGTGCTGGACCAGGGCGCCCACCAGATCCTCTGGGCGAACGTGCACCTGATGCCCGACCCGGCGGTGCCCACCTCCGAGACCGGCACCAGGCACCGCACCGCCGAGCGGGTGGCGCGCCAGTCCAGCGTGCCGGTGATCGCCGTGTCAGAGTCGATGCGCACGGTGACGCTCTACCTCGACCAGTGGCGCCACGTGGTCGAGGAGCCGGGCGCGGTGCTGTCGCGCGCCAACCAGGCGGTGCAGACCCTCCAGCGCTACCGGGCGCGCTGCGACGAGGCCAGCACCGCGCTGGACGCCGCCGAGCTGGACGGCCACGCCACCCTGCGGACGGTGCTCAACCTGATCTGCCGCTGCGAGATGGTCCGGCGGGTGGCGGTCGAGGTCGAGCGCTACGAGGCGGAGCTGGGCTCCGACGCGCGCCTGCTGCGGCTCCAGCTCGAGGACCTGAGCGCCGGCGTCGAGGAGGAGCAGCGGCTGGCGATCCGCGACTACCTGCGCCCCGGCCGCGGCATCGAGCTGCCCGACGTGCTGGCCGAGCTCGGCCGCCTCAGCCCCGAGCAGCTCTACGACGTGCCGGTGGTCGCCAAAGCGCTTGACCTCAGCGGCAACCCGGACGCGCTCGACGTCGGCACGGTGCCGCGGGGATACCGGCTGCTGTCGCGGGTGCGCGGCCTGCCCACCTCGGTGATCGACCGGGTGGTCGAGCGCTTCGGGTCGTTGAAGGTCATCCTGGCGGCAGGGATCGAAGACCTCGAAGAGGTCGAAGGGGTCGGTCCGGGCCGAGCTCGCAACCTTCGTGAGGGGCTCCGACGGCTAGCCCAGGCATCCTCATAGGAGCTTTACAGAGAATTGCTTATTTCGCCCCTCTGAGCTTGCCTGTGACCGCGATTAGGCCATCTACCAGCGCGTTCGCCTTGTACCGAAGGCCCTTCAGATGTTAACCTGGGAGTGTTCCGGAACCAGGGAAGGGGAATTCGCGTATGTTCAAGGTCGGGGACTGCGTCATCTATCCGCAGCACGGTGCCGCGGTCGTCGAGGGACTACAGGACCGTGAGGTGGGTGGCGAGACCCGGGAATACCTCGTCCTCAAGCTCACATACGGCGATCTCACCCTCATGGTGCCCAGGGACAACTGCCAGGAAGTCGGCATCCGTGAGGTCTGCTCGTCCGACGACGTCGAGGGCGTGCTCGAGATCCTCCGCACCGGTGAATGCTCGACGCAGGGCAATTGGAGCCGCCGCTTCAAGGGCAACATCGAGCGGCTCCAGTCCGGAGACATTTTCCAGGTGGCCGAGGTGGTTCGCGATCTGACCGTGCGGGACCGCGACAAGGGTCTCTCCGCCGGAGAGAAGCGCATGCTGCAGCGCTCCCGGCAGATCCTGGTCTCCGAGCTGGTGCTCGCCTGCTCGTGCGACGACCACAAGGCGACCCTCATGATCGACGAGGCGCTCGAGGTTTCCTAGAGCCCCCGACGGCCGCCGGTCCATCCGCCACAGGAGTTCGAAGTTCCATGACCCGAGCCGAGCGGGTCGGTGTCGTCGTTCCCGCCGCCGGCGATGCCCGCCGGTTCGGCGGCTCTGGTAGCAAGGCGCTCGTCCAGCTGGACGGGCGCCCGCTGCTTTGCTGGGCGCTGGAGGCGGTCGAGGCCAACGACCGGGTCGAGCACGTGGTGGTGGCCGCCAACGCGGGCAGCCTCGACGCGGTCGCCGAGCTGCTCGCCGGCGGCGGGTTCGGCAAGGTCGCCGCGCTGGTCCCCGGCGGCCCGACCCGCCGCGCCAGCGTCGCCGCCGGGCTGGCCGCGCT
>DASVXQ010000520.1:0-23738 GCA_036392615.1 Actinomycetes bacterium | reverse complement strand
AGCCATGCGGCGAGCAGGATGGCCGCACCCTCGACCGCGAGCTGACCTCCGGGGCCGGCGCCGAGCTGGACCATCCACACCAGCAGGACGGCCAGGAGCAGGACGCCGGAGATGGTCTGCCCGATGTTGCCGCGGCCGCCGGTGAGGGCGATCCCGCCGATCACCGCGGCGGCGACGGAGTCCAGGTTGAGGCTGCGCGAGAGCTGCGCGTCGACGTGGCCGACGTAGCCGGCGTCGATGAGCCCGGCGAGCACGGCCAGCAGCGCCGAGACGACATAGGCGATCGCGATGACCCGCGCCGTGCGGATCCCCGACATGTCGGCGGCCTGCCGGTTCGCGCCGGCGGCGTAGATGCGTCGCCCCAGCGAGGCCCGGCTCAGCACCACGCCGGCGACCACGGCGAGCGCGGCGAAGATCCACAGCGGCGTCGGGAGCCCGGCGAGGCGGCCGGAACCGAGCGGTCCGAGCGCCGCGGGGATGTCGCCGGACGGGGCTCCGCGGGTCCAGGCCGTGATCGCGCCCTGCACGAGCACGAAGGTGGCGAAGGTGGCCACGAACGGAGGGACCTGGCGCACGAGGACGAGCGCCGCGTTGACCAGGCCGACCGCGAGCCCGGCCGCCGCCGCCAGCGCGATGGCCGTCGGCAGTTGCGCCCCGGAGCCGCCGGTGCGGCTGGCGACGATGACGGTGGTCAGGCCGATGACGGCGCCGATCGACAGGTCGATCCCCCCGACGAGCAGGACCAGGGTCTGGCCGACGGCGGTCACGCCGATGATCCCGGCCTGGAACAGCACCAGCGTCAGGTTCGCGCGCGTGTAGAAGCCGGGCGTGGTCACCGCCGCCAGGACGAGGACGGCCACGACGCCGCCCAGCGGGGCGATGGTGACCAGGATCCGCTCCAGCCGGCGTCGGGGCGACGTCACGGGTTGCGCGACCGTGGTCATGTCCGCCGCCCCTCAGCGGTCGGAGCGCCGTCCTCCGTCCAGCCGGCGCAGAACGAGCCCGCCAGGCTGGTGTAGAGGTCGACGGCCTTGCGCGCCGCCGTCACCGAGACCCACTCGTCGGCCGCGTGCGCGCGCCGCAGCAGTCCCGGACCGAGCGCTGGCAGCGTGGGAGTGCGCTGGAGCTCGCTGAACCAGGTGGCGTCGGTCGTCCCAGGAAACACCGAGTCGGGGACCGGCGCGCCGAGGACCGCCGCACACGCCCGTCGCGCCGCCCGGGCTAGCTCGTCGTCCGGCTGGACCCACACGGCGGGCAGCCAGTCCCTCGGCGGCGCATCCAGCTCCACCCGCAGGTCGGCGCCGGTTGCCTCGGCGACCCTGTCCAGCTCGCGTTCGAACGCCTTCAGCAGCTCGTCCCGCCGCATCCCCGGCAGCAGACGCACCTCGGTGTCGACCGCCATCGCCCCCGGGAGCACGCCGTATCCGACCCCGCCGCGGAACGCCAGCGCGGTGTTCACGGTCGCCTGCCACCCGAGCAGGTCCCCGGGGTTGTCCGGGACCTGGAGCCGGAGACGATCGGCGACGGCGACGGCGGCCCGCGCGGCGTCGAGGCCGGCGTTGCGGGTGCCGGGCTCCCCGGAGAGGCTCGAGTGCCCCTGGGCGGCGCGGGCGACCAGCCGCAGGCGCGCGATGCCCCGGCTGACCAGGTGCAACCGGTCGAAGTCGGCGGTGATGCCCCCGGGCTCGCCGATCACCACGCCATCGGCGCCGAGCGCGGTCGTCGAGGCGAGGTGGTGCGCGCCGTAGCTGGCACCGTCCTCCTCGTCGGCGGTGAGGACCAGGCTGAGGCGCCCGCGGTCGATCGGCCGCGCGGCGGCCCGTGCCGCCGCCACGACCATGGCCGCGACTCCGGCCTTCATGTCCCCGGACCCGAGCCCGTACAGCCGGTCGCCGTCGATCTCCGCCCCGAAGGGGTCGACGCTCCAGCTCGCATCGCCGACGGGCTTGGTGTCGATGTGCCCGGACAGGACCAGGTGGCGGCCGCCGGGCCCGAAATCCAGCGTCGTCACCAGGTTCGGCCGCCGTGCGTCCTTGGCGATCACCCGCGCGGGCGGCAGTCCGTGGGCGGTCATCACCTCGACCAGGAGCGCCGCGACCGCCCGCTCGTCCCCCGGCGGGTTCGGGCTCGGCGTGCGGATCAGTGCCCGGGCCAGCTCGACGACGTCCGGAGCGCCGGCGGAGGCGGTCCCTCCAGCGCTCTCGGACGCGGCCCGGGGACTGGTCACTTGTAGCGTCCCGCCCAGTCCTGACCCTGCCAGGTCTGCATCGTCACCGGCTCGAGCCGGAACAGCCATCGGGGCTTGTCCAGGGTCGGCTCGAGGTACTTCGGCCCGTTCTCACCGAGGTAGCGCAGGCTCATCCGCTCGGCGATCGGCACCCAGGCGCCGCCCACGTTGGGCCTCTCCACCAGGTGCGCCCGGCAGCGGGCGATCACCTTCCGCTGCGCCCCATCCTCGTCAACGGTGATCGCGCAGCGGGGTTCCCGCTCGAGATAGCGAGCCCACGCGGACTTCTGGCGAGGGATCACCCAGAAGCTGGCGCCGTCCCACTCGTGCCAGCACGGGACGACGTAGGGCCAGCCGTCGTCGTCGGTGCAGGCGAGCCGGGCGAGCCGGGGCTCGGCCAGGAACGCCCACAGCTCCTCCGGCTCCAGGCGGCCGACCTTGCCGCGCCAACCCTCGTCGCTCACGCGCCCTCCTCGTCCGGTGCGGCGCCGGAGCCCCACGGTCCGGTGCCATGGTCTGGGGAACGGGACCCGATCCGGCGCGACAGCTCCCCGGCGGCGGCCACGACCTGCGGCGCCAGACGCGGCAGGTCGTCGAGCTCGAAGCGGTACGCGGGCGCGGCCACCGACATGGCGGCCACCGTCAGGCCGGTGTGGTCGCGGACCGGCGCGGCCACGCAGCGCACCCCGTCCTCGTTCTCGACGTCGTCGGTGGTCCAGCCGCGCCGGCGGCTCAGCTCGAGCTCCTTCCGCAGCCGCGGCGGGTCGGTGATCGTGTTCGGCGTCTTGCCCACCAGCGGCTCCTCCAGGTACGGCCCGACGAGCTGCTCCGGGCCGAACGCCAGCAGCGCCTTGCCGATGGCGGTGCTGTGCAGCGGGTTGCGGCTTCCCACCCGCGCAGCCGGCCGCACCGCCTGCGGGCTGTCCGCCTTGGCGACGTACAGCACCTGGTTGCCGTCGCGCACGCCCAGAAAGCAGGTCTCGCGGGTCCGAGCCGCGAGCGAGCGCATGATGTCCTCGGCCTGCGCCCGGAGGTCCAGCCCCTCCAGGTACTGCTGCCCCCACACCGCCAGCCGCGGCCCGAGGGCGTACGCGCCGGCGCTGGTGGGCTCCACCACTCCGTGGTCGCGCAGCGCCTCCAGCAGGCGCAGGGCGGTGGGGCGGGGCAGGCCGCTTTGCTCCACCAGGTCGGCGAGGCGGATCGGGCCAGCTTCGGCCACGAGCTCCACCAGGGCGAGACCCTTGACGAGGGCCTTCGCCGAGCCCTGCGCGGCAGGTTTGGACCGGGTGTCCAAATTCGGATTGGACATGGCGTCCATTCAAGCAGCGGCCCAACCGTTTGTGAAGTGGGAGGGCGGCGTTCCGCCCTCAGCGCTCGGGCTGGAGCAGGGACTCGGCGGTGGGGGCGTCGGTGACCAGGGCGTTGACCAGGCCGCTGCGGAGGGCGGCGCGGATGGCCACGAGCTTGTCGCTGCCGCCGGCAACGCCGATGCGCAGCGGGACGGCGCCGATCCGCTCGACCTCCATGCCGATGATGCGGTCGCCGAACCCGGCCAGGACCTTGCCGTCCTCGTCCAGGAACTGGCAGAACGCGTCGCCGACCGCGCCGCGCCGGCGCAGCTCGCGGAGCATCGCCGGGCTCAGCACGCCGCCCCGGTAGAGCGCCGAGGCCGGGCGCGGCTGGAGGGCGCCGATCCCCACCAGGGCCACGGTCACCTGGCCGAACATGCGCACGGTCGCGGCCACGGACGGCTCGCGCAGCAGGCGGGCGCGCGTCTCCGCCGTGGACAGCAGCGCCGGGGCGTGGAGCGGGTGCAGCCGCCCGCCGAGCACCCTGGCGGCGCGGCCGGCCAGCTCGATCGCGTTGTAGGCGGGCTCCACCCCTTGGAACCCGCCGGCCAGCTGCACGACGTCGACCGGCGCCGGGCCGCCCTCGGCCTCCAGCGCGGACACGGTCGCCTCCAGCGTGCTGCCCCAGGCCATGCCGAGCACGTCGCCGGGCCGCAGCGCGCGGCGCAACAGCCGGGCGGTGGCGGCCCCGAGCGCGGGCAGCAGCTCCCCGGGCTCGTCGGGCGCCACCAGCACGGCATCGCGGAGGCCCCAGCGCTCCCGCAGCGCCCGCCTGCGTCGCGCGTCGAGCTCGCCGGGGTCGAGCACCTCGATGCGCACCAGGCCCCTGGCGCGTGCCTCGCGCAGCAGCCGGGCCACCTTGAACCGGGAGATGCCGAGCTCGGCGGCGATCTCCTGCTTGGTCCGGTCGTCGAGGAAGTACCGGCGGCACACCCGTGCCGCCAGCACGGCGTCGAAGGACTCGCGGGCCGTGGCGCCTGCGGCTTGACGGTCCGCCGCGGCGCTCCCTAAGCTCTGCTTGCTCATCTGAGCATTATGCCTGCTCAAATTTGCGACCGCGTGGAGGGCGCCGGATGCGTGCGGTCCAGACCGTGCTCGGCCCGGTGGCGCCGGCCGAGCTCGGGCCGACCGACGCCCACGAGCACCTGTTCCTGCGCACGCCGGCCCTGCCCGGCGAGGCGTTCACCGAGCTGGAGCCTATGGTGGCCGAGGCGTCCGCGGTGCGCGCCGCCGGCGCCCGCGCGGTCGCCGACCTCACCCCGATCGGCTGCGGCCGGGACCCCCGGCGACTGCGGCAGCTCGCCCAGCGGACCGGGCTGCACGTGATCGCGGCGACCGGCTTCCACCGCGACGCGCACTACCCCGCGGGCCACTGGGTGCACACCGAGCCCGAGGAGGTCCTTGCCGAGCTGCTGGTAGCCGATCTCCTCGACGGCATGGACGAGCGCGACTGGCAGGGCCCGCGGCCCCGTCCCGGCCCCGCCAGGGCCGGGGTGGTCAAGCTCGGCGCCTCCTACCAGACGCTGACCGCCTCGGAGCGCCGGCGCCTGGCCGCCGGTGCGCTGGCGGCGGTGCGCACCGGCGCGCCGGTGGTGGTGCACTGCGAGCTGGGAACCATGGGCCCCGAGCTGCTGGACCTGCTGGCGGAGCACGGCGTCCCGCCGGACCGGGTGGCGCTGGCGCACCTGGACCACAACCCCGACCCGGGCCTCCATGCCGAGCTGGCCGAGCGTGGCGCCTTCCTGATGTACGACGGCGCCGGCAAGGTCAAGTACCACCCCGACTCGCTGCTGATCGAGCTGATCGTCCGCATGGCCGAGGGCGGGCGCGCCGGCAGCCTGCTGCTCGGCGGGGACGTGGCCCGCCGCGGCAACCTGCGGGCCTACGGCGGCGGGCCCGGCATGGCCCACCTGTTCGCGGTGCTGGTGCCGCGCCTGCGCAAGGCGCTCGGCGCGGAGCTGGTCGAGCGGCTGGTGGTCGCCAACCCGGCGCGGGCGTTCGCCTTCGAGCCGCCCGGCCCGGCGGGGACGGCCGATGGCTGACGCCTACGACGTGGTCGTGGTCGGGTCGGGCTCGGCGGGATCCACCGCGGCGATCGCCGCCGCCCGCATGGGCGCGCGCACGCTGCTGGTCGAGCGCATGGGCTTCCTCGGCGGCATCTCCACCGCCGTGCTGGACACCTTCTACGCCTTCTACACCCCCGGGGCGGCGCCCCGGCGGGTGGTCGGCGGCATCGCCTGGGAGGTCGCCACGCTGCTGACCGGCGAGGGCGCCGCGTTCGAGCGTCCCAACACCTATGGCGCCGGGACCGGCATCACCTACGACCCCGAGGTGCTCAAGCGCACCTGGGAGGCGCTGGCGCTCCAGGCGGGCGTGGAGGTGCTCCTGCACACCTGGGTGACCGGCGTGGAGCTGGACGCCGACCGTCGGGTTCGGGCGCTGACGCTGTTCAACAAGGGCGGTGCCTCCAGGGTCGAGGCAAGCGTGGTGGTGGACGCCTCGGGGGACGCCGACGTGGCCGCCTGGAGCGGCGTGCCGTTCGACGACCCAGCAGCCAACCGGCAGGTGCAGTCCCTGTCGACGGTGTTCCGGATGGCCGGTGTGGACGTCGAGCGGGCCGAGGCGTTCGGCAAGGCGGCGCTGTGGGCGAGCATGCGCGAGGCGAGCGGGTCCGGCGCCTACCGGCTGCCCCGCATCGAGGGGAGCTGGCACCGCACGCCGCAGCCCGGCGTGGTCATGGCGCTGATGACCCGGGTGCCGAGAGTGGACGCCACCGACCCGGTGCAGCTCACCCGCGCCGAGATCGAGGGCCGCCGCCAGGCGTGGGAGTACGCGCGCTTCCTCCGCGAGCGGGTGCCGGGCTTCGAGCGGGCCGTCATGGTCTCGACCAGCCCGGCGATCGGCGTGCGCGAGAGCCGCCGGGTGCACGGCCGCTACCGGCTGACCGCCGAGGACGTGCTCGCCGGCCGCCGTTCCGACGACGAGATCGCCCTCTGCGGCGCCCCGATCGAGGACCATCACGCCGGCGCCGACACCCGCTGGCGCTACGTCCCGGATGGCGGGGTCTACGGCGTCCCGTACCGCTGCCTGCTGCCCGAGGGCGTCGAAGGCCTGCTGGTGGCCGGGCGCTGCTTCTCCGCCACCCACGACGCGCACGCCAGCGCCCGGTCGATGGGCACCTGCATGACCATGGGGCAGGCCGCCGGCACGGCCGCGGCCCTCGCCGCCGCCTCGGGTGACGTCCCGGGCGACCTGCCCGCCGCCCGGCTCCGCGCCCGGCTGGCCGACCACGGGGTCCTCCTGGAGCCCTTGCCTCCGGGAGAAGGGCCCGAGGCCGAGCCGCTGGCCACCGGGATGGGGTCGGGTTGACCGCCGTGGGAGGCTTGCGGGTGCTGGTCGCGGGGGCGCGCGGAGGCATCGGGGGCGCCTGCGTGGAGCTGCTGGAACGCCAGGGCCACCTGGTCGTCGGCGTCGACCGCGCCTCCGGCCCGCCCGGGCCCGGGCCGGAGGCCGGACCCGCGGCCGGGCCCGGGACGCGGGCAGCCGACGTCGACGTCACCCGGCCCGGCGGTGCCGAGCACGCCGTCGAGCTCGCCGAGGCGACCCTCGGTGGCCTCGACGGCATCGTGCACGCGATCGGGATGAGCGGCCGCCGGCTCGGCGACGGGCCGGTCACCAGCTGCACCGACGCCGCCTGGGCCGAGGTCCTGCGGGTGAACCTCGAGTCAGCCTTTCGGCTGCTGCGCGCCGGGTTGCCGGCCCTGGAGCGCGGCGGCGGGTCGTTCGTCACCATCGGCTCGGCGCTCGCCCAGTCAGCCGACCCCGACTTCATGACCGCCGCCTACGCGGCCAGCAAGGGCGGCCTGGCGAGCCTCGTCCGCACGGCCGCCATGGAGGTCGCCGCCAGGGGCGTGCGCGTCAACCTGGTCGCCGCCGGGCTGGTCGACACCCCCATGGCGAGCCGCGCCCTGGGGGACCCGCGCATCGCCGGCCGCCTGCCCGAGCTCCAGCCCCTTGGCGGGCGGGCCGTGACCGCCGCGGAGGTCGCCGCGGCGGTGGCCTGGCTGCTGTCCCCCGCGTCCGGCCGGACCACGGGCGCGTCCCTGCCGGTCGACGGCGGCTGGCTGCTGCGCTGAGCCGCCCGCGCGGCGGAAGGCGGGGCTCTCGCCTGCTCAGCGCGTGGCGGCGGCGCCTGGCAGGACCGTGGGGTCCCAGGTGCCCTGTGCCACCTGCGGCACGAATGCCTCCAGGTCGGCGGCCTCGTCCGGGAGATGGACGACCCGCCCGGTCTCGGCGGAGCGGTAGGCGGCCATCAGCAACTGGGTGACGACGAGCCCGTCGTGGAAGGTCTCCTCCGGCTGCCGGCCGCTGGAGAACGCCTCCACCATGTGCCGGTCCTCGTGCGAGTAGCCATAGCTGAAGGCCTCGTCGGCCAGCGCCGGCATCAGGCCGGTCTCGGCGTTCTGCTTCTCCAGCAGGTCCTCGCCGGCCTGCTGCGCCCCTCCGAGGTTGCGGCCGATGAACAGCCTGGCCTCCGTGCTGAGCGTGCTCCACTCCAGGGAGTACTCGGGGCCGAGCAGCTCGCAGGAGATCCGCAGGCCGGGGCCGACATAGCTCCAGGAGGTGGTGGCCTCGGCCACGACCTGCCGGCCGTCGGCGCTCTCGTAGGTCACCTGCGCGCGGGCGTAGTCCTCCGCCGGGGTCCGCCGGTAGTCGACCGCGCCGTCGTATGCGGCCAGCAGCTCCTGGGCGTAGCGAGGCTGCGTCCACTTGAGCGAGGCGATCTGCGCCGAGACGCCCCGGGGGGTGAGGTAGCCTGGCTCGCCCGGCTTGCTGAGCAGCTTCCTGGTCACCTCGACGGTGTGGCACATCATGTCGCTGAGCACGCCGCCGCCCTGCTGGGTCGGGTCCCAGAACCAGGCGCGGTGCGGGCCGCCGTGCTCCTCGCTCGCGCGGGCCAGATACGGGGCGCCGGCCTGGCGGGCGGCCCGCTCCCACAGGATCTGGCGGCCGCGCTGGAGCCCCGGCGCGAAGACCTGGTTCTCCAGGTAGCCGTGGAGCAGCTCCGCCTCCTCGACCAGCCGCACCACCTCGCGCGCCTCACCCAGGTTGCGGGCCAGCGGCTTCTCGCAGGCGAGCCCCACCAGCTCGGCGCGGCCGGCGGTCACCTCGCCGGCGATCGCCCCGACCTGCTCCACCCGCAGGGAGTTGGGCGAGCAGACCCAGACCGCGTCGACCCTGGGGTCCCGCGCGAGCTCGGCCGTGTCGGCGTAGATCCGGGGGTCGCCAACGCCGAGCCGCCGCAC
Source organism: Actinomycetes bacterium (assembly GCA_036392615.1). Lineage (GTDB taxonomy): Bacteria > Actinomycetota > CALGFH01 > CALGFH01 > CALGFH01 > DASVXQ01. The sequence goes on along the minus strand of DASVXQ010000520.1, from coordinate 14,856 downwards.
CAGCGTCGCCAGCTCCTCGGCGGTCTCGGCGTTGCGGCTGCAGATGGCGGTGATATCGGCGCCGCGAACCGACTGCCAGCCCAGGACGTGGAAGCGGGCGATGAACCCGCTGCCCACGATGCCCACGCCAAGCGCCATGCGAACCTCCTCGTGACGGGGCCGAGCGACCATGGCTTCGGCCAAGCAGGCCTTCTCAAGGCAACATGTCTAGACTACTGCGGGGGGCGTACGCCCCCCGCAAGCCCCCCAACATGCGGTGAGGGCTTCGCCCTCAGGAGAGCATTGTTCCTACAACCCGGCCCGCCGGAGGCGGGCTGCGGGGCGTACGCCCCCGGCGGGCTTCGCCCCTCGGGAGAGCATTGTTCCTACAACCCGGCTGCCGGACGGCATTGGTTTCTACAACCCCAGCCCGCCGGGGGCGGGCTGGGGTTTGGGAGGACAAGTGGAGCGTGCCCATCGTCTCACCATGCTCGGCACCGGTCTCATCGCCGACTTCTACACGGCGACGCTGCATGGCCGGCGGGGCCTCGACCGGGTGGAGGTCGTCTACTCCCGCTCCCAGGAGCGGGGCGCGGCGTTCGCGCAGCGCTGGGGGATCACGCACCACACCACCAACCTGAAGGAGGCGGTGGAGCACCCCGACACTGACGTCGTGGTGGTGGGCCTGCCGAACGACCTGCACGAGGAGGCGATCGTCCTGGCCGCGGCGGCCGGCAAGGCGGTGCTGTGCACCAAGCCGCTGGCGCGCACGGCCGAGGAGGCCCGGCGGATCCTCGACGCCGTCGAGCGTGCCGGGGTGTTCGCCGGCTACCTCGAGGACCTCTGCTACACCCCGAAGACGCGCAAGGCCCTGGACGCGGTCCACAGGGGCGCGGTCGGCGAGGTGCTGTGGGTGCGCTCGCGGGAGACCCATCCCGGCCCGCACAGCGCCTGGTTCTGGGACGCGCGCAAGGCTGGCGGCGGCGCGATCGTCGACCTCGGCTGCCATTGCATCGAGATCATCCGGGGCTTCGTCGGCAAGGGCAACCGCCCGGTCGAGGTGGTCTGCTGGAAGGACACGCTGGTCCACCCGATCGAGGCCGAGGACAACGCGATCGCGCTGGTGAAGTTCGAGAGCGGGGCGGTGGGCCAGTTCGAGGTGTCGTGGACCTTCCGCGGCGGCATGGACCTGCGCGACGAGGTGGCCGGCACCAACGGCACCATCTGGCTCAACCACTTCCTGCGCACGGGCTTCGAGATGTTCTCCAGCGGCGGCAGCGGCGGCTACGTGGCGGAGAAGGCGGAGACGGAGGCTGGTTGGCTGTTCCCGGTCGGCGATGAGGTGAGCGAGCTGGGCTACGTCGACATGTTCGCCGACATGTTCGCCGCGCTCGACGGCGACCGCGAGCCGGCCGAGACGTTCTACGACGGCTACGTGGTCAACGCCGTCATGGACGCCTGCCACCGCTCGGCCGCGACGGGCCGCTTCGAGCCGGTGGAGCTCGACTGGCGCGGCGGGAGCACACCGCGGGTGGCGCGCACGGCGACCACCTATGACGGGCGCACCGTCATCAAGCGGGAGACCCTCCCAGACGGCCGCGTCAAGCTGATCCTCAAGGACGAGCGGACCGGGGACTTCGAGGACCGGGTGGTGTCCGGCTGAGGGCCACCGCCCGCCGGCGGCGGAGGTCACTGCGCGGTCGCGGTGCCCCGGGCGTACACCCAGGCCAGCACCAGGATGATGCAGCCGTACAGGATCTGCTTCAGCGCCTCGTCGACGGTGAGCAGGTTGAGCATCGTGTCCAGCACCGCGAGGATCAGCGCGCCGAGGATCGTGCCGGTGTAGCCGCCGACGCCGCCGAGGATCGAGGTGCCGCCGATCACCGCGGCGGCGACCGAGGGCAGCAGGTAGGACCCTGCGAGCTGGAGGTCGACCGAGCCGCTGCGCCCGCCGATCAGGATGCCGGCGACCGCCGCGAGCAGCGCGCACAGCACGTAGACCGCCGCCTCGACCTGCCAGACGCGCACGCCCGCCAGACGGCAGGCGACCCGGTTGTCGCCGACGGCGTAGATCATCCGGCCGAGCCCGGTGCGACGCAGGCCGACGACCAGCGCGCTGCCGAGCGCCAGCCAGACCACGAGGTTCCAGGGGATGGGGCCGACGATGGTGCCGCCGCCGAGCCGCAGCACAAAGGCGGACATGCGGGTCGCGCCGCTCAGGAAGCTCTGGCTGCCGACGGTGAGCAGCCCGGTCAGGATGCCGGACATGCCCAGGGTCATGATCAGCGGATTGACCCGGAAGAGGCCGATCGCCAGGCCGTTCACCAGACCGACGACCAGCCCGACGAGCAGCCCGGCGACGATCGCCACGGCGGCCCCTTCGGTCGACTGGACGCCGGTGACGTAGGCGGCGGCGGTGGCGGTCATCGCCACCGACAGGTCGATTCCGCCGGTCAGCATGCAGAGCGTCTGGCCGCCGGCCAGCAGCGCCAGCGGCGCGGTCACCAGCAGGGTGTTGCGGACCTGGTTCAGGCTGAGGAAGCTGCGGTCGATCGCGGCGTTGGCCACCACCAGCGCGAGCAGCACGCCGATCAGCGCCAGCGTGGACCGGTCGGCGGCCGCCACCCGGGCCAGCAGGCGGCGCTCCGGCGCGGCGTCGGTGTCCTTGACGATCACCCCGCTCATGCCAAACGGTTCCTCCTTGCGCGCAGGAGCCCGCCGGCCAGGACGACCAGCACCACGACCACACCCTTGACGACCTCGCCATAGGAGGGGTCGACCCCCAGGCCGAGCATGATGTTGGGAATCAGGTACAGGCACCACACCGCGATCACCGGCCCGACCAGGCCGCCGACGCCGCCGCTGAGGGCGACGCCGCCGAGAACGATCGCGGCCACCGAGTTCAGGGTGGCGTTCATGGCGATGGTCGACTGCGGGCTGCCGCCACCGGTGAACGCGGTGGTGGCGAGCCCGGCCAGCCCGCAGAGGAGCCCGCTGAAGGCGTAGGCGACGATCCTGGTGCGCAGCGGGTTCACGCCGGACAGGTAGGCGGCGTTGTCGCTCGACCCGAGGGCGTAGACGCCGATGCCGGCGCGGGACCGCCGCAGCGGCGCCCAGATCAACAGCAGCGGGGCGAGCAGGCAGAGCAGCGCCGGCCACCAGGCGTTGCCGGAGCCGAGCACCAGCGCCTGGAAGCCGGCGGGAGCGCCGCCGCCGGGAGTGTGCAGGACCAGCAGGGCCATGCCGCCCCACGTGAAGCTGGTCGCCAGGGTGACGATGATGGCGGGGATCCGCGACACGGTGACGATCAGCCCGGTGAACGCGCCCAGCGCGGCCGTCACCGCCAGGCAGACCACCGCCACCACCAGGGAGCCGCCCAGGCCCGCGTGCTCCATGAAGCGTGCGGACAGGCAGTTGGCGAGCACCAGCAGCGCCCCCACCGACAGGTCGATCCCGCCGCCGATGACCACCACCGACTGCGCCATCGCCAGATAGACGAGCGCCAGGGTCGAGGCGAGCATGGTCTGGATCTCGAAGGCGCCGAAGTTGCGCGTCTGCGAGGCGTTCCAGACCAGCAGGACGGCGAAGAACGCCGTCACCGCGACGGTCCAGGCGTGCCGGCGCGCGAGCCGGCGCGCGGTGGGCCCGAGCGGTCGCGCCGCGACGGCGAGCGCGCTCATCGCCGCTCCGCTTCCGCCAGCGTGTCCGCCAGGCCATGGGCCGCGCTGAGCAGCGCGGCCTCGTCGGCCTCCGCCGCGGGCAGCTCGGCGGCGACGCGGCCGTCATAGACCACCAGGACGCGGTCGCAGGCCAGCGGGATCTCGCGGAGCTCGCTGGTGAACATCAGCACCGACTTCCCGGCGCCGGCCAGCTCGCGGAACAGGTCGTAGATCTGGTGCTTGGTGCCGACGTCGATGCCGCGGGTCGGGTCGAAGCACAGCAGGATGGAGAAGCCGCCGACCAGCCAGCGCCCGATGGTGAGCTTCTGCTGGTTGCCGCCGGACAGGCGCTTGGCCTGCGCCTGGGCCCGGGTGTCGATCTCCAGCCGCTGGATCGCGTCGGCGACCTGCCGCCGTTCCCGCTCGGCGTTGATCCAGCCCCAGCGGCCGGGGGAGTTGTAGTGGGCGATGGCGAGGTTCTCGCGGACCGGGCGCTGCGGCAGCAGTGCCTCCCAGCGGTCCGATGGCACCAGCGCGAGGCCGTTCCGGATGGCCTGGTGGGGATGGCGGGCGGCCAGCCGCCGGCCACCGGCAATGATCTCCCCGCCGGTGGCGCGGCGGTCCCCGGCCAGGATGGCGAACAGCTCGTCCTGGCCCTGGCCCTCCAAGCCGGTGATGCCGAGCACCTCACCGCTGGCCAGGGTGAACGAGACGTCGCGCAGCTTGTGCCCGTCCGCCAGGCCGCGCACCTCCAGTGCCGGCTCACCGGTCCGCGCGCGAGGCGGCGGCGCGACCCGCCGTGGCTCCACCGCCGCCCGGGCGGCCCGCTCGCCCAGCATGGCGGCCACGATGCGGCGTTCGCTCGAGTCGGCGGTGCGCAAGGTGTCCACGTTGCGGCCGTCGCGGAGCACGGTCACACGGTCGCAGATCTCCTGGACCTCCAGGAGACGGTGGGAGATGAACAGCACCGAGCGGCCCTCGGCCCGGGCGTTGCGGATCGCCTCGAACACGCGGTCCGCGTAGTCGGTTGGCAGCGCGGCGGTGATCTCGTCCAGCAGCAGCAGAGCCGGGTCGTGGGCCAGCACGCGCGCCAGGTCCAGCATGCGCAGCAGCGGCAGCGGCAGCGCGCCGGCCACCTCGCCGAGCTCCACGCCGCCGGGAGCGAGCTCGTCGAGCCGGCGCCGGAACGCGGCCGGGTCGGTTCCGGTGAGGCGGAGGTTCTCGGCAACGGTCAGGTCGGGGACGAAGGCCGGGTCCTGGAAGACCGGGGCCAGGCCACTGGTCCGGGCGTGGGCGGGGGAGCGGAACCGGACCGGCCGGCCGGCGACCTCGATGGTGCCGGCATCGGGGCGGAGCACGCCGGAGAGGATCTTCACCAGCGTGCTCTTGCCGGCCCCGTTGGCGCCCACCAGGGCGTGGATCTCGCCAGCCGCGACCGCGAGGTCGACCGAGCGGAGGGCCACCACGGGCCCGAACCGCTTGGCGACCTCGCGGACGCGGAGCAGGTGGTCGGACGTTGTCATGCGGTCTCTCGCTCGGGTCCCCGGAGGGCTCTCACTCCCCAGGTCCCTTGCAGGCGAACAACTGCTCAGGCGTGTAGTGGGTGTACGGCTTGACCTCGACCTGCGAGCTGTAGGTCGGGTCCCGGTCGGCGAAGTAGTTCTTCTCGAGCTGGTCCTTGCCCGTCTGGTAGTCCCAGACCTGCGGTGTGAGCGTGGTCTGGCGCTGCGCCTGCTTGCCCTCGAGCACGTCCAGCGCGATCGAGGTGCCCACCCCGCCGATGGTCGCGGGGTTGGTCACGGCGGTGCCCTTGAGGCCCTTGCCGTTCAGGGTGATGAGCTGGTGGAGGAACTCGTTGTTGTCCGCGCCCACGATCGGCACGTACGGCTTGTTCAGGGTCTGGAACGCCTTGACGACCGTGTAGTCGATGCCGGAGGTCCAGATGCCGTCGATCTTGGTGGAGGAGTTCAGCAGGTCGAGCGCCTGCTGGCCGCCCTTGGAGTAGTCCCAGCCGGAGAAGACCTCCTTGACCACCTTGATGCCGGGGTAGTTGCCGAGCGCCTCGGTGAAGCCCTTGTGGCGGTCGTCGTCGGCCGGGACCCCGGCGATGCCGCGCATCTCCACGACGTTGCCCTTGCCGCCGAGGGTCTTGAAGAGCCACTCGGCGCCGAGCCGGCCATAGGCCACCTGGTCGTTGGTGGCGACGTAGGCCTCGGGCGCGCTGACCGCCTGGTCGACCGCGACCACCGCGATCCCCTTGTCCTTGGCCTGCTTGATGACCGGGTTGAGCTTGTCACGGTCCGAGGGGTTCACGATGATCGCGTTGACGCCCTGTGAGATGAGGCTCCGCAGGTCGGCGATCTGCTCGGTGGGACCGCCGTTGCGGTTGGCGACGATCACCTTGCTGACCTTGCCGCTGGCCAGGGCCTCCGCCTTGACCGAGCAGATCATCTCCTCGCGCCAGCCGTTGCCCACCAGCGTGTTGCTGACGCCGATGACCCACTTCTTGCCACCGCCACCGCCGCTGCCGGCGTTGTTCGACCCGCCGCAGGCGGCCAAGGTGACCGCCATCAGCGCGGCGGCCGCCAGCGCGGCGATCCGGCCGCTGCTCGTCCTGCCCATCTGCCACTCCCTCCTCAGTGGTTGGGTTTGACCTCGACGGCGTCCACTGCCCGGGGCCAGGGATCCGCTCCGGCGAGCGCGGACGCGGCCCGCTGCGCGTGCTCCCGGTAGGCGGCCTCGAAGAGCGCGGCGGAGCGTTCCTCCCCCGCCAGCGCCGGGGCGGTGATGACCGGTGGGATCAGCCCGCGGCGCACCAGCAGCTCCGCGGTCTGCACCTTGATCTCGTTGACCGCGGCCACCGCGACGACCGTCGACGACGGGCCGACCGGCTCGTCGAGCTGGTCCATCCGGATGAGCGCGTCGCCGACCGGGGTGCCGAGGTCGATGACCAGGTCGGCGACGTCGAACAGGCGCCGGGGTCCGTGGTGGTTGGGTGCGGAGGCCAGCGAGTGCTCCACGGAGGTCACGGCGATCACCCGCATGCCGCGTGCCCGCGTGCCCTCGGCCATCTCGATCGGGACCGCGGTGACGCCGCTGACACTGAACACGATCAGCACGTCGGTTGGCCGGAAGGAGAAGTTCGATAGGATCGCCTCGGCCAGGCCCTCCGCGCGTTCGATGAACATCGCCTGGCGCTGGCCGTTCGCGCCGACGATCTGGGTATGGAAGGTCATGGACAGCTCGACGATCGGGTGGAACCCGGGGAAGGACCCGTAGCGGGGGAACATCTCCTCGACCGCGATACGCGAATGACCGGTGCCGAACAGGTGCACCAGGCCGCCGGCGGCGATCGCGTCCGCGCACCAGGCGGCGGCCTGGCCGATGTGGTCGCCTTCCCGCTCCACCAGCCGCCCCAACAGCCGGATCGCCTCCGCCGTCCACCGCCCGGCTGTCTTCGAGGAAGCGGCCATCCACAACTCCATACTTACTCAGACTAGTTGTCTAGTCATTTGGCGGAAGACTAGACTTGGCCACCGAGGAGGTCAAGGTCTCGTTGACGAAGCGTTCGGCGGAAGCGCGCTACCAGGAGATCGAGCGCTGGCTGCGGCGTCGCGTGCTGCGCTCGGCCGCCGGCGATCCCCTGCCGTCGGAGCTGGAGCTGGCGGCCCGGTTCCGCGTCAGCCGCATGACCGCCCGGCAGGCGGTGCAGAACCTCGCGTCCGAGGGCCTGGTGCAGCGGCGGCGGGGCGCCGGCACCTTCGTCGCCCCCCGGCCGATCCACCGCCATGAGGGCTCCCTGATGAGCTTCACCGAGGACATGCGGCGACGCGGCATGAAGGCCTCGTCACGCCTGCTCGAGGCGGGTCTGCGGCCGGCGACCACGGCGGACCTGGAGGCGTTGCGTCTGCCGGACGGAGCCCGGGTGGTCGCGATCTCCCGGCTGCGGCTGGCCGACGGCGTGCCGCTGGCGATCGAGCACGCCGCGCTCCCGGCCGAGTGCGCGGGCGTGCTGGCCGACGATCTGGAGACGGGTTCGCTGCACGACAGCCTGGCGGCCACCGGCCGCCGCCCGACCCTGTCGCGCTCCTGGATCCGGGCGCGGCTGGCGGCCGCCGCCGAGGCGCGGCTCCTGGAGATCCCGCCGCGATCGGCCCTGCTGGTCGAGCGCCGCATCATCTACGACAGCCACAATCAGCCACTGGAGCACACCGAGACGGCCTACAACGCCGCCAACTACGCCATCGACGCGGTGTTCAGCGTCTCGAGCTCCCCCTCCAGGCTCGCCAGCGCCGCGCCGCAGGCGCCCGCATAGGGTCCCAGCGCCGCCGGCAGGACCCGGACCCGCTCCGGGGGGACCAGGAAGACGCGGCGCCGCACCGCCTCCTCGAGCGGGCCGAGCAGCAGGTCGCCGGAGCCGGCGATGCCGCCGCCCACCACGAAGGCGTCGGGGGCGAGCAGCACGTAGGCGTTGGCCAGAGCAACGCTCAGCCAGCCGATCACCTCGTCGACTGCCGAACGCGCCACCGGGTCGCCCGCGCGGGCCGCGGCGTACACCTCCATGGCCGTCGCCCGGCCGCCTCGTCGCGCGAACACGTCCGCGCGGACCAGCGCCTCGACACAGCCGTTGTTCCCGCAGCCGCAGGGGGGCCCGCCCACCAGCACTGTCTGGTGGCCGATCTCGCCAGCGGTGCCCGTGCCGCGAAGCAGCCGCCCGTTGACCACCACCCCGCCCCCCACGCCGGTGCCGAGCACCACGCACACCACCGTGCCAAGCCCGCGGGCGGCGCCCAGCAGGCCCTCGGCGAGACTGAACGCCCGGGCGTCGTTGATCAGCCTGACCGGAAGGCCGAGCGCCGCCTCCAGGGGAGCCCGGATGGGGATGCCGTTCCATTCGCCCGGGAGATTGGGGATCAGCACGGCGCGGCCGGACCCGTCGAACAGGCCCGGGAGGCCCACGCTGGCGGCGACCACCGGGCCGTGCCGGTCGAGCGCCTCGCGACCGACCTCCGCGAGCCGCTTCACCACCCCCAGGGGACCGCGCTGCGCCTCCGTGCGGCAGCTTGAGCGCGCGACGATCCGCGTGCTGCCCAGCTCCCGTCCCGCCGGCCCGCCAGGCTGCCCCGGCGTCTCGATGACGGCGACCTTGATGTTGGTGCCGCCGAGGTCAAGGCCGAGGTAGCGGCGCGGCTCAGGCGCCGGCTCTGGCGACGAAGTCATCGAGCATCCTGGCCGTCGCAGTGGCGCCGCAGCGATCCGCGCCGGCCTCCATGACGTCCAGCAGGGCGTCGAGCGTGCGCACCCCGTGGGCCGCCTTCACCTTGACCCGCGGCGACACGCTCGCGCGCATCAGCCGGATGTCCGCGACGGTCGCGCCGCTGGGCGCGAAGCCGGTGGAGGTCTTCACGTAGTCGGCGCCGGCGGCCTCGACCGCCTTGCAGGCGGCGACCTTCTGCCCGTCGCTCAGGTAGGCGTTCTCCAGGATCACCTTCACGACCGCACCGTCGGCCGCGGCCACGACCTGGCGGACCTCCTCCTCGAGGAGGCCCAGCTCCCCGGAGCGCAGCAGGCCGATGTTCAGCACCATGTCGATCTCGGCCGCGCCCCGCGACCGTACCAGGCCGGCCTCGTACACCTTCACCTCGGTCGGGGAGGAGCCGTGCGGGAAGCCGACCACGGTGCCGACCTTGACAGGGCTGTCGGCAAGCAGCGGGACGACCAGTGGCACGTCGGCGGGCCGGCAGCACACCGAGGCGACGCGGTAGCGGTGAGCCAGTGCGCAGCCGTCCTCCACCTCGCTCGCCACCAGCTCGGGGCGCAACAGGGAATGGTCGATGGCGCCCGCCACCTGCTCGTAGGTGAAGCCTCGCACGGTCGCAACCATGGCCACCTCCTCCGTCGACTTCCGGGCTGGGGGGGTAAAAGTCTAGCTCGCTTCAGATCCAATGATGAACGAATCGTGGAAGATGACTAGACAAATCCATCGGAAGCAGGCTGCCCACGGAGCCCTGCCGGACTCCGTTCCTCGATCCGAACCCGCCGCGACGGTGCACTCACGGCACCAGAATGACCTTGCCGATGTTCTGACGTTCGGCGATGCGCCGGTGTGCGCCCGCCGCGTCCGCGAAGGGGAAGACCGCGTCAACTCGCGGCTTGACGTGACCAGCGCGCCACAAGGCGACCAGCGCCTCCAATTCCTCGCGCACCAACGCGCGCTGGCCCCACAGGTGCCCGATGTTGACGCCGCTGATCGTGTGGTTGCGTGCCATCAGCCCAAGTGGCGTGACCAGCGGCACACGCAGCACCTGCGACGCCACCCGCAACGGGCGTCGCCGTTCGCCGTGCATCAGGTTCGCGAACCCGAAGACCACCAGCCGACCAACAGGACGCAGCAGCGCCAAGCCCCGCCTCCAGTCGCGCCCGCCCAGGGCATCCAGCACGACGTCGACACCCTCACCGCCGGTCAGCCGGCGGACCTCCTTGACGTAATCGACCCGCCGGTAATCGATCGGATAGGTGCACCCTTCGGCGCGCAGCACCTCGTGCTTGGCGGCCGACGCGGTCCCGAAGGTCACCACGCCGTCGACGGTGCGGCACAACTGCAGCACCGCGATCCCGACCCCGCCGGCCGCCATATGGACGAGCACCCGCTCACCCGGGCGGATGCCCGCGACACGAAACAGCATGTGGTAGGCGGTGAGGTAGTTGACCGGCAGCGCCGCCGCCTCCTCGAGGCTTGCCGCATCTGGCACTTCCACCGCCTGCTCGACGGGCACGCACACCACGTCGGCGTGCGCGCCGAAGCGGACCAGCACCGCCACCCGCCGGCCGACGCTCGGACCGGCCACCCCGGGTCCGAGGGCGTCCACGATGCCGGCCGCCTCGTAGCCGAGCACGCACGGCGGCTTGGGCGCGTCGGGGTAGAGGCCCTGGCGGCCCATCACCTCGGCGAAGTTCAGCCCGGCGGCATGGACGCGAACACGGACCTGTCCCGGGCCGGGCTCGGGATCGGCCGTCTCCCGGACCTCCAGCACCTCAGGCCCACCATGTCTGGTGATCCAGATCGCTCGCACGCAACCTCCGGTCCCCGACCACGCCGGCGTGGGTCGCAGTCCACGCCCAGGGTCTCACACCGCTGGCCGCCGGTCCCTGGCTGCGTCGACTTCAGTCCGAGGCCCCCGCAGCTCCCGGACCGACGCCGTCCACACCGAGCTCCAGCAGTGCCTGGATCTGAGGCGCGTCGTTGACGGTCCAGACATGCACAGGCAGCCCGAGCCGGTGCGCAACCCGCAGTAGATGGGGTTCGGAGCAGAACAGCCTTTCTGGATCGTATGTCCACAAGCAGCCCATGAAGCCCAACTGGTTCGCCCGCGTGAAGCCTGACCTCGAGACCAACTCCTGCCCTGCGCCACGCGGCCCTTGCTCGCGGACACATACCGTCCGTTTGGCTGGGCCTGAGTGGTGCCTTCCGGTCCGTCACCCGACGCGCGTGCGGCTGGTCTCAGGGTCCCGCCAGATGGTCTCGGTCTCGTATCCCCCACTGGGCGTGCGCCGCAGGCGCACGCCGGCCGTGGGAGTGGCCGGGTGCAGGTGGCTGGCGCGCAGCCAGCGGCACACCCAGTACGCCAGCAGCCACGTCACCACCGGCGCGATCCACAACGCGTACCGGAGGATCTCGGTGACCGTCTCCACCGGCACGTGCAGCAGCACGGCCATGGTGTCATTGCCGCCGGCCAGGAACGGGATGAAGAACCACACCAGCCCGGCCAGGCCCGTGGCCGTGTGGGCAGGCGCTTCCCGGGGTCGGTCGAGCAGGTGGTGCTGGGCCCGGTCCCCAGTGAAGCGCCGCTCGATCCAGGGCCACAGCGTGATGACGCCGAATGCGATGCCCGGGAACAGGATCGCCGGCCAGAAGTTCTCGGAGACGGTGTAGCCGAAGATCTGGAAGCTCCACGGGCCGCCCAGCCGCAGCAGCCCGTCCACCCAGCCCAGGTACCAGTCCGGTCCCGCCGGGGAGGTCACGTCGGCCGCCTTGAAGGGCCCAGACTGCCAGACCGGGTTGATCTGTGCCAATCCGCCCAGGCCGGCGCAGACGGCGGCGACCAGCAGCAGCAGGCTGATCGACTTGAAGGCGTGCTGTGGCCAGAAGCGCTTGCCGACCACGTTGTGCTCGGTGCGCCCGAGCCCTCGAAACTGGGTGTACCGCTGCAGGACCACGATGGCGATATGCACCCCGACCAGGCCGATCAGCAACGCCGGCAGCAGCATCACGTGGAACACGAAGAACCGCGAGATGCCGTCCGGCGCCGGGAACTCGCCACCGAACAGCAGGAATGCCACCCAGGTGCCGATCACCGGGATGGCGAAGATGACCGAGTAGGCGATGTGGATGCTGGCGCCGGACACCAGGTCGTCGGGCAGCCAGTAGCCGGTGAGGCCCTCCACCATGGCCAGCAGCAGCAGGACCACCCCGATGACCCAGTTCAGCTCCCGTGGCCGTCGGAATGCCCGGGTGAAGAAGACCCGGCACAGGTGGACCACGATCGCGGCCAGGAACACCAGCGTGGCCCAGTGGTGGGTCTGCCGCATGACCAGGCCGGCCTTGACCTCGAACGACAGCCGCAGGGTCGAGTTGTACGCCGCCGAGACCTGCTCGCCCCTGAGCGGCGCGTAGGCGCCGTGGTAGACGACCCCGCGGACGTCGGGGGTGTAGAAGAAGGTCAGGAACACCCCGGTGAACACCAGCACGACCAGGCAGTACAGCGCGATCTCGCCGAGCAGGAACGACCAGTGGTCGGGGAAGACCATGCGCAGCGCCCTGCGCGCGAAGCCGGTGGTGCCCAGCCGCTCGTCGAGCCAGCGCTGGCGACGCTCGAAGCGGCCGGCGAGGCCGCGCTCCCGTAGACCGATGTCGTCGGTGGTCGCCCTGTGCCCGCCCCGCAACCTCATCGCTTGCTCCGATCCCCCGCGTGTGACCGTGCTCAGGGATGCTCCCGCAACGCTCCGGCCAGCCAGGTCAGCTTGTCGGGATTGACGACGCCGTAGATTGCGTGCACCTGATCGCCCCGCTCACTGGGTTCCACGACCAGGACTCCGAACACCTCGCCGGCCGCAAACAGCAGCGCCGCCGGTCCGCCGTTCACCTCTGCGTAGCGGATGGTGAGGTCGGTCGGACGGTACTGGGTGACGGCCGCGACCAGCAGGCGCGCGACCTTGTCGCGGCCCTGGATGACTCGTCGTGCGGCCGGCAGCTTGCCGCCGGCGTCGGTCCACAGCGTCACGTCCGGGGCGAGCACGTCCAGCAGCGCCTGCAGGTCGCCGCCCATCGCGGCGGCCAGGAACCGCTCGGTGGCGGCCTGCTGCACTCCTGGGCTGGGCTGGTAGCGCGGGCGGCGTGCCTGGACGTGCTCGCGGGCACGGTGCGCGAGCTGGCGCACCGCCGCCGGGCTGCGCCCCAGGATCGCCGCGATCTCGGGATGGTCATACCCGAACACCTCACGCAGCACGAACACCGTGCGCTCCAGGGGTGTCAGCGTCTCCAGCACCACCAGCATGGCCATCGAGACCGCCTCCGCCCGTTCCGCGCCGTCGACGGCGTCAGCCCCGCTGACCAGCGGTTCGGGCAGCCACGGCCCGACGTACGCCTCGCGGCTGCGGCGCGCGCGGCGCAGCCGCGACAGCGCCTGGTTCACGGCGATCCGCACCAGATAGGCACGCGCATTGCCGACCTCCTCGCGTCCGCCGGCTACCCAGGCCAGCCAGGTGTCCTGCAAGACGTCCTCGGTGTCGGAGACGGTCCCGAGCAGGTTGTAGACGACCGAGAACAGCAGCTTTCTGTGTTCGGCGAAGCTCGCGGTGGCCGCGTCGAGGGCGCTGGTCGTCTGCCGGACCGCCCCCACGGCCGGGCGATCGTGGTGCATTGCTGCCGACCCCCTGCCTGGCTTCTCGAGTTCCATCGTTCCACCGTTCAGACGCACCGCGGCCCGCGCGTGTGACATCGCGCTCGTGGTGCAGGCGGCTCGGGCACCAGACCCAGCGGCCGAATGAGCCTGTCACACTCGGGATCCGATTTCTGTGTCGGAGTTAGCTCCAACGACCCGTGGTCCACAAACCACTCTGAATTGAAGTGGGTTGCCGAAGAGGAATTCGGAAGACCTGCCTTCAGGGGATTTCGTGGGTGATCAAAGCACGAGATCACTGAGCTTCCAGTGCTTACCGCGATGGCGGCAAAATGGTGCTTCCAAGCCGACACAACGGTTGAGCAAGGAAGCCGTGGTGTCATGGCTCTTGATTTGATGCTTTGATTCCTCCCCCCGGGCCCCGAGTAGCCTTTGGAGCAACTGTTCGGGACCTTCTTGCTGCGCCGCTGTCCGGTCCAGGTGCTAGCGTGCTCTGACCATGGGCATGCACCACGGGATCGTAGCGGCGAGCGCCTCGCAGGCGGAGCTTCTGGCGGAGCTTGGGCGGCACACGGGCGAGTTCGTGGTCGGTGCGCCGGTCGCTAGTCCGTATGACGCCGAACCTGGCGCGATGGACCAAGGCTGGCGCATGGCGATCGGCGAGCGGGACGGCCAGGCGTTCCTGCTGGACAGCTCGATGGTCATCTCCAACAGCGCCGACATGCTGGTGGCCATGTCCGCACGGCTGGGGACGGTGGTTGGCTGCGGGGCCGAGACGGTTTCGGGCAGCTCCTGGCTGACCGCCGCCCGAGACGGTGACCTGCTGCGGTTCGTCTTCGTCCAGCACGCCGGCATGACCCGCGGCATGGCGATCGGCGATCCGCTGGCGAGCGAGGCCGAGCACCCCATCGAGGACTTCGACGGCGAGGGGCTGCTGGCGGCGATGGCGACGCTCGGGCTGCACGCCCGGCCGTGGTTGGAGGCGGGTCCGGCGGCCGTGGTGGACTACGACGGCGCCCGCTTTCCCGAAGACGGCCCCATCGAGCAGGTCCGGTTGGCCCATTACGAGCGATACAAGCGGCCAGAGGACGCATGGCTGTCTGAGATCATCGCCGTGGAGCGGCCCCCTACGTGACCAAGCGCGGAGCCCTTCCAGAAGCGCATGATGGACTACCTGGTTACGGTTGCGGAGGCGGTGAGCATTCCTCCGGCCGGGACCGACGCCGGCGAACCCGTCTACTATCGGGTCCTTGAGGACCGGCTGATGGCCGTCGCCGGCTCCACCAGGACAGCACTCGAGGTAGGCCTGGACCGGGCGC
>DASVXQ010000519.1:0-8146 GCA_036392615.1 Actinomycetes bacterium | reverse complement strand
TGGCTTCGCCGACCCTCACCGAGGTCATCCAACAGGCCCACAAGGGAATCGATCGCGTCCGCCGCACGCCGCACCTGGCCTACTCGTTCTTGCGCCACGCCGGCCTGTCGATCGCCTGACCATCAACCCAACCCAAGACCTTGAGGCTTGGGTGGCGGGCTGCGCGGCGGGTTGGGCTGGGCTGCTAGCGGCGCTGTTGGCGCGTCGCACCGCGCTGCGAC
Organism: Actinomycetes bacterium; assembly: GCA_036392615.1. GTDB lineage: Bacteria > Actinomycetota > CALGFH01 > CALGFH01 > CALGFH01 > DASVXQ01. The sequence goes on along the minus strand of DASVXQ010000519.1, from coordinate 7,925 downwards.
CACGCCACCACGACCGCCAAGCCCGTCCCAACGGCCCAGACCAAGCCCAGCACGATCCACACGATCGCGCGGTGCGCGGCCATGCTGGCGACCCCAACGGCAACCGTCCAGCCGGCAACCGCCCAGGCCGCCCACCCTAGCCGTAACCAGCTGACCAGCCGATCATGCGGCTGCCGCTGACGCGCTCCGGGTGCATCCCTCATTCGGCTGCTCCTAGTCACCAATGCCACCAGCGTGCCCCGGGCAGGTCGACCCTACGCACCAGCCACGCACGTCAGCTCAACTCGACACCCAAACCCCTTTAAGAACTGATATCAGAATGAGCGATTCAGGCGCCGCCAGCAGATCAGGCAGCAGGCAAGTTTGAGCAGGCCAGTGTGGATGTCGGCGCGGTACTCCCAGCGGACCGCGAGCCGTCTGAACTGATGCAGCCAGGCGATCGTGCGTTCCGCGACCCACCGATGCTTGCCAAGTCCAGACCCGTGTGTGGTGCCACGTCGGGCGATAACCGGGCGGATACCTCTCGCCCGTAGCAGCCGCCGGTACTTGTCATGGTCATACCCGCGATCGCCAGTACCTGGTCGGGTCGGTGGCGCGGCCGGCCAGGTTTCCCTCGCACGGGCAGGACGGCGTCGAGCAGTGGCAGGAGCTGGGTAACGTCATTGCGGTTTCCGCCAGTGAGCGAGACGGCCAGTGGGGTGCCATGCGCGTCGGTCAGGAGGTGATGTTTGGATCCTAGGCGAGAGCGGTCGACGGGACTTGGCCCAACCCCGGCCTCCCCCTTTTCGCGCGGATGTGGGTGGCGTCGACCACGGCTCGGGACCAGTCGAGCTGCTCGGCGGCGTGCAGTTCGGCGAGCAGCAGAACGTGGAGCTGGTCCCACACGCCAGCCACGGTCCAGTCCCGCAACCTACGCCAGCACGTCATCCCCGACCCGTAGCCGAGCTGCTGGGGGAGCCGGTCCCAGCGGATCCCGGTCGCGAGCACGAACAGAATCCCGTTCAGGCACGAACGATCATCGCGTCGCTTGCGGCCAGGCCACCGGTGTCGTCGTTGCACGACGGGCAGCAGTGGTTGGATTCGTTGCCACAGTTCGTCAGTCACCTCGAGCCCTTCCACGGCACCTCCGCAACGTTGGGTCTGGCAGCTCGATGCTCCAACGAGCGTGCGGGTCCGCTCGGGCTGACGCTGTCAGCAGGCCGACGTGGAGCTACGGGACGTCGGTCGCTTGCATGATCGGTTCACCCGAGAAGAACCAGGCCGCAAGTTCGAACAGGCGCTGGGTCCCCTTGGTGATGCGTGCGCGGTCCTTGTCGTGCGTCCAGGCCTTGTGGCTAGTCCAGGACTCGGGGAACCAGGAGAGATACCAGAAGCCGTCGGCGAGCCAGCGCTCCACGCTGGACGTCTTCTCAAGTGCGCGGCAGCAGTCCTCCATCGCAGCGATCAGCCGGGCGAAGGCGCCGTGATCCCAGCGAAGGTCGCACCGCAACGTCAAGAGGAATGATCCCTCTTCGGCCGCGAACTCCCGCCGCAGCACATCCAGCCAGTCGGTCCCACACACGCGACCATGATGCCCTACTGGTGGGACCGGGCAGGCACCTCGCCGGTGGCCAGACCACGAGTGGGCGTTCCCACACGCCACGGCCGCTGAACGTTTGAACCGCTCATTCTGATATCAGCTCTAAGAGCTACGCCTTCGGCGTCAGCGGTCGCGGGAAGGTTGGTCCCTCCCACCCGCCTGCCGTCGTACCACCACGGCCAAGATGGTCAGCACAATCCCCATCACCACCGACACGCCGGCAAAGAAGACATCGTGCGTTGCCAGCCAGTTCACCAGCGCCCACAGCGCGGCGGTGGCCGCGAGGACCAGCGAATACCACCACGGCGGCGTCCAACCCTCCGCTGCCCGGCGGTCAAGGCGTCCATACCACCGCCAGAAGCGTTCTTCTCCGCGCGTCGTCATGCGGCCGCTGCGCCTGGCCTGCGCGATGATTAACGGCACCGTCAGGAAGACCACGCCGGCCATACTCGGCACCACAAGCCCCCACCAGTTCATAGCCGGAGTTGCTCCCTTCTGGGAAGGAACCGATAGTGCCCCGCGCCAACGCCGGATGATACGGCGAAGGCAACACGGCGGGGACGGGCGGTCGATACGCGCGCCGAGTCAGCCGGACCCTTGATGGTCAACCCGCCCCACAACCAGCCGGCATTGCTGCCGGCCTACTTCCCGGTCCTGGTCTTCTCCTCCCAGACGCCATTGCGTTCCACGAGTCCGACGCTGGCCAATCACGGACACAGCCACCGTCGACGATGTGCCGTAGGTGCGCTTCCTGCGACCCGAAGGAATGGTGACAGCCAGCGGTCAACTCTCCGTCAATGACGGTGGTCCGGCCGTTCTCACAATGCACACCGGACCAGGGGAACCACTTCCGGCACAGACCGCACTGCCCGTTCCCGGTCGAGCGGCGCAACCCCCGGCCGGCATTGCTAGCCGCCGCAGCGTCGGCGCGGGGCTGTGCTTGCTCCCGGGTAGGGTCGGAATGCGCCCCGGACTGCGGCAAATCAGCGGTGGTAACCGGATGCATTACCGCCCCCGGCTGGCGCGTTCGCGAGACGGTGCAGTGCCCCAGCCCCGGCCCGTTCATCACCCGAGCGAGCACGGCGCTTCAGGTCTTCCATCTCCTCAGCGTCCTTGGGCGCAGGTGGCAGTGCAAGGGAGCCGGCATTGACCGGAGGACCCTGGTAGGCGGTAGGGGTTGCGACCCCCGCACCAGCCGAGGCAAGCCGGTTGCCAAGGTCCTCGGCAGTGGCCATCACGTTTTCCTCCGATGACCCCTGAATCAAGTCCAGCATCGGCGCGATGTGGGGGAACTTCTCCAGCGCGTTCTTGCGCCAATCGGCGAGACGACGCTCCGTCAGCTCACGAGCCAGCGGTTCCACGTCGGACACCGCGACCATGTCCGGGGTGTCATCGTAGTAGTTGCTCACGTTCATATCCTCCCGTTACGGGTAGTCCACATCCCGGCCGGTAAGCCGCTCTGCGCTGCGCACGGTCTGGTGCTCCAGGTCGCTCGCCACTTCCAAAAGCAAGTCAGCCTCGCGGCCGTCTCGCTGCCAGCTATTGACGCTCGCACGGATGATGCTGGCAGTCGTAAGCAGCGAGGCGATGTTCCTGGCCTCCGTCACAACGTCCGGTGCAGTGGTGATCTTGCTGGCAGTCATGCGTTCCTGCTTTACGGCTTGCCTGCACGAGTCCCGGTGTCGGCATACAGGGCAATGGAAACCGTGTCGGCCACCGTCTGGTCAACCCGAATACGCCAATACCGGAACGGCAGGTCCACATCCGCCCGGCATTGAGCTGAGACTTCAGGTCGGGGGACGTCTGGAGGATGTTGACCATATCGTTCGACGTCTCGACCCGAACAACAGATGTCCCACTGTTCAGGTTGCCGTGCAGGTGCAGCGGGTGAAACCACTACGCTCCGCCCAAGTGGTGGGGTCAGTGGCAGTGGTGGTCTTAGAGGACATTCCGGAACCAGGTGGCCTGTAGCTGAAGTGATTTGACGCGAGGCGTCAGCAGCCTCGTCGTGTGGTAGATCGGCTTGCCGACAAGCCGTGAGCCCTACCCTGCCGGACCGGCCAGGGTCCAGCGTTGGACGCCGTGGTCACCGACGGTCAACCAGGTGTCTTGGTGCGGTCCTACGATCCAGCCCGGCAGTTCGCGGTCCGAATAGACCACCTCGCCGAGCAGGCGCATCGGTGCTCTCTGCACCAGCACATGCCGCCCGCTGTCCTGGCCGATTTCCATAGTGCTGGCAAGGATCAGCGTGTTGGTGAGATAGCCCGCGTAGAAGTCCCATCGCTCGTCTGGGCCAAGCACGTCAGCCGCGGCGAGCTCCTCGACGGGACGATCGTCGGCGAACTGGTGCCGGACCAGCGTGTTGGCGCCGCAGGGATGCGGGGTCGTGAGATATTCGTCCCCGTCGGGGTGGACGGCTGTCAGTCCCCGGTCCCACTCGGGGCCAAACCGCAGGTCGATGCGGCCGCGATCGGCCCGCGCCCAGCGGATCCACGAGCCATCCTGGCCTTCACCGATATCCAGGCCGATGGTCTGCCCATCAGGATGGTGGACCGGCTGGCAGCCGACCGAGATGGCCTCCAGCTTGCGCCAGTCGACCACCGACTTGCCCCGCAGGTCGATCAGCCACAGCTCGGCGCTGGGCCAAAAGAACCGCTCCGGCCGGGGCGGCACGATCGCCCACAGGTCGCGGCCACGGCGGGAGAACCCGCAGCAGCCCGACTCACCGATCCGCCACGGCTGGTGGCCGAAGCGCGCGACCTCCTGCCCATGCCCGTCCAACACCAGGACATGCCGCCGCAGCGCCAGCGCGACCAACGACAGGTCGTCGGTGACGGCATGGGTGCCATGCTGGCGATATGGCAGCCGATGCTCCTGCTCCCAGTCGGAATGCTCGTCGGTCACGGGATCGACCCCGTAATCGGCAGCGGGCAGTTGCAGCCACCACACAGGCGCAAGCTGGGCGTCCACCACCAGCAGCTCGTTGGCCTTGGAGCGCTGCACCAGCCAGCAGCCGGCCGCCATCGGGCGGACCTGATCAACCTGGCCGAGCGGCAGCTCGGCGACCCTGCGAGCAGCAAACCCGTCCACCGAGGAAGTATGGCACCAGCGTGTGACCGCGCCTGCGGATCGCCCGCCATCGCCGTGCGTGGACGCTGAGTAGTTTGGGATGATCCCCTCCATGAACACCCTGGCCGATCGCCTGCTGCCTGATGCTCTGTGGCAGCGCATCCAGCCGCTGCTGCCACCGCCACCCTCCCACGCCCGCGGCGGCGCGCCCCGCACCGTGCCCGACCGCGCCTGCATGGCCGCGATCGTGTTCATGGCCCGCACCTCCACTCCTTGGGCGCTGCTGCCGGTGGGCGAGTTCGGCTGCGGCAGCGTGACCACCTGCTGGCGGCGGTTTGCCGAGTGGGCCCGCGCCGGGGTGTTCGAGCGGCTGCAGGAGCTGCTGCTGGACGAGCTCGGCGCGGCCGGCGCGCTGGACTGGTCACGGATCAGCGTGGACTCCTTCAGCCTCCGGGCCACACGGGGGCGACCACGTTGGCGCAAACCCGGTCGACCGGGCCAAGCCCGGGTCCAAGCTCCACGTGGCGGTTGAAGGCGGCGGGCTGCCGCTGTCGCTGCTGGTGACCGGGGCCAATACCAACGACAGCCTGGTGTTTGAGGCGCTGCTGGACGACATCCCCAAGGTTCGCACGCCGGCCAGTGGGCGGCGCTGCCGGCCCGACAAGTGCCACGCTGACAAGGCCTACGATCACCGCCGCTGCCGCGCCTACCTGACCCGCCGCGGGATCAAGGTGCGGATCGCACGACGTGGGATCGAGTCGTCTGAGCGGCTGGGTCGTCATCGCTGGAAGGCAGAGCAGTCGATCGCCTGGCTGGCTGGGTGTCGGCGGCTGCGCATCCGCTACGACCGCGACTCCGAGCGGTTCTTCGCGTTTGCCATGCTGGCCTGCGACCGGCTGTGCTACAACCGGCTGCCCTGCGCCACCAACGCCCGATCACCGTAACCCCGGGCCCCGAATTGCCGTTGGGCCAACAAGCCACGGGCACAAGCGGCCAGGCTGCCGGAGCCGTGGCGTACAACCAACCGGCGCACGACCCTTGCGCGGTGGAGGTGGCGATGCTCGAGGGCTTGGACCGGGTCGACTGGGCCGCGCTGCGCCACGCCTACGGGCTCGCCACCGATGTGCCCCAGTGGTTGCGGGCGCTGCGCTCCCCGGACCCCGAGGTGCGCCAGTGGGCGCGGGAGTACTGGAACATCGTGCACCAGGGAACCCGCTATGCGGCCACCGCGCCGGCGGTGCCCTTCCTGGTCGAGCTGACCCTAGCGGCCGACACCCCGGCGCGGCACTGGCTCGTCTGGCTGCTGACCTACGCGGCGATCGGCTACGACACCGCCAGCCTGCCCGACGGGATCGTCGAGGCCACCTTGGACCAACTCGCCCGCACGACCCTCACCCCAAACCCCGAGAGGGACGATCCCGGCACGGACTATCCCGGCTGGGCGCTGGCTGCCTACCAGGCCGTCCAGGCGGCCGTGCCGTCACTGCTGGGGCTGCTGGACCACGACGACGTGCGGCTGCGGCGCGCCACCGCCCACCTGCTGGCCTGGTTCCCCCACTGGGCGCCGGCCTCCCTGCCGCTGTTGCGGGCGCGGCTTGGGGCCGAGCCGGACTCCGACGCCAAGGCCACCATGGTGGTCGCGGTGGGGCTGCTGGCCGGCGGGCGGGGCGAGACCAGCGACCGTCCGCGCCTGGAGGCGCTGCTTGGCGATGCTGATGTGGTGGTGCGCTGGGCGGCGGCGGTCGCGCTGGCACGGCTGTTCCCGCAGGCCCCACCGGAGCCGGCCGTTGCGGAACTGCTTGGCTGGCTGACCGGGGTGACCACCGCGGGCCGTCGCCCTGCGATCCTGTTCCCGCAGCCCGAGTGGTACGCGATGGTGGTGGTGCGGGCCGTCCCGGCTCTCCGCGAGCGGGTGGCGGCCGAGGCACTCCTTGCTCGGCTCCCGGCCCTGTCAGGCCAGGCTGCCGATTCACTGGTAGCGAACCTGATTCGGCTCGCCTTCGGGGCCGAGCGGCCGCAGCGCGAGGTCGCGTTCGCGGACCTGCCACCGCTGCAGCAGCGGGTGCTGCGGGCACTGCTGGAGATGCCAGGGCTCTGGCACGCCGAAGCTGGCCTGCTATCGCCTCTCGGCCCGCTGCTGATCGACTGGGAGATGAGCTCGCAGCGACTGTGCACCCTGGAGGAGCTGCGGGAGCAGTTGAGGACCTACGTGGACACCTAACGGTGGTTTGTTGGAATCGGGAAGCGTGCAGGTCACGGCCTCGTCGGTCCGTGGCCAAGGCAGAACATCTGCGCAGGTGAAAGGGCGAAGGTGTGGTATCAGTGCCCCGGTCTCAACAAACCACCGCTAGAGGGTGTCTGAAAAGGGCTACCTGTTGGCGAGGCGGCGGGTCAGGATCTGGATCATGGCTAGGTAGATCACCGCCTCCGAGGTCGCTGGCAGGAACTCGTAGTCCTTGCTGAGCCGACGAAACCGACCCAACCAGCCAAAGGTCCGCTCCACGACCCACCTGCGGGGCACCACCGCAAAGGCAGCCACCACCGGCGGCTCGGCCCCAGGCGGCAGCCAGCGACGACGCCGCCCACCGTCGGCACGCCCCACGACCTCCAAGGTGATCTTGAAGGTCTGCTTGACGTGGCCAAGGAACGGGCCGCGATAGCCCTGGTCGGCCCAGCCATGCCGGAGCCGAGGGAAGCGGCGGCGGTCCAGGCGGCCAAGCAGCCCCACCGCGCCGTCACGGTCGCTGGTATCGGCCGCGGTCACGTGCGCCTTGCAGACCAGCCCGAGGGTGTCGACCAGCAGGTGCCGCTTGCGGCCATTTAGCTTCTTGGCGCCGTCGAAGCCGTGCGGCCCCCCTTTTCGGTGGTCTTCACACTCTGGCTGTCCAAGATCCCCGCACTGGGGGTCGGCTTGTGGCCCTTCAGGATCCGCTCCTGGGTGCGCAGCACCCCAAGGATGCGTTCCCACAGGCCCTGGCGGCGCCAGACCCGCCAGTAGTGGTAGACCGTCCGCCAGGGCGGCAGGTCGTGCGGCAGCAGCCGCCAAGCGCAGCCGGACCGCAGCCAGTACAGCATGGCGTTGACCAGCTCGCGGCGGTCGTGTGTGGCCGGGCGGCCACCGGGCTTGGGTTGGGGGATCAGCGGCGCAAGGATGCGCCACTGGGTGTCGGTGAGGTCGGTGGGGTAGCGGCGACGCGGCGGGGTCACCGATGCGCTCCTTGCAGGACAGGGGACTCAGGGAAGTGCCGCAGCCTACCAGCTTTTCAGACACCCTCTA
>DASVXQ010000518.1:0-1884 GCA_036392615.1 Actinomycetes bacterium | reverse complement strand
CAGCTCGACCATGGCCTCGCGGCTGGCGCCGCGGATGGCCGACAGCGCCGCGCCGGAGCGGTCCGGCGCCCGGTCGAGCATGTCGGCGGCCACGCCGGCCTGCACGGTGATCACCGCGATGGTGTGGGCCATCACGTCGTGCAGCTCCCTGGCGATCCGCAGGCGCTCCTCCGCGACGCGCCGCTCGGCCTCGAGCTGCCGGTCCCGCTCCGCTCGGCGCAGCCGGGCACGTCGGCCGTGGACCAGCTCGCCGAGCAGCAGCGCGGCCAGCAGCACCATGGTGCTGGAGTCCAGCGAGCTGTCGAGCAGCCGCACGTCGCCGTACCTGGTGCGGGCGGCCAGGTCCGAGCCGATCACGAGCATCGCGGTGATCAGCAGAGCGCCGCGCTGCCGTTCGGCGGCGCCGGCGGTGAACATCGCCACCCAAAGGGCTGGCGCGGGCGCGCCGCCCGGGTAGTCGGCGCTGTGGTAGGCAACCCACAGCAGGAAGACGCAGACCAGGGTGGCGAGCGGCTGGCGGCGCCGGGCCAGCAGGGCGACCGCCATGCCGGCGGCCAGCGCGTAGGCGAGGGCGTCGGGCCGGGCGTCCGCCGGGGTCGCCGAGACCGCCACCCGGTAGACGCCGAGCAGCCCGGCCGCCACCGCGACGCCCACGTCGATCGCCCACGCCGGGATGGCGGCCAGGCGCTCGGCGAGCCAGCCGGTGAGCCGGGGGGCACGCCGCCGCACCAGCAGCACCAGCGCGACCACCAGGCCGGGCCCGTAGGCGGGCACGTCCGCGGCCAGGTTGGGGGAGGTGCCGCTCAGGAAGGCGGCCAGCGCCAGCAGCGGCAGCAGGGCGACCAGCGAGGTGTCGACCACCCATTGCGGGATGGTCCCCAGACGCCGGCTCCAGTTGGCTGCACGCATGGGCTCCACTCTACGAAGCGCGCGCTGCGGTGACATCCGGACAGCCGCGCGGCCGTGGCTACGCTCGCTGGCGCAGTCGCGCGCCCGCTACGCCAGGCCGCGTACGCCCGGGACCGTCGATGCGGCACGGGATAATCCGGCCCTTGGCGATGAAGGGACGAGTCGATGAAGCGATTCGACGATTCGGCGACAGCGCTGCCGAACCGCGCGGTCTGGGAACTGGACGCGGACCTGCGGCTGCTCGACCCGGGACCCGGCGGGCTCGGCTCCGTCTACGACGTGGTGGTCGTCGGCGGCGGGGTGGTCGGCCTGGTCACGGCCGCGATGTGCCGCCGCGCCGGCCTCGGCGAGGTCGCCGTGGTCGAGGCGGGCAGGCTGGCGGACGGCCCGTCGGGCCGCGGCGGCGGCATCCTGGCGCCTGCCATCCATCTCGGCATCGACCCGGAGCCCTTGGTCAACCTGGGCCGGTCCAGCCTGGCCCTGTGGAAAGAACTGGACCGTGAGTGGGAGGGTGCGCTCGGTGTCGAGCCGCTGGACATCCTGCAGACCTTCCCGCCGGCAGCCGGCCAGCAGGCGGCCGGGCGGCGGGCGGCGGACTCCGTGGGCGGCGAAGAGGCCCCGGTGCGGCTGCCGGGCACGGCGGCGGATCCAGGGGAGGCGGACGCGTGGCGGGTGCCGGAGGCGCCGCCGGGCGTTGAGCAACTGTCCCCGGAGGCGGCTGTGGAGTTGGAGCCGAACCTGGCGCCGGGCCATCGGGCGATGCTGCTCCGCGACCAGGCGCGGGTCCATCCGCTGCGGCTCGCCGCCGCGCTCGCCCGCCGGGCCGGGACCGTGGCCACCGGGGTGCGGGTCACCGGCATCGAGGCGGCCGGCGCCGGCGTGTGGGTCCGCAGCGACCTCGGCGACCTGGCCGCCGGCGCGGTGGTGCTGGCCACCGGCGGCGCGCCGGCGCTCGATGGCCTTCCGCCGGTGGAC